>DASTGH010000033.1:0-29636 GCA_035719345.1 Anaeromyxobacteraceae bacterium
CCTCCGCCTCGGCGCGGCCGGCGGCCGCGTGCCGCCGCAGCGCGAGGTCGAGGAACAGCTCCGCGCGCCGCGTGCCGCCGGGCGGCATCGCCTCGACGCGCGGCTCCGGCACCTCGGCGCCGGGCGCGGAGAGCTGCGGCGCCGGCGGCACGTCGGCGGACGGCCCGCTCCCTGCGCCTCGCGTGTCGGAGGCGGAGAGCAGGACGAGGACGAGCGCCGCCAGGCGCACCGGGGGACCGCGACGCGCTACACCTTCGGCTTCGCGCGCTGCCGCTCCTCCTGCTTCTGCTTCGCCTTCGGCTGGCCCTTGACGGCGGTGTTCACGAACACGAGCGCGTCCGCGTGGCCCGGCACGGCGCCGGTGACGAGCAGGAGGTTCTTGTCCGCCTCGATGCCGGCGACGAAGAGGTTCTGGATCGTCACCTGCTCCACGCCCATGTGGCCGGGGAGGTGCTTGCCCTTCCACACCTTGCCCGGCGTCTTGCGCTGGCCGACGGCGCCGATGTGGCGGTGGTGCTCGTGCGACGTCGAGCTGTCGCGCGCCGCGCCCTTCATGCCCCAGCGCCGCACGACGCCCTGGAAGCCGCGGCCCTTGGTCGTGCCGGTGACGTCGATGCGCTGGTTCGGCTTGAACACCTTGTCGACCGTGAGGACGTCGCCCGCCTTGAGCTCGCCGAGCAGCTTCGCGTCCTTGACCCGGATCTCCTTCACGTGGCGGAAGATGGGCGTGCCCGCCTTCTTGAAGACGCCGACCTCGGGCTTGGTGAGCCGGGCCGCGTGCTTCTCGTCGACCACCCCGTAGCCGAGCACGACGGCGTCGTAGCCGTCCTTCGCCGCCGTCTTGCGGCGGACAACGGTGCAGGGACCGCACTCGAGCACGGTGACGGGGACGCAATCGCCCTGGGCGTCGAAGATCTGCGTCATGCCGACCTTCTTCGCGAGCAAGCCTGTAGCCATGGGGAGACCTCGCAGTGGTCCGCCCAGCGCCGCGGGGGCCTTGGGAGGACGTGCCGTGAAGGCCCGGATCGGGCCGAAGAACGCGAGCTTGTAGCGGACGCGCCGCGTCCTGTCAACGAACGGGGCGCGCGCCCTCCGCCGGTCAGGCGCCCGCCGCGATGCCCGCCACCTCGGCGAGGAGCGCGTCGATGTCGAACGGCTTCGAGAGGTAGGCGCGCGCGCCGATACCGGCCGCCTTCTGCGGGTTGCCCTCGGCCGAGATGATGACGATCGGCACGTCGCGGTCGCGCTCGCGCCCGCGCATCGCCTCCGAGAAGGCGACGCCGTCCATGACCGGCATCATGAGGTCGAGCAGGACGAGCGCGGGCCGCTCGCGGTCCATGGCGGCCAGCGCCTCGACGCCATGGCGAGCGCGCGCCACGCGATAGCCCTCGCCCGCGAGGATCTCGCAGATGGCCTCGAGGATGTCCGGGTCGTCGTCCACGACCAGGACGAGGGGCGGATCGACCCCTCGCGCCGCCGTCACGTCGCCGGGTCCAGCTGGCGGGCGGGCACCCCCGGAAGTACGAGCAGGAAGCCATCGGAGAGGGGTTGCAGGTCACCCCCCAGCGCCCGCGCAGCGCGGACGGCCATGTGCAGCGCGAGCGCACGTCCGGTGGGATCGGAGGGCGATCCCTTCTGCGGCACCGCGAGCGCGTCCGCGACCGGCGGGGCGCCCTGCACCAGCACCGCCCATGCCTCATCGCGGCGCTCGGCCGTGACGCGCACGTCCGGCGACCCCTTCGCGCTCACGGCCAGGAGCGCCTCGAGCAAGCGCTCGAGCACCGACCGGTCCGCCAAGACCTCGGCGTCTCCCACGTCGGCGGCGAGGCGCTCGACCGCCGCCTTGCCGGCGCCCGCCTCGATCGCGTCCCGGAGTGGGACGGTCTCGAGGCGCAGCGGGATACCGCTCACGTCCAGGCGCTCGGCCAGGAAGTGGTCCTCCATGAGCGTGCGGAGCCGCTGCAGCGCACGGAGGCTCATCCCGGCGAGCTTCTCGCCCCGTGCCCCACCCCGCTCCTCGGGCGCGAGCCGGGCGAGGAGCTCGGCGCTCCAGAGCGCGGTCGAGAGCGGGTTCCGCATCTCGTGGGCGACGAACCCAAGAAAGCCGGCTCGTACCTCGGCCTCCGGGGGTCTGTCGTCGCGAAGGGCTTCGGGCGGGCGGTCGAGCGCTTGGTGCTCTTCGGTCAAGGGAGGTCACCGGGCGAGTCGCCGAATTGAGCCACACCCTGTAACGGCCGCACAACCGCGAAGCTCGCCCCGCCCCAAAGCAGACTACGTTGAGCACGACTCCGGAGCGGCGCAACGGGGCGCGTTGAAAAACTTACCGGCAAAAAACCCAGGCGGGACGGTCGCGGGCCCCTTGACCGGTCATTCTTACAGCCACCGTCGGGATCGCACGCTCGCCCGCTTGCGCGCAACCATGCGGATATCCAAGGTAAACTGCATCTGACCCTCCTGGCACTCTCGTTGCTACGAGGAGCGACCGAACCACGTCGGCGCTCCTGATGGCCGACCGGAGGCGAGATGAAGCGAGACACCCTTCCCAGCGCGGCCAGCTCCCTCGAGCTCTACCTCTCGGAGATCAATCAGTTCCCGCTCCTGACGGTGGACGAAGAGCAGAGCCTTGCCCGCGTGTACCGCGCGAAGGGCGACACCCGCGCCGCGCACCGCCTCGTGACGGCGAACCTGCGCTTCGTGGTGAAGGTTGCGTACGAGTACCGCTCCTACGGCTTCAAGATGGCCGACCTCATCCAGGAGGGCAACATCGGCCTGATGAAGGCGGTCCAGAAGTTCGACCCCGACAAGGGCATCCGCCTCATCTCGTACGCCGTGTGGTGGATCCGCGCGTACATCCAGAACTACATCCTCAAGTCCTGGTCGCTCGTGAAGCTCGGGACCACGCAGGCTCAGCGGAAGCTGTTCTTCTCGCTCGCCCGCACCAAGCGCGAGCTCGACAAGATGAGCGTCGAGCACGGCCTCGACTCCGACGGCGCCGACTCCTCCAAGATCGCCAAGAAGCTGAAGGTGAAGCCGGGCGAGGTCGAGGAGATGACGCAGCGGATGGAGGGCCGCGACCTGTCCCTGGACGCGCCGATGGGGGACGACGGCGGCTACTCGCACGTCGACTTCGTCGCCGGCCACGGCCCGGCGCAGGATCACGAGCTGTCCTCCGCCCAGGAGCAGTCGATGGTCACCGGCCGGATCGGCGAGGCCCTCGCCCGGCTCGACCAGCGCGAGCGCTACATCATCGAGCAGCGCGTCATGAGCGACAAGCCGATGACCTTGAAGGAGCTCGGGGAGCACTTCGGCTTCAGCCGCGAGCGCGCCCGCCAGCTCGAGATCCGCGCGAAGGAGAAGCTGAAGCAGGAGCTGCACGCGCTCGCCGTCGAGATCGACTGGCCGACGGACGGCACGCCGGTCGACGTCGACGACCGCGCTTCCGCCTAGCGCTTCTTTCCCAGGAGAGGCCGCCCACCCCCGGCGACCTGCTGCGAGCGACGGCCCGCCGACTCCCCCCGGCGGGCCGTCGTGTATTCAGGGGGTGCGTCTCGACCCGCGCCATCGCGCCAGCGGGTGCGTTCGACGCGCGATGGGTGAAAGCACCCATGGTGCGGCATGAATGCGCATCCTCCCCCACCCACGTCCGGCGATCCTGGGACCCTGTCCCGCGCAAATGGCTGAAATGCGCGGCCATGTGCCGCAGGCATCCATGTTGCTAGTCCGGCTTCCGGAAACCCGTATCGCACGGTCGGCGGACGCCCCTCACATCCGCCGACCGCTCCGACCCAGCCCCGTACCGCGGC
This sequence comes from Anaeromyxobacteraceae bacterium, assembly GCA_035719345.1. Classification (GTDB taxonomy): domain Bacteria; phylum Myxococcota; class Myxococcia; order Myxococcales; family Anaeromyxobacteraceae; genus Anaeromyxobacter_A. The sequence goes on from DASTGH010000033.1 coordinate 3,804, forward strand.
GTCGCCGGCGCCGCAGTGGGAGATCGTGTGCTTCGACTGCTCTCCGCAGCCTTCTTCGCCGTTGCCCTGCTCCTCCTGCCCGCCTCGCGCGCGCTGGCGATGCCCGCCTACTTCGACCAGCAGTGCGCCGCCTGCCACCCGGCGAGCGCGTACGGCAACACGTGCAACGGCTGCCATGCCCACGGCACGCACTCGGACGCGACCAAGTCCGACATCAACTTCAAGGGCACGACCGACAAGAGCATCTACGCGCCGGGCGAGCTGGTGACGGTGACGCTCAACGGCGGCTACCAGTCCGGCTGGCTGCGGACGGTGCTCCTCGACCAGAACGGCACCGAGCTCGGCCGCACCACCGGGCCGAACACGATGGGCGCCGGACCGGGGGTCCCCACCGTGCTCTCCGGTCCCGCCCCGACCACGCCGGGCATGTACACCTGGCAGGTCCGCTGGTTCGGCAACTCCTACGACGTCGGCACGGCGGAATGGGGCAAGCCCGGCGAGTGGATCGATGACTGGCAGCCGGGGCACGGCTACCAGATCGGCTACACGAACTCCTTCTACGTCGGCTCGGTGGCGAAGATCGCGCTCGCCCCGCCCGCGCTCGACTTCGGCGCCGTCTCGGTCGGCGGCAACAAGTCGCTCACCACCAGCATCCAGAACATCGGCAACGCCAGCATGACGGTGAGCGCCGTCGGCCTGTGCGCCGGCACGAGCACCGCGTACACCACCACGCCCGCCGCGCCGTACACCATCGCGCCCGGCGCGAGCCAGACGCTCACCGTTCGCTACGCGCCGACGGCCGCCGCCACCGACACCGGCTGCATCGCCATCAGCTCGAACGACCCCGCCGCGGCGGTGACGAACCTGAACGTCACCGGCGTCGCGTCCGTCCCCACGCTGCCGATGATCGCGCTCGCGCCGAACCCGGTGCAGTTCGGCTACGTGAAGGTGGGCCTCTCGCTGCAGCGCACCGTCGGCGTCAGCAACACCGGCACCTCGACGCTCAGCGTGACGTCGGTGACGGGCGGCGCGAACGCGGCCCAGGTCTTCACCTGGTCGCCGAGCTCCTTCACGGTCGCCCCCGGCGCCACCCAGACGGTCACCATCACCTACGCGCCGCTCTGGGCGTGGATCGACGACAACACCCTCACCTTCAACAGCAACGCCTCCAACACGCCGGCCGCCGTGCTCAACATGGCCGCGACCGGCTACACCGTCTCGGCCGGCACCTGCACCACCTGCCACGGTGACGCGACCCGCGCCAACACGAACATCGCGCCGGCGCCGCCCGTCGACACCAAGGGCAACACCGCCACCGCGGTCCCCGGCGTCGGCGCGCACCAGAACCACCTCGCCAGCACGCGCATCACCGGCGTGCCGGTCGCCTGCACCGACTGCCACCAGACGCCCAACGGGTCGCACCCGAGCGGCACGGTCTTCTTCCTCTGGAGCTCGCTCGCGAAGGGCGGCACCGGCACGCAGGTGACGCCGTCCTACGACTTCGTCACGAACACCTGCACGAACTACTGCCACGGCGCGACGCTGGCCGGCGGCACGCTCAAGACGCCGAAGTGGACCCAGACCGACGGGACCCAGGCCGCCTGCGGGACGTGCCACGGCATCCCGCCGCCGACCACGGCGCACAACGGGTTCACCTCGTCCACGCCCTGCGGCAACTGCCACACGAGCTACACGCCGACGACCGTCAACGCCGGCCTGCACATGAACGGTCAGATCGACGTCATGCTGCAGACGTGCACCTCCTGCCACGGCGACTCGAACCGCGTGGCCAACACCGGGATCACCGGCACCCCCGACGCGACCCTCACCGCCTCGCCGCCCGTCGACACGGCCGGCTCCACCACGAGCGTCAAGGTGGGCGACCACGTCGGCCACGTGAACCCGACCTCGACCTCCCAGATCTTCCGGCCGCTCCGCTGCACCGACTGCCACCCGAACAACGACGGCAACCTGAGCCACTCGAACAGCCACATCGACGTGACGCTCGGGACCATCGGCACGATCGCGGCGACCGAGGTGCCGAGCAGCGGGACCACGGCCGCCACCTGCACCACCTACTGCCACGGCGCCAAGTGGCCCGCGGGCGACGCCCACAAGGGCTCCCGCGCCTCCTGGGCCTGGAACGGCCCGGCCGCCACCTGCGGTGACTGCCACGCCGACCCGCCGACCTCCACCGCGCACAACGGCTTCACCGCGGCGACGAACTGCGGCAACTGCCACACCGGTTACACCGCCACGACCGTGAACCAGGCGCTGCACATCAACGGCACCCCCGACGTCGTCGCGATGACCTGCACCTCCTGCCACGGCACCCTGAACCGCGTCGCCAACGCGGGCATCGGCACGGCGGACACGAACCTCGCCTCGTCGCCGCCCGTCGACACGACCGGCTCCACCACGAGCGTCAAGGTGGGCGACCACCTCGGCCACGTGAACCCGGCCTCGGCCACGCAGATCTACCGCCCGCTCCTCTGCAACGACTGCCACCCGAACAACGCCGGCAACACCAGCCACTCGAACAAGGTGGTGGACGTCACGCTGGCGACGATCGCGACCGTCGCGGGCTCCGAGGTGGCGAGCAGCGGGACGACCGCCGCCACCTGCACCACCTACTGCCACGGCGCCAAGTGGCCCGCCGGCGACGCCCACAAGGGCACGCGCGCCACCTGGGCCTGGAACGGCGCGGCGGCCGCCTGCGGCGACTGCCACGCGGATCCGCCCACCTCGCCGGCGCACAACGGCTACACCTCGGCGACGAACTGCGGCAACTGCCACACCGGCTACACCGCCACGACCGTCAACAAGACGCTCCACATCAACGGCACGGCCGACGTCATCAACATGACCTGCACCACCTGCCACGGCACCCAGAACCGGGTCGCGAACTCCGGGATCGGCACCGTGGACACGAACCTCGCCGCCTCGCCTCCGCTCGACACGGCCGGGACGAGCACCGGCGTCAAGGTGGGCGACCACCTCGGGCACGTGAACCCGGCGCTGAGCACGCAGATCTACCGCCCGCTCGTCTGCACCGACTGCCACCCGAACAACGCCGGCAACACCAGCCACTCGAACAACCGGGTCGACGTGACGCTGGCGACGATCGGGACCATCGCGGGTGCCGAGGTGCCGAGCAGCGGGACGACCGCCGCCACCTGCACCACCTACTGCCACGGCGCCAAGTGGCCGGCCGGCGACGCCCACAAGGGCGTGCGCGCCAGCTGGGCCTGGAACGGCGCCGCCGCGGCCTGCGGTGACTGCCACGCCGACCCGCCGACCTCGACCGCGCACAACGGCTTCACCGCGGCGACGAACTGCGGCAACTGCCACAACGGCTACACCGCGACCACGGTCAACAAGGCGCTCCACATCAACGGCACGGCCGACGTGAACGCCCAGACCTGCACCTCCTGCCACGGCACGCAGAGCCGCGTCGCCAACTCGGGCATCGGCACCACGGACGCGAACCTGGCCGCGGCGCCGCCGGTCGACGCCTCCGGCTCGTCGACGAGCGTCAAGGTCGGCAACCACGTCACCCACGTGAACCCGACGGCGACCTCCCAGATCTTCCGGGCGCTGGTCTGCACCGACTGCCACCCGAACAACGCCGGCAACACCAGCCACTCGAACGGCGTGCTCAACGTGACGCTGCAGACGATCGCCACCTACCCGGGCAGCGAGGTCGCGAGCTCCGGCACGACCGCCGCCACGTGCACCACCTACTGCCACGGCTCCAAGTGGCCGACGGGCGACGCGCACAAGGGCGCCCGGACGAGCTGGGCCTGGAACGGCGCGGCCGCCGCCTGCGGCGACTGCCACGCCTACCCGCCGACGTCGAGCGCGCACTCCGGCGTGACCTCCGCCACGAACTGCGGCGGCTGCCACACCGGCTACACCAACACGACCGTGAACCTGGCGCTCCACATCAACGGCGTGGCCGACGCTCCCGCGGGCGGCGAGCCGATCGCAGGCGGCACCTCCTGCGGTACGTGCCACTCCACCCTCGTCAACTCGATGCTGACCGGGTCGAGCAAGGTCACGAAGCACACGCTGGGCGGCGCGGACGCGCCCACCCCGGGCACCGCCTCCTGGACCACCGGCGCGAACCTGAAGGCCTCGTCCAACTACGCGAGCGCCAACTGCGTCAGCATGTGCCACGGCGACCACCCGCACACCGTCTCGGGCCAGACGACGCACCAGTACAACGCGTACCTCGACGCCAACAACCGGAGCGCGACGGCCGACACGACCACCCGCGGGTCGAAGGACTTCGACGCGACGAGCGGCGGCCTCTGCACCTCGTGCCACAAGCTCGCCGTCGACGCGACGCACCCGGCAGTCGGCACCGCCTTCGCCGGGACGGCGCACCAGTTCACCTCGAAGACGGTCGGCACCGCCACCTACACCTGGCAGTACACGCTGCACGACAACGGCGCGTTCGGCCGTGACTGCACGAAGTGCCACGCCTCGCAGGCCGAGGGTCGGTCGCCCACGATCGCCGCCAACGGCTCGGGCACGGTCGGGCCGCACGCCTCCGACTTCGGCTCGCTGCTCGCCGGCACGCTGACCCCGGGCGCCACCCCGGCGAACCTGGTCTGCTACAACTGCCACGGCAACGGCACGAACGGCGTGAACCTGTCCGGCAAGGACCTGGCGACGGCGGTCGCGCGCGGCGCCACCACCTCCGGTGGGTCGCACCGCGGCGTGCAGAGCGACACGATCCACGCCACCGCCAGCGAGGCGTCGGCGACCTGGAACAACGGCGCCTTCTCGGGCACGAAGCGGCACGTGAACTGCGCCGACTGCCACGACCAGCACAAGGCGAAGACGGGCCTGGTGGCGCGCGCCACGACGGCCACCTCGACGCGCAACCAGCTCCCGCCGTCGATGACGGGCGCGACCGGCGTCAACTACACGACGTACCCGGCCCTGCCCACCACCGCCTGCGCCTCGGGCGCGACGCTGCCGAACGCCTGCGTCACGCAGACGACGGCCTCGAGCTTCGGCACGAGCCTCGTCACCGCGACGCTCGAGTACCAGGTCTGCTTCAAGTGCCACTCGTCGTTCGCCTTCGGCAACACGACGTACCCGACGGCGACCGGCCTCTCCGGGCAGCAGGAGACTGACGTGGCCGCCGAGTTCAGCCCGACGAACCGCTCGGGCCACCCGGTGGTGACGGGCCTCTCCAGCTACACCGGCAACGCGGCGCCCAAGGCGCTCGTGGCGTCGCAGCTCATCGCGCCCTGGAACACGAACGTCGGCACGCAGACGATGCTCTGCTCCGACTGCCACAACACGGACGCGGCGTCCCCCGCGGCGCAGGGTCCGCACGGCTCGGCCATCACCTACATGCTGGCCGGCACGAACAAGGCGTGGCCGTACACGGTGGCGGGCGCGAACAGCGGCACGCTGTTCCGGGTCGCCACCTCGGAGACGGGCCTCGGCACGAACAACGGCCTCTTCTGCCGCAACTGCCACCCGCAGATGAACAACGCGGCGTCGAACTCCCTGCACCGCAACTCCAACATCATCGGCGGCCAGCACGGCAACAGCTCGTCGGTGGCGAGCTGCACGGGGTGTCACGTCCGCCTCCCGCACGGCGGCAAGATCAGCCGTCTGTGGGTCACGACCAACGCCCCCGCCCGCTACAAGCTGGGCACGGCCAACTTCGCGCAGATGACCAAGAACGCGACGAAGGACGGCTACAGCGCGAGCGGGTTCCCCACCGGGTTCAAGTCCTCCTGCGGCCAGCACTCGTCCGGCACGGGCAACGAGTCCTGGTAACGTCGTGACGTAGAACACCGCGGGGTGGGATTCGGTGCTCCCGAAGCCCACCCCGCTTCCTTTTTCAGCCTCGGAGGCTCGCATGGCTCGCCGCCCCCGCGTCCTGCTCGTCACCCCGCCCTACCACTCCGGCGTCGTGGAGTCGGCGGGGGTGTGGCTGCCGCTCAACTGCGTGTACCTGGCGGGGCACGCCCGGGCGGCGGGAGCGGAGGTCCGCATCTACGACGCGATGAGCCTCTTCCACTCGCACGCGGACATCGCGCGGACGATGGAGGAGTGGAAGCCGGACGTGGTGGCGACCGGGGCCATCACCGCCATGGAGCCGGACTGCCGGGAGCTCCTGGCGACGGCGAAGCGGCTGAACCCGGAGATCGTGACGGTGCTCGGCAACGTCCACCCGACGTTCTGCTGGGAGCAGATCCTCCGCGACGACCCGGACGTCGACCTGATCGTCCGGGGTGAGGGCGAGCGGACGATGGAGGAGATCATCCGGGCCGTCGCGGCGGGAGGGGGCGAGGGAGCCTGGGAGAAGATCGACGGGCTCTCGTACCGGAAGGATGGGGTGCCGGTGTCGAACCGGCCGCGGCGGCTGACGGCGGACCTCGACGCGCTCGTCCCGGCGTGGGACCTGGTGGACTGGCCGCTCTACTGGTACCGGCCGAGCCCGGGCGGCCGGCTGGCCATCACCTCGACGGCGCGCGGCTGCGGGCAGCGCTGCTCCTTCTGCTCGCAGCAGAAGTTCTGGGAGCGGAGCTGGCGGGGGCGCGATCCGCTCAAGGTGGTGCAGGAGCTGGAGCACCTGCGCGACACCTACAATGTGCGCGTCACCATGTTCTCCGACGAGACGCCGACCTCGAGCCGGCCGCGCTGGGAGCAGATCCTGGACCTGCTCGCCGAGCGGCGAACCGGGGTCGAGATCCTGATGGAGACGCGGGTCGACGACATCCTGCGCGACGAGGCCATTCTCGAGAAGTACAAGGCGGCCGGCGTCTCCCACGTCTACCTGGGCGTGGAGTCGACGCGGCAGTCGACCTTGAACCTGTACCACAAGGACATCAAGGTGACGGAGTCGAAGAAGGCGATCGACCTCGTCAACGCGCACGACATGGTGACGGAGACCTCGTTCGTCCTGGGGACGCCGGACGAGACGGTGGCGACCATCCGGGAGACGGTGGAGCTCGCGAAGTGGTACGGGCCGGACATGGCCTTCTTCCTGGCCATCACGCCCTGGCCCTACGCGGACATCACCCAGGACGAGGCCTCGGGGCTGGCGCGGCGGGTCGCGACCACGGATTACCGGAAGTACAACCTGGTCGAGCCGGTGGTGAAGCCGGACGCGATGACGCTCCCGGAGATGCAGCGGGAGCTGCACCGGGCGACGGGGCACTTCTTCAAGCACAAGTTCGAGAACCTCGACCAGCTGTCGCCCTGGAAGCGGGCCTTCATGGTGCGCGTGCTGAAGCTCCTCATCGAGGAGAGCTACCTCGGCAAGGAGATGCACCGGATGGCGGCGGGCGCGGAGATGCCGGAGTCGGTGCGCCGGATGCTGGCGGAGATCCGCGGCGCGGACATCGGCAAGAAGCCGCAGCCGAGGGCGCAGGGCGCGGCCGCGTAGGCCGGCGCGAAGCCCCTTCACCCCCGCCCTCTCCCCCACCCTCCCCCGCCCGTCGCGGGGGAGGGGGATCTGCCGTCGACCTCCAAGATCCGGGGCGCCGCCTCGATCTCGAGCCGCGTGCGCCCAGACCAACGTGGATCCGGCCCGCGACCTCGATACGGGCCGCGGGCCCCGGTCCCCCTCGCCCGCGAGAGCGGGAGAGGGAAGGGGTGAGGGCCCGCGCCGCGGTTCCGTCCTCGCCCATTCACCAATAGTGACTAGACGGATCTGTCGCGAAATCCAGACATTGGACGGCGCGGGCGAGAACGCGCGCGCGTCGGGCGCGTCCCGTGACCGGGTGCGCGCCGGCGCGCGTGGGGCTCATGCCCCACGATGCGGCGACATTGCGCAACCTCCCCCACTCACACCCGGCGTGGCATCCGGTCGCACGGATCGTAAAGGCTCGCCCCTTCACGCGATCCGCAGCAGGCATCCCTGTTGCTACGCGCCCGCCCAGGAAGCTCGATGACCCCGGGTGCACGGCACCTCTCCCGTGGCGGGGTCACCGGGACAAGTGGCGCGCTCATTTCCGGATGGGGGACGACGTGGCTCGACGTGTACCTCGACTGCTCTTCGCTGCACGCCTCTGTACCACCCTGCTCTCCACTGCGTTGCTGGCGGCGGTCCTCATCGCCCCACCGCGCGCGCTCGCGTCCGACACCTTCTTCGACCAGAAGTGCGCCGCCTGCCACCCGCAGAGCGCGAACGGGCCGACCTGCGCCGGCTGCCACTCGCACGGCGTGCACGGCACGACCGCCCGGAACGAGATCAACTTCAAGGGCACGACCGGCAAGACGAGCTACGCCGCGAACGAGACGGTCACGGTCACCGTGAACGGCGGCAACCAGGGCGGCTGGCTCCGCACGACGCTCGTCGACCAGAACGGGCTCGAGCTCGGCCGGACCACCGGCCCGAACACCATGGGCGGCGGGCCCGCGCTCCCGGTCACGCTCTCCGGCGCCGCTCCCGGCGCGACGGGCATGTACACCTGGCAGGTCCGCTGGTTCGGCAACCAGTACGACGCGGGCGCGGCCACGTTCGGCAAGCCGGGCGAGTGGATCGCGTCCTGGGAGCCGAACCACGGCTACCAGGTCGGCTACACGAACGCGTTCTTCGTCGGCTCGGTGCCGAAGCTGGCGCTCGCGCCCGCCGCGCTCGACTTCGGCGCCATCGCCGTCGGCGCCAACGAGTCGCTCACCACCACGCTGCAGAGCGTCGGCAACGTCAGCGTCACCGTGAGCGCGGTCGGCCGCTGCAGCGGCACGAGCGCGGCCTACACGACCACGCCCGCCGCCCCGTTCACCATCCCGGCCGGCGGCAGCCAGGTCCTCACCGTCCGCTACGCGCCGACGGCCGCGGCCACGGACAACGGCTGCATCGCCATCACCTCCAACGACCTCTACAGCGCCGTCACGAACCTGCCCGTGACCGGCGTCGCCAGCAGCACGCCGCAGCCGACGGTCGCGCTCTCCCCGAACCCGCTCGACTTCGGCGGCGTGCCGGTGAGCAGCACCGCCCAGCGCACGCTCTCCGTCATCAACACGGGCACGGGCCCCCTCACCGTCTCGGCGCTGGCCGTCGGCGTGGGCGAGGGTCCCGTCTACTCGTGGAGCCCGGCCCCCCCGTTCACCGTCGCGGCCGGCGCGACCCAGGCCGTCACCGTCACCTACGCGCCGCTGTGGGAGTGGATCGACGACACCACCATCACGGTGACGAGCAACGCGGTCAACACGCCGTCGGCGTCGGTCGCGGTGAAGGCGACCGGCTACATCCAGCCCGTCCAGAGCTGCACCAGCTGCCACGGCGACGCGAACCGCACGCCGGCGGTCATCTCGGCGGCGCCGCCCGTGGACACCAAGGGCAACACGCTCGCCATCTACCCGGGCGTCGGCGCGCACATGACGCACCTCACCAGCACGCGCATCACCGGCGTGCCCGGCTCCTGCACCGACTGCCACGCGTCGCCCACCGGCACGCACCCGAGCGGCGCGACCGAGTTCTCGTGGAGCCCGCTCGCTCGGATGGGCGGCGTCGCGCCGGCCTACGACTTCGTGACGAACACCTGCGCGTCCACCTACTGCCACGGCGCCACCCTGGCCGGCGGTACGAACAAGGCGCCGAAGTGGACCCAGCTCGACGGCACGCAGGCCGCCTGCGGCACCTGCCACGGCATCCCGCCGCCGGACGGCACGACCCACAGCGGCATGAGCGGGAGCACCGCCTGCGGCAGCTGCCACACCGGCTTCACGGCGACGACCGTCAACGTCGGCCTGCACGTGAACGGCGTGGTCGATGCGGCCAACATGACCTGCACCTCGTGCCACGGCACGCCCGGCCGCGCCGGTGGCACGGGTGACAGCGGAGCGAACCCGGTCGCGGCGGCACCGCCGGTGGACGCCGCGCGGAGCTCGCTCACCACCTCGCCCGGCGTCGGCGCCCACGTCGCGCACCTCACCGGCACGCGCCTCAACGCGACGCCGGTTCCCTGCGCCGAGTGCCACGTCGTCCCGACCTCGCAGACGCACGCCAACGGGACGCACGACCTCGCCTGGGGCGCGCTGACCCGCACCGGCGGCCTCTCGCCCTCGTTCAACACGACGACCTTCACCTGCTCGAACACCTGGTGCCACGGCGGCACGCCGCAGCTCCTCGGCGGTACGAACACGACCCCGATCTGGACGAAGGTGGACGGCACGCAGGCGACCTGTGGCACCTGCCACGGCAACCCGCCGCCCGCGCCGCACGTGCAGAACACCGCCTGCGGCAGCTGCCACACCGGCTACACGCAGACGACGGTGAACGCGACGCAGCACCTCAACGGCGTCATCGACTACACGGCTCAGAGCTGCACCACCTGCCACGGCGCCGCGACGCGCAGCGGCGGCACGGGCGCCACGGGCACGAACCCGGTCGCCTCGTCCCCGCCCGCCGACACGCTCGGCGGCTCGGCCACGACCGCGCGCGGCGTCGGCGCGCACGTCGTCCACCTCACCAGCACGCGCCTCAGCGCGAACGCGGTCGCCTGCGCCGAGTGCCACACCGTGCCGACGACGAACACCCACGCGAACGGCGCGCGCGACCTCGCCTGGGGTAACCTCACCCGCACCGGCGGCCTCTCGCCGACGTTCAACACGACGTCCTTCACCTGCTCGAACACCTGGTGCCACGGCGGCACGACGCAGCTCCTCGGCGGCTCGGCCACGGCGCCGGTCTGGACGAGGGTGGACGGTACCCAGGCGACCTGCGGATCGTGCCACGGCGACCCGCCGTCCTCGCCGGCGCACACCGGGTTCACCGCCACCACGAACTGCGGCACCTGTCACACGGGCTACACGGCGACGTCCGTGAACGCCGCCACGCACCTCGACGGCACGATCCAGTACGTCGCCCAGACCTGCACGACCTGCCACGGCACCGTGGGCCGGGCGGCGAACACCGGCCTGACCGGCACCGTCGACGCGAACCTCGCCTCGGCTCCCCCCGTCGACGTGGCCGGGACCACCACCGGCGTCCGCGTCGGCACGCACGTCTCCCACGTGAACCCGACGACGGGCGCGCAGAGCTTCCGCCCGCTCGCCTGCACCGACTGCCACCCGAACCACGCCGGGAACACCGCGCACGCCAACGGCGTCCAGGACGTGACCATGGCCACCATCGGCGGCATCGCGCCGGCCGTGGTGAAGAGCACCGGCACGACGCCGGCGACCTGCACCACCTACTGCCACGGCGCGAAGTGGGCGACCGGCGACGCGCACAAGGGCGCGCGGACGTCGTGGGCCTGGAACGGCGCCAACGCCGCCTGCGGCGATTGCCACGCCTACCCGCCCGCCAACGCCGGCCACGCTGGCGTCACCGCCACCACGAACTGCGGCAACTGCCACGCCGGGTACACGGCCACGACCGTCAGCATGACGCTGCACATCAACGGCGTCGCGGACGTGAGCACCCAGACCTGCACCTCGTGCCATGGCACCGCCGGCCGCGCCGCCAACGCCGGGCTGACCGGCACGGTCGACGCGAACCTCGCCTCGGCGCCTCCGATCGACGTGGCCGGCACCACCTCCGGCGTCCGCGTCGGCACGCACGTCTCCCACGTGAACCCGACCGCCGGCGCGCAGTCCTTCCGGCCGCTCGCCTGCACCGACTGCCACCCGAACAACGCGGGCAACAACGCGCACTCCAACGGCGTCCAGGACGTCACCATGGCCACCATCGGAGGCATCGCGCCGGCGGTGGTGAAGAGCAGCGGCACCACCCCGGCCACCTGCACCACCTACTGCCACGGCGCGAAGTGGGCGACGGGTGACGCGCACAAGGGCGCCCGCACCTCCTGGGCCTGGAACGGCGCCAACGCCGCCTGCGGCGACTGCCACGCCTATCCGCCGGCCAACAGCGGCCACAGCGGCGTCACCTCGAGCACGAACTGCGGCAACTGCCACACCGGCTACACCGCCACCACCGTCAGCATGACGCTTCACATCAACGGCGTGGCGGACGTGAACGCCCAGACCTGCACCTCGTGCCACGGCAGCACGTCCCACTCCGCCGGGACCGGCGCGAGCGGCACGAACCCGGTCGCGGCGGCGCCGCCCGTCGACACGATCCAGAACAGCGTCACGACGGCGCGCGGAGTGGGCGCCCACATCGCGCACCTCACGGGGACCCGCTTCTCCTCCGCGGCGGTGGGCTGCTCCGAGTGCCACCCCGTGCCGACCAGCATGACGCACTCGAACAGCGCGCGCGACCTCACCTTCGGCACCCTGACCCGCACCGGCGGCCTCTCGCCGTCGTTCAACACGACGACGTTCACCTGCTCCAGCACGTGGTGCCACGGCAACACGCCGTCGCTCCTGGGCGGGACCGTGACCCAGCCGCAGTGGACGAAGGTCGACGGCACGCAGGCCGCCTGCGGCACCTGCCACGGCAACCCGCCGCCGGCGCCGCACGTCCAGAGCACGGCCTGCGCGAGCTGCCACACGGGCTACTCGCAGACGGCGGTGAACATGACGCTGCACCTCAACGGCGTCATCGACTACACGACCCAGAGCTGCACGACCTGTCACGGCACGTCGACCCGCACCGGCGGCACCGGAGCGACGGGCGCGAATCCGGTCGCATCGGCCCCGCCGGCGGACACGAGGGCCGGCTCGGCGACCACCGCCCGTGGCGTCGGGGCGCACGTCGCCCACCTCACCGGCACGACCCTGAGCGCGGCCTCGATGGTGTGCAGCGACTGCCACGTCGTCCCGACGTCGACCACGCACGCCAACGGCACGACCGCCAACCCGTACGGGCAGGTGATCTTCTCGTCCCGGAGCACCTCCGCCGGCACGACCGCCGCCGCCTGGAGCACGACGGCCTTCACGTGCAGCAACAGCATCTGCCACGGCAGCACGACGCTGGGCGGCACGAACAAGACGCCGAACTGGACGGTCGTGAACGGCACGCAGGCCGCCTGCGGCACCTGCCACGGCATCCCGCCGCCGGCGCCGCACGCCCAGAACTCGACCTGCGGCAGCTGCCACACCGGCTACACCTCGACCACGGTCAACAAGACGCTCCACCTCAACTTCACCATCGACCAGCCCACCACGAGCTGCACCTCCTGCCACGGCACGCAGAACCGGGTCGCGAATTCCGGCATCGGCACCACCGACGCCAACTTCGCCTCCGCCCCGCCGGTCGACGCGTCGGGCTCGAGCACGAGCGTCAAGGTCGGCGACCACATCGCCCATCTCAACCCGACCGCCGGCGCGCAGCTCTACCGTCCGCTCCTCTGCACGGACTGCCACCCCAACAACACGAGCACGTCGCACTCGAACTCGGTGCTCGACGTGACGCTCGCCACCATCGCCACCTACCCGGGCAGCGTGGTGAAGAGCTCCGGCACGACGCCTGCCACCTGCACCACCTACTGCCACGGCTCCAAGTGGCCGACGGGCGACGCTCACAAGGGCGCACGGACGTCGTGGACCTGGAACGGCGCGAACGCGGCCTGCGGCGACTGCCATGCGTATCCGCCGACCACGAGCGGCCACAACGGCGTGACCTCGACCACGAACTGCGGCGGCTGTCACACCGGCTACACCGCGACCACCGTCAACCTGAGCCTGCACATCAACGGCGTCGGCGATGCTCCGATCGGCGGTGAGCCCGTCTCCGGCGGCACGAGCTGCGGCGCCTGCCACAAGACCATCTTCGACGGCATGACCGGCGGAGTGACCAAGGTCTCCAAGCACACGCTCGGCGGCGGCGACGCGCCCACCGCGGGCACCGCGTCCTGGACCACGGCGGCGAACCTGAAGGCCTCGCCCAACTACGCGACCGCCAACTGCGTCAGCATGTGCCACGGCGATCACCCGCACACCGTCTCGGGCGTCACCACCCATCCGTACAACGCGTACTCCGACGCCAACAGCCGCGGCACCGCCGCCTCGACCACGACGCGGTCCTCGAAGGACTTCGACTCGACCCAGTCGAGCGGCGGCCTGTGCACCTCCTGCCACCGGATCGCCGTCGCGGCCGGGCGCCAGGCGGTCGGGACCTCCTACTCCGGCACGGCGCACCAGTACACGTCGAAGACCGTCGGCACGGCCACCTACACCTGGCAGTACACGCTGCACGACGGCGGCGCGTTCGGCCGCGACTGCACGAAGTGCCACGCGTCGCAGGCGGAGGGCCGCACCCCGACCTCGAACGCGAACTCGTCCGGCAACGTCGGCCCGCACTCGTCCGACTTCGGCGCGCTGCTCGCCGGCAGCCGGAATGCCGGGACGACCCCCGCCAACCTCGTCTGCTACAACTGCCACGGCAACGGCACGACCGGCCTCAACACCTCGGGCAAGGACCTCGCGACCGCCGTGTCGCGCGGCGCCACCACCTCGGGCGGCTCGCACAAGAGCATGAGCAGCGAGACGGTGCACGACACCGCGCGCGAGGCGTCCGCGACCTGGAACAACGGCTCGCTCTCCGGGACGCGCCGCCACGCCAACTGCCTCGACTGCCACAGCACGCACCTGGCCAAGACCGGCCTCGTCTCCCGCACGGCGACCGCGACCTCGACGCGGAATCAGCTCCCGCCGTCGATGGCCGGTGCCACCGGCGTCGCCTACGGGACGTACCCGACGATGCCCACGACCGCCTGCGCCTCCGGAGCGACGCTGCCGAACGCCTGCTTCACGCAGACAACGGCGTCGAGCTTCGGCACGAACCCGGCGGTGGCCACCTACGAGTACCAGGTCTGCTTCAAGTGCCACTCGTCGTTCGCCTTCGGGAACACGACCTTCCCGACCGCGACCGGCGCATCGGGCCTGCAGACGACCGACACGGCAGCGGAGTTCAGCCCCACGAACCGCTCGGGCCACCCGGTGGTGACGGGCCTCTCCAGCTACACCGGCAACACGGCGCCCAAGGCGCTCGTCGCCGCCCAGCTCCTCGCGCCCTGGAACGTGAACGTCGGCACGCAGACCATGCTCTGCTCCGACTGCCACAACACCGACGCGGCGTCGCCCGCGGCGCAGGGGCCGCACGGCTCGGCCATCACCTACATGCTGTCCGGCGCCAACAAGGCGTGGCCGTACACGGTGGCGGGCGCGACCAGCGGCACGCTGTTCCGGGTCTCCACCTCGGAGACGGGGATCAACACCAACAACGGCCTCTTCTGCCGGAACTGCCACCCGCAGCAGAACAGCACGGCCTCGAACTCCGTCCACCGGAACTCGAACGTCACGGGCGGCCAGCACGGGAGCAGCAACAACGTCGCGGCCTGCACCGCCTGTCACATCCGCGTGCCGCACGGCGGCAAGCTGTCCCGCCTCTTCGTCACGACCAACGCCCCGGCCCGCTACAAGATCGGCACCCCGGCGTTCTCGCAGGTGACGAAGAACGCATCCGGCAAGGACGGATACGGGACCGGCTGGCCCGCGGGCATGCGGTCGTCGTGCAGCCAGCACTCGTCGCAGACCGGCAGCGAGACCTGGTAGTCGCCAGGCCGTGATGCGGAGCGGGGCCCGGACGCCGTCCGGGTCCCGCTCGCGCGTTTGGGCCGTGCGCGCGCATGGCGTCCCCCGTCCCGGTGCGCGCCGACGCGCTGGGGCGATTGCCCCACGACGCGTCAGGATTGCGCACCCTCCCCCACTCTCCGGGGCGCGACCGTTCGCCGCACGGACCGCAACGGTGCGCGGCCACTGGCGTTCGGCCGCGGCATTCCAGTTGCTGGACATCGCGAGCGGGAGGCTCGGACGACCCGGTCGCGGCGGCTCGAACGCCGCGCCCCGGGGCGCCGGGTGAGCGGTGCCTTCGCGCCGCATGGGGGATCGCGTGGCTCGACGTGTCTCGAGGCTGCTCACCACCGCATCGATGTCCGCCGCGCTCGTCGTCGCGGCGCTGCTCGCCTCGCTGCCATCGCGGCCCCTCGCGTCGCCGGGCATGTTCGACCAGAGCTGCGTCGCCTGCCACCCGACCAGCGTCACCGGCGAGACGTGCAGCGGCTGCCATGCGCACGGGGTGCACGGGACCGAGGGCCGGTCCGAGATCAACTTCAAGGGCACGACCAGCAAGACCTCGTACGCCGCCGGCGAGACCGTCACCGTCACGCTGAACGGCGGGGACCAGTCCGGCTGGGTCCGCACGCTCCTCCTCGACCAGAACGGCGTCGAGCTGGGCCGGACCACGGGTCCGAACACCCTGGGTGGCGGCCCGGCGCTGCCGGTGACGCTCTCCGGCCCGGCCCCGGCGGCCCCCGGGACGTACACCTGGCAGGTCCGCTGGTTCGGCAACCGATACGACTCGGGCGCCGCCACGTTCGGCCGGCCGGGCGAGTGGATCGACGACTGGGAGCCCAACCACGGCGCCCAGGTCGCCGCCACGAACCCCTTCTTCGTCGGCTCCGTGCCGAGGCTGGCGCTCGCGCCGGCCTCGCTCGACTTCGGCTCGCTGCTCGTCAACACGAGCAAGTCGCTGACGACCAGCCTGCAGAGCATCGGCAACGCCACCCTGACCGTGAGCGCCGTCGCGCCGTGCGCCGGGACGAGCGCCGCCTTCACCACCTCCCCCGCGCCCCCGTTCACCATCCCGGCAGGCAGCTCGCAGACGCTCACCGTCCGCTACGCGCCGACCGTGGCCGCGACGAGCACGGGTTGCATCGCCATCACCTCCAGCGACCTCGCCACGCCCGTGGCGAGCCTGGCGGTCGCCGGGGCCGCGAGCACCGCGGCCCAGCCGGCGATCGCGCTGGCGCCGAACCCGGTCGACTTCGGCGGCGTCGCGGTGAACGGCTCGGCGCAGCGGACGCTCGCGGTGAGCAACATCGGCACCGGGCCGCTCACGGTCTCCTCGATCGCGCTCGCCACCGGCACCTCGCCGGTGTTCACGTGGAGCCCCGCCGTGCCGTTCACGGTCGCGGCCGGCGCGGTCCAGAACGTCACGGTCACCTACGCGCCGCTGTGGGAATGGCTGGACGACACGACCCTCACCGTCGCCAGCAACGCCGGCAACGCGCCCTCGGCCTCCGTCGCCCTCCGCGCGACCGGCTACGTCGCGCCCGCCCAGAGCTGCACGAGCTGCCACGGCGACGCGAGCCGCACCCCCTCGAGCATCGCCGCGGCGCCGCCGCTCGACACGAAGGGCAACACGCTCACGGCCTCCGCCGGCGTCGGCGCACACCAGAGCCACCTCACCAGCACCCGGATCACCGGCGTGCCGGTCTCCTGCACCGACTGCCACGCGGCGCCGACCGGGACGCACCCCAGCGGCGCGACCGAGTTCGCGTGGAGCGCCCTGGCCAGGACCGGCGGGCTCAGCCCGACGTACGACTTCGTCACCAGCACCTGCGCCTCGACCTACTGCCACGGCGCGACGCTCGTCGGAGGGACCAACAAGGCCCCGAGGTGGACGCAGCTCGATGGCAGCCAGGCGGCGTGCGGCACCTGCCACGGCATCCCACCCGCGTCACCGTCCCACAACGGCCTCACCGCCTCGTCGCCGTGCGGCAATTGCCACTCCGGCTACACCGGGACGAGCGTCAACGCCGGCCTGCACGTGAACGGCGTGGTCGACGCGGTCGCGAGCTGCACCTCCTGCCACGGCACGGCGGGCCGGGCCGGCGGAACGGGGGACAGCGGGGCGAATCCCGTCGCGGCAGCGCCGCCGGTCGACACGCTGCAGAACTCCGCCACCACGGCGCGCGGCGTCGGCGCCCACGTCACCCACCTCACCGGCACGCGCTTCAGCTCGACGCCTGTGCCCTGCGCCGAGTGCCACGTGGTCCCCACGTCCTCGGCGCACTCGAACGGCAGCGCCGACCTCGCCTTCGGCACGCTCACGCGCACCGGCGGACTCTCGCCGTCGTTCAACACCACGAACTTCACCTGCGCCAACACCTGGTGCCACGGCAACTCGCCATCGCTCCTCGGCGGCACGGTCACCCAGCCGAAGTGGACGCAAGTGGACGGCACGCAGGCGGCCTGCGGCACCTGCCACGGCGTCCCGCCGCCCGCGCCGCACGTGCAGAACACCGCCTGCGCGAGCTGCCACACCGGCTACTCGCAGTCGGCCGTGAACGCGGCGCTGCACCTCAACGGCGTCATCGACACCACGGCCCAGAGCTGCGTCACCTGCCACGGCACCTCGACCCGCACCGGCGGCACGGGCGCGACGGGCGCCAACCCGGTGGCCTCCGCCCCGCCCGCCGACACCAAGGGCGGCTCGGCGACCACCGCCCGCGGCGTCGGCGCCCACCTGTCCCACCTCACGGGGACGACCTGGGCGAGCACCTCGATCCTCTGCAGCGACTGCCACACCGTCCCGACGGCGAGCACCCACGCCAACGGCACGGCCTCGAACCCGAACGGCGCGGTCCTCTTCTCGTCGCGCGCGACCGCCGCGGGCAGCACGGCGACGGCGACGTGGAACGACACCGCCCTCGCCTGCGCCAACGTCTACTGCCACGGCAGCTCGACCCTGGGTGGCACGAACAAGACGCCGAGCTGGACGACGGTGAACGGAACGCAGGCCGCCTGCGGCACCTGCCACGGCATCCCGCCGCCGGCGCCGCACATGCAGAACTCCACCTGCGGCAACTGCCACTCCGGCTACACCTCCACGGCCGTGAACAAGACGCTCCACCTCAACTTCGCCGTGAACCAGAGCACGACCTGCACCTCGTGCCACGGCACGCAGAACCGCGCGACCAACTCGGGTATCGGCACGGTGGACGCAAACCTCGCGTCGGCCCCGCCGGTCGACACCGCCGGCTCGAGCACGAGCGTGAGGGTGGGCAACCACCTCGCGCACTCG
Source organism: Anaeromyxobacteraceae bacterium (assembly GCA_035719345.1). GTDB lineage: Bacteria > Myxococcota > Myxococcia > Myxococcales > Anaeromyxobacteraceae > Anaeromyxobacter_A. Next base: position 22,558 of record DASTGH010000033.1, read on the forward strand.
AACCCGACCGCGGGCGCGCAGCTCTTCCGGCCGCTCCTCTGCACCGACTGCCACCCGAACAACGCCGGCAACACGCTGCACAGGAACGGCGTGCTCGAGGTGGCGCTCCCCACCATCGGCGGCTACCCGGGCGCCGTCGTGAAGAGCTCCGGGACCACGCCCGCGACCTGCACGGTGTACTGCCACGGCTCCAAGTGGCCGGCGGGCGACTCGCACAAGGGCGCCCGCACGACCTGGGCCTGGAACGGCGCCAACGCGGCCTGCGGGGACTGCCACGCCTACCCGCCGACGTCCAGCGCGCACTCGGGCGTCACCTCGTCCACGAACTGCGGCGGCTGCCACCCGGGCTACACGAACACCGCCGTGAACCTCTCGCTCCACATCAACGGCGCCACGGACGCCAACTCCGAGCCGACGGCGGGCGGCACCTCCTGCGGCACCTGCCACTCGGCCATCGTGAACCCGATGCTGGCCGGCTCGAGCAAGGTCTCGAAGCACACCCTCGGCGGCGGCGACGCGCCGACGCCGGGAGCGACCGCCTGGAGCACGGCCTCGACGCTGAAGGGCTCGCCCAACTACGCGACCGCGAACTGCGTCAGCATGTGCCACGGCGATCACCCGCACACGGTCTCCGGCCAGACGACGCACCAGTACAACGTCTACCTCGACGCCAGCAGCCGCGGCGGGACCGCATCCGTCACCACCCGCGGCTCGAAGGACTTCGACTCGACCGCCGCGAGCGGCGGGCTCTGCACCTCGTGCCACCGGCTGGCCATCTCGGCGGGCCGTCAGGTCGTGGCGACGAGCTTCGCCGGCACGGCGCACCAGTTCACCTCGAAGTCGGTCGGCACCACCACCTACACCTGGCAGTACACGCTGCACGACGGCAGCGCGTTCGGCCGCGACTGCACCAAGTGCCACGCATCGCAGGCGGAAGGGCGCGCGCCGACGTCCACGGCCAACTCCTCCGGCGCCGTGGGCCCCCACTCCTCGGACTTCGGGTCGCTGCTCGCCGGCCGCGTCAACCCCGGCGCCACCGCGGCGAACCTCGTCTGCTACAACTGCCACGGCAACGGCGCGACCGGCCTCAACACCTCGGGCAAGGACCTCGCGTCGGCGATCGCGAGCTCCGCCGCCACCACCGGCGGGGCGCACAAGGGCGTGCAGAGCGACACCGTGCACGCCACCGCCAGCGAGGCGTCCGCCACCTGGAACAACGGCGCCTACTCGGGCTCGAAGCGACACGCCAACTGCCTCGATTGCCACAGCACCCACGCCGCCAGGGCCGGCCTCGTCGCGCGCGCCACCTCCGCCACCTCGGCGCGCAACCAGCTCCCGCCTTCCATGACGGGCGCGACCGGCGTGCGCTTCTCGACCTACCCCGCCCTGCCGTCCACGGCCTGCGCCTCCGGCGCGACGCTGCCGAACGCATGCGTTTCGCAGACGACCGCCGCCAGCTTCTCGACGAATCCGGTCGCGGCGACCTACGAGTACGAGGTCTGCTTCAAGTGCCACTCCTCGTTCGCCTTCGGGAACACGACCTGGCCGACGGCGACCGGCCTCTCCGGCCAGCAGGAGACCGACACGGCCGCGGAGTTCAGCCCGAACAACCGCTCCGGCCACCCGGTGGTGACGGGGCTCGCCAGCTACCCGAACTCGGCCGTCCCCGGCGGCGGGACGAAGGGCCTCGCCGCGAGCCAGCTCCTCGCGCCCTGGGCCACGAACGTCGGCACGCAGACGATGCTCTGCTCCGATTGCCACAACACCGACGCCGGAGCGACGGCGGCGCAGGGCCCGCACGGCTCGGCGGTCACCTTCATGCTGTCCGGGACGAACCGCGCCTGGCCCTACACCGTCGCCGGCGCGAACAGCGGTACCCTCTTCCGGCTCGGCACGTCGGAGACGAACCTGAACGCCAGCAGCGGGAACGGCCTGTTCTGCCGGAACTGCCACCCGCAGCAGAACAGCTCGAGCTCGAACAACATGCACACGCTCGTCGGGAACCAGCACGGCAACGGCTCGATGTCGAGCTGCACCACCTGCCACATCCGCGTGCCGCACGGCGGCAAGGTGAGCCGGCTCATCGTCACCAGCAACGCGCCCACCCGCTACCGGATCGGCAACCCGGCCTTCAGCGCCTTCACCAAGATGGCGCGCACGAGCTACAGCCTGAGCAGCGGCGGCCCGAGCGTCAGCGCCGGGCCGGGCTGCAGCGGCCACCACTCGACCTGGAGCGGCGGCACCGAGTCGTGGTGATCGACGGCCGGCGGTCGGCGCCGCGAGGAGCGCCCTCCGCCGGCTACGCCATGTTGTGCTTCTTCAGCCGGTAGCGGAGCGTGTCGCGGCTGATGCCCAGCAGGCGCGCCGCCTTCGACTGGTTGCCGTTGGCGCGCTCCATCGCCTCGACGATGAGCTTCTTCTCCACGTCCTCGAGGACCAGGCCCTGCTCCGGCACCTGCGGCACGAGCTTCTCCTGCTTCCTCGCCGGCACCGCCTTGCGCAGCTCGGGCGGGAGGTGCTCGGGGCGGATCTCGTCGGCGCTGGCGTGCAGGATGAACGCGCGCTCGATGACGTTGCGCAGCTCGCGCACGTTGCCGGGCCAGTGGTAGGCGGCGAGCGCGTCGATGGCCCCCGGCGCCAGGCCCTTCACGTCCCGCTTCATCTCCTGGTTGAACTTGGCGATGAAGTGCGCCGCCAGCAGCGGGATGTCCTCGACGTGCTCGCGCAGCGCCGGCATCACGATCCGCACCACGTTGAGCCGGAAGAAGAGATCGGCGCGGAAGCGCCCCTCGGCCACCCGCTCCTCCAGGTCGACGTTGGTGGCGGCCAGCACCCGCACGTCGGTGCGCAGCTCCTGGACGCCGCCCACCCGCCGGAAGGTCTTGTTCTCGAGGAGGCGCAGGAGCTTCGCCTGGCCGCCGGGCGGCAGGTCGCCGATCTCGTCCAGCATGACCGAGCCGCCCTCCGACGACTCGAACAGGCCGCGCTTCTGCGCGTGCGCGTCGGTGAACGCGCCGCGCTCGTGTCCGAAGAGCTCGCTCTCCAGGAGGTGCTCGGGGAGCGCCGCGCAGTTCACCTGCATGAACGGCTTCTCGGCCCGGGCGCTCTCGAAGTGGATGGCGCGCGCCACCACCTCCTTGCCCGCGCCGCTCTCGCCCTCGATGAGGACGGTGGTGGCGTCGCTGGCCGCCAGCCGCGTCGCCATGCTGCGGATGCCCTCCATGGCGGAGGAGCGCCCGACGAGCGCGCCCAGCGCCGCCGTGCCGTTCTTGCGCTCGCTGGTGAGCGCAGCGATCTGGCGCCGGGTGCGTGCCGTCTGCAGCGCCCGCTGCACCGCCGCGTCCAGCGACTGGAACGGGAACGGCTTCACCAGGAAGTCGAGCGCCCCGTGCTTCATGGCCTCGACCGCGATGTCCACCGTCGAGTGCGCCGACATCATGAGGACGGTCACGTCCGGCTGCATGGCGAGCGCCCGCTGCAGCGTGGTGAGCCCGTCGATGCCGGGCAGCCGGACGTCGAGGAGCATGACGTCGGGCGCGTTCTGGCCGACCATGTCGAGCGCCTGCTCGCCCGACTCGGCCGCCAGCACCTCGTACCCGTCGCGCTGCAGCCGCTCGCCGACCGACCAGCGGATGAGCTTCTCGTCGTCCACCACCAGGATGCGAGCCGGACTGGTCGTCATGCCGCGTGCTCCGTCGTGCGCTCCCCCGTGGCGGGGTGGGCGCGCTGCAGGGTGACCGCGAAGACCGTCCCTCCGGACGGTGGGCAGCGGTAGCCGATGTGGCCGCCGTGCTCGGCCACGATGCGGGCCGAGATGGCGAGCCCGAGGCCGTTGCCCTCGCGCTTGGTCGTGAAGAACGGCTTGAACACGTGCGCCCGCACGTCGGTCGGGATGCCGGGGCCGTCGTCCTCGATCTCGACGGTCACCCTGCCATCCACCTCGAAGGTGCGGAGGACGAGCTTCCCCTTCCCGTCCATGGCCTGGCAGGCGTTGAGGCAGATGTTGAGGAACACCTGCTCCAGCTGGTTCGGGTCGGCGAGCACCGGCGGCAGGTTCGTCCCGAGGTCTGGCTCGATCGCCACCGAGGCGGCCCGCCGCTGCTGCCGCACCAGGAAGAGCACCTTGTCGAGCGTCGCGTTCACGTCGGTGGTGCGCAGCCGGGCCTTGGGCGGCCGGGCGAAGCTGAGCAGGCTCTCCATGGTGTTGCCGAGGCGCGCCACCTGGTGGCGCATCTCCTGGACCACCTCCGCCTGCTTGGGCTGGGCCGCCAGGTCCTCGGCCAGGAGCTCCAGCGCGCCGGAGAGCCCGGCCAGCGGGTTCTTGATCTCGTGCGCCAGGCCCGTCGCCAGCTCGCCCACCGCCGCGAAGCGGTCGGCCCGCACCATCCGCTCGCGGTAGAACGCCTCCAGCTCCGTCTGGCTGCGGCGCAGCGCCGTGAGCATGGCGTCGAACCCGCGCGCCGCCACCCCCAGCTCGTCGGGGCGCGCCTCGTCGGCGCGGACGCCGAGGTCGCCCGACTCGGCGCGCTTCATCGAGTTCACGAGGCGGGTGAGGGGCGCCACCGCCTCGCGCCCGATGAGCCACCAGGCGATGGCCATGAGGCAGAGGAAGGCGACGCCCGCCGCCAGGCCGAGCGTCCGCGCCAGGTTCGCCTGCTGCGCGATGACGGTCTTGCGCGTGAAGCGCAGGTCGAGCCAGCCGTTGAACCGGGCGGCGGTGCCGTGGCACACGACGCAGGCCGGGCCGTTGGGCAGCGGCTGGATGACCGCGTACTCCGCCGGGTGGCCGTTCGGCGAGGTCAGCACCGTCGGCGCCTCGAAGCGGCCGATGGCGGCGCCCCAGGGCCGCGTCCCGACGAGCGGGCCGTGCGAGCTCGCCGACACCTCGCCGCGGCCGTTCAGCAGGCTCACCGAGAGGATGTCGGTGCGGTGGCTCATGACCACCGCCAGCACCTCGCCCACCTGGTCGGGCTTGCCCTGCAGCATGGTGCTGGTGACGCCGTTCGCGACCATGCCGGCGAACAGCTCCGCCTTCTCGTGCTGCCCGCTCTCCATGTCGGACGCGTAGAACCCGACCGCCGACATGACCATCGCGCCCAGCGTGACCGCGAAGAGGAGCGCGGTGGGCAGGAGGATGCGCGCCCGGAGCGAGCGATCCAGCCGGTGAAAGAGTTCGCGCAGGTGCCGCATCGGGTGGGTGATCCCACCCACTCATCGCAAGGATCGGACCAGGATCTGGGGGACTTCACGCGGAGGCGGGGCAGATCGCCCATCGCCTGGGTGATCGCGCGCACTTGCCCGCCCGGCGCGCTGCGGAAGATCCCCCAGTCCTCCCCCGCCCGGGCGAGAACGTTGCGTCATTTCCCGCGCCTGGCGCGGGGAAGCGCAACCGTTGCGACCCGGCGGCCGGGCCTCAGGCGCCGTAGGGCCGCAGGGGCGGAGCGGCGTCGAGCGGCAGGCCGAAGATCTCGACCGCCGCGGCGATGAGGCGGTCGCCCGACTCGGCGTCGCCCCCCGCCTGGCGCAGGCGCGTGCTCGGGGCGTGCAGCAGCTTGGAGACGAGCGCGTTGGCCATGGCGTCGAGCCGGCGCTGGATCTCCGGGTCCTCCGCCCCGATGCGCTTCACGGTGCGGTCGACCTCCTCGCGCGCGATCTCGCTGGCCCGCGCCCGCATCGCCTGGATGACCGGCGCGGCGCGGCGCTCGCCCTGCTCCTTGCGCCAGCGCGCCAGCTCCTCCTCGATGATGCGCTCGGCGTCCGTCACCGCCTGCGAGCGCTCGGCCTGGGCGCGTGCCGTCAGCCGGGCCAGGTCGTCGACGTCGCACAGCCAGACGCCGGCGAGGTCGCCGCTCGCCGCGGGGATGGCCCGGGGCACCGCCAGGTCGACGAGCACGAGGTCGCGGCGGCGCCGCTCCTTCATGCGCGCCGCCAGCGCCGCCGGCTCGAGCGCGGCCGGCGCCGCGGGCGCCGCCGAGACCACGATGTCCACCCCCGCCAGCTCCTCGTCGAGCGCCTCGAGCGGCCGGGCGACGCCCCCGACCTCGGCCGCCAGCGCCTCGGCGTTCGAGAGCGTGCGGTTCAGGACGGTGATCTCCGCGCCCTGGTCGCGGAGGTGCTGCGCCGAGACGCGCGCCATCTCGCCGGCGCCGAGCACGAGCACCTTGCGGCCCTGGATCGACCCCAGCACCTTCTCGGCGAGCGCGGCCGCGGCGCTGCCCCACGACACGCCGGAGCGGCCGATGGCGGTCTCGGAGCGGACGCGCTTCGCCACCTGGAAGACGCGGTGCATGACCGCCGCCAGCTCTCGCCCCGACACGGCGGCGTCGACCGCGCGCTGGTGCGCGTCCTTCACCTGCCCGAGGATCTGCGGCTCGCCCACCACCGCCGACTCGAGGCTGGCGGCGACGCGCAGGAGGTGCCGGAGCGCGTCCTCGCCCTGCAGCTCGAAGAGCGGCAGCGACGGCCCGCCCCGGTCGACGAGCGCCTGGCGCAGCGCCAGGGACGCCGCCGCTGGACAGTGGCTCGCGGCGTAGATCTCGACGCGGTAGCAGGTGGAGACGAAGACGATCTCGTCGATCCCGGCGAGCGCGGCGTAGCCGCGGACGACCTCCGCCATCTCCTCGGCGCGCACGGCCAGGCGCTCGCGGTCGGCGACGGTGGCGCTCTTCTGGTTCAGGCCCACGGCGACGAGCAAGGCGGGCTCCTTTCCCAACGCGTCAGCCCACGGCGTCCACGGATCGTGGGGTCCCCGAGCAAGGCTCGTGCCTCTGCACCCACACCGGCGAGTTTCCGGGCCGATCCACCCGGCCGGCCGAGCGACCTGCGCAACGCTTGCGTCGTAGGCGCCGCGCCGAGCGAGCCGAACGAAACGCCTGCACCTCGGCGGCCGCTCCTCCGGGGGATGATGGCGGACCGGTCCGACGGTGGTGGCGGTGCGCCCCCCGCCGCGCGGCCGCTGGTCGCATGGCATCCCCGCGTCGTTCCAGCGCTTCGCCGCGCCGTCCCACGTTCACGGCACCGTCATTGCAGCCAGGCGCGCCCGTACCCCTCCGGCTGGCCCTTCCACGTATCGGGTGAAC
>DASTGH010000034.1:0-15909 GCA_035719345.1 Anaeromyxobacteraceae bacterium
CCAGGCCAACGTGCGCGGCGTCCTCGGCACCTGGAAGGACCTCACCGACAACGTCAATCAGCTCGCCGGCAACCTGACCTCCCAGGTCCGCGCGATCGCCGACGTCTCGACCGCGGTGACGAAGGGCGACCTGACGCGGTCCATCACCGTCGAGGCGCAGGGCGAGGTGGCGGCGCTCAAGGACAACATCAACCAGATGATCTCGACGCTCAAGGAGACGACGCAGAAGAACACCGAGCAGGACTGGCTCAAGACGAACCTCGCCAACTTCTCCTCGATGATGCAGGGCCAGCGGAACATCGTCTCCGTGGCGCAGGCGATCATCTCCGAGCTGGCGCCGCTGGTGAGCGCGCACCAGGGCGCCTTCTACCTGACCGAGACGCGCGACGGCGAGCGCGGGCCCGAGCCGGTGCTGAACCTCATCGCCAGCTACGGCTTCGGCGGGCGCAAGACGCTCTCCAGCTCCTACCGGCTGAAGGAGAGCCTCATCGGGCAGTGCGCCTTCGAGAAGAAGCGCATCGTGCTGCGCGACGTCCCGGAGAACTTCATCTACATCGCCAGCGGCATGGGCGAGGCGCCGCCGCGCTGCGTGGCGGTGCTGCCGGTGCTGTTCGAGGGCGAGACCAAGGCGGTCATCGAGCTCGCCTCCTTCGCCACCTTCAGCCCGAACCACCTGGCCTTCCTCGACCAGCTCATGGAGAACGTGGGCGTCATCCTCAACATGATCTCCTCGTCGATGCGGACGGAGGAGCTGCTGCAGGAGCTGAAGCGGTCGAACGCCGAGCTGGAGGCGCAGGCGGCGGAGCTGAACGACAAGGCGAAGCTGCTCGAGCAGAAGAACTCGGAGGTGGAGCTGGCCAGCCGGAGCCTCGAGGAGAAGGCGGAGCAGCTCCAGCTCATCTCCAAGTACAAGTCCGAGTTCCTGGCCAACATGTCGCACGAGCTGCGCACGCCGCTCAACAGCCTGCTCATCCTCTCCAAGATGCTGGCCGAGAACCGGGGCGGGAACCTGACGGCGGAGCAGGTCAAGTTCGCGTCGACGGTCTACACCTCGGGGAACGAGCTGCTCTCGCTCATCAACGAGATCCTCGACCTCTCCAAGGTGGAGGCGGGCAAGATGCCGATCGAGCCGCGCGAGGCGCCGCTCGAGGGGATCCGCGGCCATCTCGAGCAGACGTTCCGGCACGTGGCCGAGCAGAAGGGGCTCGCCTTCGAGGTCGAGATGGCGTCCGGCCTGCCCGAGACCCTCTACACCGACGTCACGCGGCTGCAGCAGATCCTGAAGAACCTCATCTCCAACGCCTTCAAGTTCACCGAGCACGGCTCGGTGATGGTGGAGGTGAGCCCGGTGGTGCGGCGCGGCGCCGCCCCGGGGCTGGCCTTCTCGGTGCGCGACACCGGCATCGGCATCCACAAGGACAAGCAGAAGCTCATCTTCGAGGCGTTCCAGCAGGCGGACGGCACCACCAGCCGCAAGTACGGCGGCACCGGGCTCGGCCTCACCATCAGCCGCGAGATCGCGCGCCTGCTGGGCGGATCGATCGAGGTGGAGAGCGCGCCGGGCGCCGGCAGCACCTTCACCCTCTACGTCCCGCAGCGCTACGCCGGCGCCGAGGCGCCCCGCCCCACCGATCCGCCGGTCCGGGTGGAGGAGGAGGTGCTCGAGGCGGTGGTGCGGCCGCCCGAGGCGGACCTGGCCGGGCGGACGGTCCTCCTCGTCGATGACGACATGCGCAACCTGTTCGCCATCAACAGCGTGCTCGAGTCGGCGCGGATGAACGTGGTGCACGCGGAGAACGGCAAGCAGGCGCTGGCGATGCTCGAGCAGCACCCCGACGTCGACCTCGTCCTCATGGACACGATGATGCCGGAGATGGACGGCCTCACCGCCATCCAGGCCATCCGCAGGATGCCGCGCTTCGAGCGGCTGCCCATCCTCTCGCTCACGGCCAAGGCGATGAAGGGCGACCGCGAGAGCGCCATCGCCGCGGGCGCCAGCGACTACGTGGCCAAGCCGGTCGACCCGGACCGCCTGCTCGTCGTCATGCACCGCTGGCTCCTCCAGGCGGCCGGGGCGGCGCCGTGAGCGCCGGCGCGCGCAGGGAGGCCCCCGGACCGCTGGTGGAGGCGGCCGCGGCGCTGGAGGAGGAGCTGCGGCGGCTCGACGCCACCGCCGCCGAGGCGAGCCGGCTGCCGCTCACCTCGCGCCGGAATCTGGAGAAGACGGTGGAGCGCATCCAGGAGATCGGCGGGCTGGAGGAGCGGCTCGGCGGGCGCCTGGCAGCGGTGGTGCAGGCGGTGGCGGCGCTCCAGGAAAGGCAGCGGGCGGTGCTCGACGGCCTGGCGGCGCGCGCCGAGGAGCTGCGTCAGCGGCGCGCCAGCCTCGACGCGCTCCTCGGCGAGTACCGCGGGCTGGGGGAGCAGGCGCGGGCGCTGACCGCCGCCGCCCAGGAGGTGGCGGGCGTGCCCGAGCCGCGCGATCCGGTCGCGGTCCGCACCGCGCTCGGCGAGCTGGGCGGGCGGGTGGAGGCGCTGGCCGCCGCCGCCGAGCGCGTCTCGCGCGACGCGCGCGAGCAGCGCTTCGAGGACGTGTCGGAGGAGGCGCACGGCCTGCGCCAGGCGCTGCTCGCCATGCGCAACCGGCTCGGGCTGGCGGCGCGGGCGTAGCCGCCCCGCGACACGCCGGGGCTCACTTCGAACCGGCCGGCGCCATGCCCGCGAGGAAGGCGCGGCCCTCGCGCAGCACGAACCGCTTGAACGCCTGCGCCGCGGGGGCGAGCCGCTTCTCGGCCCGGTGCACCACGTTCCAGGCGCGCATCACCGGCAGGCCGGCGACGTGCAGCAGCACGAGGTGACCGGTCGCCAGCTCCAGGCCGATGGCGTGCTGGGAGATGAAGCCGAGCCCCATGCCGGCCATGACCGCCTGCTTGATCGTCTCGTTGGAGCTGATCTCGGTGGTGGCCGCGGGCGCGGCGCCGTGCTCGGCGAAGAAGCGCTCCATGGCCGCCCGCGTGCCGGAGCCCGGCTCCCGCACCAGGAACGGCTCGCGGGCGAGGGCCTCGACCGCGATGCGGCGCTGTCCGGCGAGCGGGTGATCGGGCGCCGCGATGACGACCAGCGGGTGGCGGGCGAAGGGGAACGCCGTCGTCTCCAGCTGGCGCGGCGGCGTGCCCATGAGCGCGAGGTCCACCTCGTTCTCGAGCAGCAGACGGAGCACCGCCTCCCGGTTGTGGACGGCGAGCCGGAGCTCGATCCCCGGATGGCGGCGGGAGAAGAGCGCGAGCAGGCGCGGGGCGAAGTACTTGGCGGTGGAGACGACCGCGATGGCGACGCGCCCCGCCTCCAGCCCGCGCAGCGCCCGCAGCGCGTCCTCCGCCTCCTGCAGCGTGCGCAGCGTCGCCTGGGCGTGCGGGAGCAGCTCGTCCCCGGCGGCGGTGAGCGCGACGCCGCGCCCGGCGCGCTCGAGGAGCGGCAGGCCGGCGCGCGCCTCGAGCGCGCGCACGCCCATCGACACCGCAGGCTGCGTGAGCCCGAGCTCTCCGGCGGCGCGCGTGTAGGAGAGGTGGCGCGCCACGGCGGCGAAGATGCGGAGCTGGCGGAGCGTCGGTTCCTGCACGCCCGTATCATAAGACTTACTGATGATGACATCCAGACGTGTTGATTCGACCTGATGACCAGTGTTCCGTAGGCTCTGGGCATCCCGGCGCTGCGACCGGGAGAGGAGCCCGCACTCATGCCGACGCCCTTCCACACCCCGGCCGCCGATCGCTACCGCTCGGGGGTCATCCCCTACAAGGAGATGGGCTACTGGGACCCCGACTACGTCCCGAAGGACACGGACGTGCTCGCCGCCTTCCGCATCACGCCGCAGGACGGGGTCGATCCGGAGGAGGCGGCGGCGGCGGTGGCCGGGGAGTCGTCCACCGCCACCTGGACGGTGGTGTGGACCGACCGGCTCACCGACTGCGATCGCTACCGCGCCAAGGCCTACCAGGTGGACCCGGTGCCGGGCACCGGGCCGGGCACCGCCACCCCGCAGCAGTGGTTCGCACGCATCGCCTACGACCTCACCCTCTTCGAGCCCGGCTCGATCGCGAACCTGACGGCGTCGATCATCGGGAACGTCTTCGGGTTCAAGGCCGTGCGCGCGCTGCGGCTCGAGGACATGCGCATCCCGATCGCCTACCTCAAGACGTTCCAGGGCCCGCCCACCGGCATCGTGGTGGAGCGCGAGCGGCTCGACAAGTTCGGGCGCCCGCTCCTCGGCGCCACCGTGAAGCCCAAGCTCGGCCTGTCGGGCAAGAACTACGGGCGCGTCGTGTACGAGGCGCTCCGCGGCGGCCTCGACTTCGTGAAGGACGACGAGAACATCGGCTCGCAGCCGTTCATGCACTGGCGCGACCGCTACCTGTTCGCGATGGAGGCGGTGCACCGCGCCGAGGCGGCGAGCGGCGAGGTGAAGGGCCACTACCTCAACGTCACCGCCGGCACGATGGAGGAGATGTACGAGCGGGCCGACTTCGCCCGGGAGCTCGGCTCCGCCATCGTCATGATCGACCTCGTCATCGGCTACACCGCCATCCAGAGCATGTCGCGCTGGGCGCGCAGGAACGACGTGCTGCTCCACCTGCACCGGGCCGGGCACGGGACGTACACGCGGCAGAAGACGCACGGGGTGTCCTTCCGCGTCATCGCCAAGTGGATGCGGATGGCCGGCGTGGACCACATCCACGCGGGCACGGTGGTGGGCAAGCTGGAGGGCGACCCGCACGTCGTCGCCGGCTTCTACGATACGCTGCGCGAGCCGCGCACGGTCGAGGATCCGCGGCGAGGGCTCTTCTTCGACCAGGACTGGGCCGACCTGCGCAAGGTCATGCCGGTCGCATCCGGCGGCATCCACGCCGGCCAGATGCACCAGCTCCTCGGCTACCTCGGCGAGGACGTGGTCCTGCAGTTCGGCGGCGGGACCATCGGCCACCCGCAGGGCATCGCCGCCGGCGCCACCGCCAACCGGGTCGCGCTCGAGGCGATGGTGCTCGCCCGGAACGAGGGGCGCGATCTGTGGAGCGAGGGGCCCGCCATCCTGGACGAGGCCGCCCGCGGCTGCCCGCCGCTGCGGGCCGCGCTCGACACGTGGAAGGGCGTCTCCTTCGAGTACGCCTCGACCGACACCGTGGACGTCGCAGTCACCCCCTCCGCCGCCTGAGGTCACCCATGCGCATCACCCAGGGCACGTTCTCGTTCCTCCCCGACCTCGGCGACGGCCAGATCCGGCGCCAGGTCGAGTACGCCCGGAAGCAGGGCTGGGCGCTCTCCGTCGAGTTCACCGACGCCCCCCACCCGCGCAACGTCTACTGGGACATGTGGGGCCACCCCATGTTCGACCTCGCCGGCGCGGACCCGGTCATGGCGGAGATCCACGCGTGCCGGCGCGCGCACCCGGACCGCTACGTGAAGGTGAACGCGTTCGACGCCTCGAGCGGCTGGGAGACGGTGCGGCTCTCCTTCATCGTGCAGCGTCCCCCGGAGGAGCCCGGATTCGCGCTGGAGCGGCAGGCGGGCCCGGGGCGGACGCAGCGCTACGCGGTGCGCGGTTATGCGGCGCAGCGGCCGCCCGGGCGGCGCTACGGCGGAGGCGCGCCGTGAACGCCGCCGACGCCGCGCAGGCGCCGGCAGAGGTCGATCTCGTGGCGCTGCTCGCCTCCGGCGCCGGGGAGGTGCTCGACGCGCTCGACCGCGACCTCGTCGGGCTCGCGCCGGTGAAGGCGCGCGTCCGGGAGCTGGCGGCGCTCCTGGCCGTGGACCGGGCGCGCCGGCAGCTCGGGATCGAGGCGGGGGCGCCCTCGCTGCACATGTGCTTCACCGGGAACCCGGGCACCGGCAAGACCACGGTGGCGCTGCGGATGGCGGAGATCCTGCATCGCCTCGGCTACCTGCGCCGTGGCCACCTCGTGGCCGTGACCCGGGAGGACCTCGTCGGCGAGTACGTGGGCCATACCGCGCCCAGGACCAAGGCCGCCGTGAAGCGGGCGCTGGGGGGCGTCCTCTTCGTGGACGAGGCCTACGCGCTGCACCGGCCCGGCAACGAGCGCGACTACGGGCCGGAGGCCATCGACGTGCTCCTGCAGACGATGGAGAGCGAGCGCCACGACCTGGTGGTGATCCTGGCGGGGTACCGCGACCGCATGGACGCCTTCTTCGCGTCGAACCCGGGGATGGGCTCGCGGGTGGCCCACCACCTGGAGTTCCCCGACTACGCGCCGGACGAGCTGCTCGCCATCGCCGAGCTCATGCTGCGGCAGCTGCACTATCGCTTCGGCGACGGCGCCCGCGCCACCTTCGCCGAGTACCTGGCGCTGCGCCGCGGCCAGCCGCGCTTCGCGAACGCGCGCAGCGTGCGCAACGCGCTCGACCGCGCGCGCCTGCGGCACGCCAGCCGGCTGTTCGCCCGGGGCGGCGCGGCGGGGCGCGAGGCGCTCACCACCATCGAGGCCGAGGACATCCGCCACAGCCGGGTCTTCGCGGCGGGAGGCACACCATGATCGGGAGCACCACCTTCGCCCAGTTCGTGATCGAGGAGCAGCGCCGCGCGCCGGAGGCGACGGGCGATCTCTCGGCCCTGCTGCACGACGTCTGCACCGCGGTGAAGGCCATCTCGGCCGCGGTGGGCAGGGGCGAGGCCGGCGCGCGACGGGACGCGACCGGCGATGCCACCCTGCGCGGCGCCGACGAGGTGAAGCTGGCCGAGCTCGCCAGCGAGATCGTGCTGCGCGCCTGCCGGTGGGGAGGTCACCTCGCCGGCATCGTCTCGGCGGAGCTGCTCGACGTCTACCGCATCCCCGAGCCCCATCCGCGCGGCAAGTACCTGCTCGCCTTCCACCCGCTCGACGGCGCCGGGACGCTCGACGTGAACGCGCCGGCCGGCACCATCTTCTCCATCCTGCGCCGCCCGGGCGGCGCAGGCGATGCCGCGCGGCAGGACTTCCTGCAGCCCGGGAGCGAGCAGGTGTGCGCCGGGTACGCGCTCTACGGCCCGTGCACGATGCTGGTGGTGAGCCTCGGCCGCGGCGTGCACGGCTTCACGCTCGACCGGGAGCTCGGCGACTTCGTGCTCACCCACCCCGACCTGCGCGTCGCCGACACGGGCCGCTCGCTGGCGGTGAACCCGGCGAACGAGCGCTTCTGGGAGCCTCCCGTGAAGCGCTACGTCGAGGAGTGCCTGGCGGGCGGCGCCGGGCCGCGCGAGTGCGACTTCGACGTCCGCTGGGTGGCGTCGCTGGTGACGGAGGTGCACCGGCTGCTCGTGCGCGGCGGCGTGTACATGTGCCCGCGGGAGGCGAAGGGGCCGCCACGCGCCGGGCGGCTCCGCCTCCTCCACGAGGCGGCGCCGATGGCCTTCCTGGTGGAGCAGGCGGGCGGGCTCGCCTCCACCGGGCGCGAGCGCCTCCTCGAGCTCACGCCCTCGGAGCTCCACCAGCGCACGCCCGTCATCCTCGGCTCGCGACCGGAGGTGGAGCGCCTCGTCCGCTACCACGACGAGCACGCGCGCGGGCTCGACCGCCCGTTCTCGTCCCCGCTCTTCGCCACCCGCTCGCTGCTCGTGGAGCCGTGAGCCACCGGCCCGGAGGCCGCCATGTCGAAGCGCCACCCCATCATCGCCGTGACCGGATCCTCGGGCGCCGGCACCACCTCGGTGACGAGGACGTTCCAGCACATCTTCCGGCGCGAGAAGGTGAACGCCGCCATCGTCGAGGGCGACGCCTTCCACCGCCACGACCGCGCGGCCATGCGCACCGCGATGGCGGCCGCGGCCGAGGCCGGCAACCACCACTTCAGCCACTTCGGTCCGGAGTCGAACCTGTTCGAGGAGCTGGAGACGCTCTTCCGCGGGTACGGCGAGACCGGGACGGGGATGTCCCGGCACTACCTGCACGACGACGCCGAGGCGGCGATCCACGGCCAGCCGCCCGGCACCTTCACTGCGTGGGAGCCGGTGCCGCCGGAGACCGACCTGCTCTTCTACGAGGGGCTGCACGGGGGCGTCGTCACCGACCGCGTGGACGTGGCGCGGCACGTGGACCTGCTGGTGGGGGTCGTGCCCATCATCAACCTGGAGTGGATCCAGAAGCTGCACCGCGACAAGGTGGCGCGTGGCTACAGCACCGAGGCGGTGGTGGACACGGTCCTCCGCCGCATGCCGGACTACGTGAACTACATCTGCCCGCAGTTCGCGCGCACCCACGTGAACTTCCAGCGCGTGCCGACGGTCGACACCTCGAACCCGTTCATCGCCCGCGACATCCCCAGCGCCGACGAGAGCTTCCTCGTCATCCGCTTCGCCGATCCGCGCGGCATCGACTTCCCCTGGCTGCTCACCATGCTGCACGATTCGTTCATGTCGCGGCAGAACACGATCGTGGTGCCGGGCGGGAAGATGCCGCTCGCCATGCAGCTCGTCTTCACGCCGCTCATCCAGCGGCTGCTCGACCGCAAGCGCCGCGCGGATTGACGGCGACGTCAGGAGGCGGGAGAGGACGCCTGCCGCGGCTCGCTCCCGGGCGCGCTGCCCACGTGGCTGCGCGGCAGCGCGTCGAGGATCGCCTCGAGCGCCGCCAGGCTGGGCGGCTTCGCCACGTGGTGGTCGAAGCCCGCCTCGGCGGCGCGCTCCACGTCGCGGGGGAGGGCATACCCGCTCAGCGCGACGAGGACGGTGCCGTCGAGCGCGCCGTCCGCGCGCAGGGCGCGCGCCACCTCGAAGCCGTCCATCCCGGGGAGCCCGATGTCGCACAGCACCACCTCGGGCCGCAGGCGGCGCGCCGCCGCCACGCCCTGCGGACCGTCGTACGCCACCGCCACCTCGTGCCCGGCGAGCTCGAGGACGTCGCGCAGCGTGTCGGCCGCGTCCACGTTGTCCTCGATGATGAGCACGCGGCGCCGCCCTGCCGCCGGCGCGATCTCCGGGTCGGCCGCGGGAGCGCGCTCCGCCGCCGCGGCCAGCGGCAGGCGGACGACGAACTCCGAGCCATGCCCCGGCCCGGCGCTGTGCGCGGCGACCTCGCCGCCGTGCAGCTCGACGAGCTCCTTCACCAGCGCGAGCCCCAGACCGAGCCCGCCGCGGCTCCGGTCGAGCGTCGCGTCCGCCTGCACGAACGGCTCGAAGAGGCGCTCCACCAGCTCGGGCGCGAGGCCGGCGCCCGTGTCCGACACCCGGAGGACGGCGCGCCCCTCGGCCTCGGCGCTCACCACCGACACCGTGGCGGTTCCCCCGCGGGGCGTGAACTTGGCCGCGTTCTGGAGCAGGTTGCCCACGATCTGCGCCAGCCGGTTGCGGTCGCCCTGCACGTGGACGGGGCCAGGGCCGGGTCGCAGCTGGAGCGCGACGCCGGCCTCGGCGAAGACGGGCCGGTGGTCGTCGACCGTGCGCTGCACGAGCGCGGAGAGATCGAGCCGCTCGCGCGCGAGCTGGACCTTGCCGCGGGAGATGCGCGTCACGTCGAGCAGGTCGTCGACGAGGCGGGCGAGCTGCTCCACCTGGCGGTGGATGATGGAGCGCGCCCGCAGCGCCGGCTCGCTGCCCGGCGCGGCGCGCTCCAGGATGGCGAGGCCGTTGCGGATGGGCGCGAGCGGGTTGCGCAGCTCGTGCGAGAGCACGCCCAGGAAGCGGTCCTTGCGGCGGTCGGCGTCCTCCAGCTCGAGGTTCGCGCGGCGGAG
This sequence comes from Anaeromyxobacteraceae bacterium, assembly GCA_035719345.1. Taxonomy (GTDB): domain Bacteria; phylum Myxococcota; class Myxococcia; order Myxococcales; family Anaeromyxobacteraceae; genus Anaeromyxobacter_A. Next base: position 9,712 of record DASTGH010000034.1, read on the forward strand.
CGCCTCCTCCGCCACCCGGCGCTGGGTGACGTCGCTGGCCGTGCCGAACCACTCCACCACCTCGCCGTCCGCGCCCACGACCGGGATGGCCCGCGAGAGCGTCCAGCCCACGGTCCCGTCCACCCGCAGCACGCGGTGCTCCAGCTCGAAGACGCTCCGGGTGCGGATCGCCTCGCCGATGGCCGCCGTCACCCGCGGCCGCTCGTCCGCGGGGAGGTACCGCTCCAGCCAGCTCCTGCTGGGCTGGTCGGTGTCCGGGATGAAGTCCCGCCCGTGCAGCACCAGCATCTCGCCCCAGTCCGGGCTCATCCGGTAGACGACGTCGGAGCTGGCCCTCACCAGCGCCCGGAACCGCTCCTCCCGCTGCCGCACCGCCTCGCCGTGCTCGCGCCGGGCGCGAGCGAGCTGGAGCTGGGCGCGGACGCGCGCCACCAGCTCGCGCGCGGAGAACGGCTTCACCACGTAGTCGTCCGCGCCGGCGCTCGCGCCCTGCACGCGCTCCTCTTCCCCGGCGCGCGCCGAGAGGAGCACGATGGGCAGGGTTCTCGTGCGCTCGTCCTCGCGCAGCGCGCGGAGCAGGCCGAGCCCGTCCACCTCCGGCATCATCACGTCGCTCACCACCAGATCCGGCAGCCGCCGGCGGACGGCGGCCAGCGCCTGCCGTCCGTCGCCGACGGTCTCCACCGTGCCGAGCGGCCGGAGCAGGCGCGCCAGGTAGGCGCGCATGTCGGCGTTGTCGTCCGCGACGAGCAGGTGGGCTCCCCGTCCCTTCCCTGGACGCGCGCCGGTGGGGGCGTCGGCCCTGCCCGCGTCGGCGGGCTCGCCGTTTCCGTCGAGCGGGCCGCCGGCGCCGATCCAGCCCGCGGCCTCGTCCACGAAGGGGCGCACGCCGAGCGCGGTCGAGGGTTGCGTGCGCGCCGCGCGGATGCGCTCCCGCGGCAGGTGCGCGTCGCCGGCGGGAATGGCGATGGTGAAGGTCGTGCCCTGGCCCGGCTCGCTCGCGACCGTGGCCGAGCCGCCGTGGAGCCGCGCCAGCTCGCGCACCAGCGCCAGCCCGATCCCCGTCCCCTCGTAGGTCCGGCCGCGCGCCCCCTCGACCCGGTAGAAGCGGTCGAAGACGTGGGGGAGGTGCTCGGGCACGATGCCGGTCCCGGTGTCGGCCACCACCAGCCGCACCTCGCCGGGGCCGCGCTCCACGCGGACCGCGATCTCGCCCTCGAACGTGAACTTGAACGCGTTGGAGACGAGGTTGAGGACGATCTTCTCCCACATCTCCCGGTCGACGAGCGCGGGCTCGGCGAGCGGCGGGCAATCGAGCACGAGCCGGAGCCCGGCGCGCTCCACCAGCGACCGGAACGCGCTCGCGATCTCGCCGGTGAACGCGCCGAGGTCGGTCGGCTCGTAGCTGGCCTCGACCCGGCCCGCCTCGATGCGGCTGAAGTCGAGGAGCGAGTTCACGAGCTTGAGGAGCCGCAGCGCGTTCCGGTGCACGGTCAGCTGCCGCTGGCGGTGGCCGGCCGAGAGCGCGTCGTCCGCGTCCTGGAGCCCCTCCTCCACGTGGCCGAGCATGAGCGTGAGCGGAGTCCGGAACTCGTGGCTCACGTTGCTGAAGAAGACCGTCTTCGCCCGGTCCAGCTCGGCCAGCGCCTGCGCGCGGCGGCGCTCCTCCTCGTGGGCGCGGGCGCTGGCCACGGCGGTGGCGAGCCGCGCCGTGACGAGGTCGAGGAAGGTCCGGTAGGCGGCGTCGAGCTCGAGCCGCGGGCTCACCCCGGCCACCAGCACTCCCGCCGCGCGGTGCGCCAGGTTGGAGCGGATGGGCAGCGCCATGGCGCGCTGTGGAGGGTCCGACCAGGGGCCGCGCGGGAGATCGCCGAAGCGCGCGGCGAGGTCGTCCACCACCACCGCCTCCTCCTCGCGCGCCACCCGCGCCAGCGGCCAGCCCTCGCCGTCTCCCTGCAGGTCGACGACGGCCGGGCTGCACGCCGTTCCCGGCGCGACGCCGGCGGCGCCCGCCAGCCGCGCGACGCGGCCGTCCTCCTCGAGGAGGTAGACGAGCGCGAACGGCAGGTCCTTCCCGTGCGGCGACAGCGCCCGGGCGGCGCTGGCGCACGCCTCCTCCGCCGACTTCGCCACGGCGGCGAGCGCCCCGAGGTCGCGCAGCACCGCGCCGCGCCGCTCGCCCACCACCTGCGCCGTGATCTCGTGGACGGTGGCGAGCACGCCGCCGATCCCGTTCGGCGCGGTGTCGTCGGGCACCGGGCTGTAGGCGACCGTGAAGTGCGTCTCCTCGAGGAACCCCCGCCGGCGGATCTCGAGGGCCAGGTCGTCGGACCAGGTCGGCGGCCCGCCGTGCAGCGGCGTGAGGATGAGCGGCCGGAGCACGTCCCAGATCTCCGACCAGCACTCGCGCACCGGCAACCCGAGGGCGCGCGGGTGCTTGGTGGCCAGGATGGGGCGATAGGCGTCGTTGTAGATCGAGATCTGGTCCGGCCCCCACCACAGCAGCATGGGGAACCGGTTGGCGAGCAGGACGCTGGTCATCATGCGCAGGCTCGGCGACCAGCCCTCCACCGTGCCGAGCGGCGTCTGCGACCAGTCCCTGGCACGCATGAGCGCGCCCATCTCGCCGCCGCCGCGCAGGCATGCCGCGGCACCGGCGGACGGCGCGGCCCTGCTGGCCTCCACTTCGACCCGATTCACGTCGTGCCTCGGCCCGCGCGGCGGGTGCCCGGGGGGCTCATCGTCGCCGCAGAGGTGCGGTCGGAGCGAACGGATTTCAACCCCAGGTACGACGAAGCCCCTGCAGGGCGTGCACTCCGGCCGAGCCCACGACGCTCCGCGCGGGACGGCGGCAGCCGTGCGGGAACCGCTCCGGAGGGGAGGCGGGGGAGCGGATGGGAGGCCGCCGCGCACGACGCGGCGCGTCGGCGCGGGGGCCGCGCGCGCGGCAGTGCGCCGCGCGCCCGGACCCCCCGGCGCGTTACGATGCGCGCGGCGGACTCGAGGTGAATGCCCCCGCCCGGTGGGGTGGCGGAACGGAGGTCATCATGAGCGTTGCGAGGAGCACCGCGAGCGAGCGCCGCTCCGACCCGGCTGCCCGCGGGCGGGGTGGCGTGGCCGCGCAGGCGCTGAAGGCGATCGACGGGCTGGCGGCGGAGGCGCGGGAGCACCTCGCCTGGCTGGAGGCGAGCTTCCCGGCGCTGTTCGACAGCACGCTGCGCGACGACCGCGAGGTGGTGGCCGGCCTCGCCACCGCGCTCCCGCGGGTGCGCAGCGACCGGCAGGTCACGCTCGTCGACCGCGAGGCGGAGCTGGTCCTGGCGAGCCTGGACACCCCGGGATCGATCTTCGAGACGCTCCGGCGCCTTCGCGACCGCGAGATCACGTTCGCGGAGATGTTCCACTCCGACGCGCCGGTGCCCGGCACCGAGCGGCGCCTGGAGGTGCAGCGCTACGACTTCGCCGCGGCCACGACCGCCGCGACCGCGACCGCGAACGCGGCCGCGCCCGAGCCGGCGCCGGAGCCGCTGCCGGACGCGATCCGCAAGGCGGTGCGCTCGGCGCTGCGCGCCGGAGGCGTCGAGGACGACCGCGAGACGGAGCGGCTGCTCGGGGATCTGTGGGCGGACGCGCCCCGCTTCGTGCGGCTGGCGCCGGCTGCGCGCGTGGCGCGCTTCCTGTGGCTCCTGCGGCAGGGGGAGCTGGAGGGCGGCGTCTGCCTGCACGTGGCGAACCCCGACGAGGCCGCCGCAGCGCGTGGCGAGAAGCTCGTCCTCTTCGCGGTGGAGAACCCGCCGCAGAAGGAGTTCCTGGCCCAGCTCATCGAGGTCATGAACGCGCTCGACATCGGCGTGCGGCGCTCGGCCGTGCTGCAGGTCCGGGCCGGCGGGCACCCCTGGTGCCTCGCCGCCTTCCAGGTGGCGCACCGCAAGGGCGAGAGCCTGGAGTCGGGTTCGCCGCTCCTCGGGCGGCTGCGCAGCCAGCTCTTCAACACGCAGGTGCTGGCGACCGACAACGACACCTATCGGGAGATGGTGCTGCCCGGCGTCATGACGGGCGTCGAGGCCTCGCTGGTGGTGGCCTTCATCGGCTTCTGCCACACGAACTGCGCCCACAACCAGCCGACGCGCTACACGTTCGAGGACGTCGTCCGCGCCTTCCACAGCCACCCGGACATCGCGCTGCGGCTCGTGCGGCTCTTCGAGGCGCGCTTCGACCCCGACCGCCCGGACCGGTCCGTCTACGAGCGGCTCCTGCGCGACATGGAGCAGGAGGTGGCCGACTACAACACCGGCCACCGGATGCTCGACGAGTTCCGGCGCTCCCTGTTCCGGACCGCGCTCGTCTTCGTCCGCCGCACGCTCAAGACGAACTACTTCGTGGAGGCGAAGGGCGCGCTCGCCTTCCGGCTCGAGGCCGCCTACCTCGACGACCTGGGCCCCGACTTCACCGCGGACCTGCCTGCGGAGCGCCCGTTCCGGGTCACGTTCTTCTCCGGGCGGAACGCGCTCGGCTACCACATCGGCTTCTCCGACATCGCCCGCGGCGGCTGGCGGACCATCGTCACCCAGAACCGCGACGACTACGTCACCGTGGCGAACACCGTCTTCCGCGAGAACTACGTCCTCGCTCACACCCAGCACCTCAAGAACAAGGACATCTACGAGGGCGGCTCGAAGATGGTGGTGGTGCTGCGCGCGCAGGACGTGCGCTCGCGGGACCGGCTCGACGAGCGGCTGCACAAGGTGCAGTGGGGGATCATCGGCGCCTTCTTCGACATCTTCGTGACGGAGAAGGGCGTCGCGCGCGACCCGCGGGTGGTGGACCACTACCGCGAGGACGAGCCCATCGAGCTCGGGCCCGACGAGAACATGCACGACAGCATGATCGAGCGGGTGGCGGCCCTCTCCACGCGCCGGGGCTACGTGCTCGGCGCGGGCGTCATGTCGAGCAAGAAGGTGGGGATCAACCACAAGCAGTACGGCGTCACCTCCACCGGCGTCGTCGCCTTCGCCGAGGCGGCCATGCGCGAGCAGGGCGTCGACCTGGCGCGCGATCGCTTCGACGTGAAGATCACGGGCGGCCCGAACGGCGACGTGGCCGGCAACGCGCTGCGCATCCTGCTCGAGCGCTGCCCCGAGGTCCGGATCCGGCTCGTGCTCGACGGCACCGCCGCGCTGGTCGACCCCGCCGGGCTCGACCGCCAGGCGCTCTCCCGGATCGTCCTCCGCGCCGACGCCGACGCCTTCGACGTCTCGCGCCTCTCCCCGGGCGGCTTCGCGCTCTACCGCAACGTCCGCAGGACGGAGGGGCTGCGCGAGCTGTACCGCCGGGTGGAGATGACCGCCTCCGGCGCGCACGAGAGCTGGGTCACCGTCGACGAGTTCCACAAGGAGTTCGACGCGCTCCTCTTCACCGTGCCGGCGGACCTGTTCATCCCGGCGGGCGGCCGGCCGGAGACCATCGACGGGCGGAACTGGAAGCGGTACCTCGGGCCGGACGGGAAACCGAGCGCGCGCGTCGTGGTCGAGGGCGCGAACTCGTTCATCACGCCCGAGGCACGGGCGCGGTTGCAGGAGGCGGGCGCCGTCGTCCTCCGCGACGCCTCCGCCAACAAGTGCGGCGTCATCTCCTCGTCGTACGAGATCATCGGGAACCTGCTCCTCGCCGACCTCGAGTTCCTGGCGAACAAGGAGGAGTACGTGAAGGACGTGCTCGCCATCCTGGTGCGGCGCGCCACGGACGAGGCGGCGCTCATCCTGCGCCGGCACCGCGAGGAGGGAGGCAAGCGGAGCTACACCGACATCTCCGACGCCCTGAGCCGCGAGATCAACGGGCACAAGGCGCGGCTCTTCCGCTTCTTCGAGGAACACCCGGAGGCCTGGAAGAAGGGCGTCTACCGGCGCGCGCTCCTCGCCCACCTCCCGGCGCTCGTCCGGGAGAACGCGAAGTTCCGCGGCCGCGTGAAGGACCTGCCCTCGAAGTACCGCTCCGCCATCCTGGCCGCCGAGCTGGCCACCACGATGACCTACCGCGCGCCGCTCGAGCCGGACTTCGCCGCCGAGCTGGAGGGGTGGGCGGGCCGGATGTACGCGGACGGCGGCGGCATGGTGCTGTTCACGATCGCCATGACGTTCGCCGGCACCTTCGGCGTGCCGCGCCGCCACTACGACATCAGCTTCAGCGGCGCCGCGCTCT
>DASTGH010000035.1:0-3563 GCA_035719345.1 Anaeromyxobacteraceae bacterium
GCCTGGGCCGCCGGCGCCGCGGCCGCGGGCGCGCCATCGGGCGCCGGGGTCGGCGGCGTGAAGTCGGGCTGCGGGCCGTCCGCGCGCTTCTGGACCTCGGAGGGCGGCAGGCGCGGCAGCGGGCGATAAGGTTCCGCGCGCGGCGCATTGACCGCGGCGAGCGACGCGATCGCGACGGCGAGGCGGATGGTGGGCATGGAAGAGCTCCGGCTCGCTCCCTCGCTCATGCATGGTGCGAGCCGGCGACCGCTGCCATGCAAACGCGCGACATCCCTCGGGGTCTGCCCACGGGCGGGTGTGCCGCCGCGGCACGCGCGCGCCCGGCGCTCACGGCGACCGACTCAGCCGCCCTCTCGCGCGAAGGGGTTGAAGTTCGTCCCCTCGTCGTAGACGTCGAGCTTCTCGGCGCGCTTGAGCCCGTTGATGATGAGGTACGTGATGGGCGTGGCGAGCGCCTCGTACGAGACCTTGAACACGTAGCCGGACGCCGCCGCGGTCAGGATGGTGATGAGCGGCACCGTCCCCCAGTAGAACACCGACGTCACGGAGGCCGCGGCGGACGGGGAGCTCGGCTGCTGGCACGCGCCGGATGTAGGCGGGCGAGCCCTCCCGTGCGCGGGCAGCGCCGCCGCCCGTTCTCCCGCCACCCGTTAAGAACGGGAGGTGCCGCAGCCCGACGCCTCCCCGCTCGCGCCCTTCCACCCGGCCGTCCGCGGCTGGTTCGAGCGCTCGTTCGCGCGCCCCACCCGCGCCCAGGCCGTCGGCTGGCCGGCCATCCGCCGCGGCGAGAGCACGCTGCTCCTCGCCCCCACCGGCAGCGGCAAGACGCTCGCCGCCTTCCTCTCGGCGCTCGACCGGCTCATGTTCGCCCCCGAGCCGCCGAGGAAGGAGCGGCTGCGCGTCGTCTACGTCTCGCCGCTCAAGGCGCTCGCCGTGGACGTCGAGCGCAACCTGCGGGCCCCGCTCGCCGGCATCGCCGCCGAGGCGGAGCGTCGCGGCGAGCCCTTCCGCACGCCGGCGGTGGCGGTCCGCAGCGGCGACACGCCCGCCAGCGAGCGCGCGCGCTTCGGCCGCGATCCCGCCGACGTCCTCATCACCACGCCCGAGTCGCTCTACCTCCTCCTCACCTCCGGCGCGCGCGAGCGCCTGCGCACGGTCGAGGCCGTGATCGTGGACGAGATCCACGCGCTCGTGCCCACCAAGCGCGGCGCCCACCTGGCGCTCTCGCTGGAGCGGCTGGAGGCGCTCGCCGGTCGCCCGCTGCAGCGCATCGGCCTCTCCGCCACCCAGCGGCCGCTGGAGGAGGTGGCCCGCTTCCTGGGCGGTGGGCGCGACGTCGCCGTGGTCGACGCCGGCGCGCGCAAGGACCTCCGGCTCACGGTGGAGGTGCCGGTCGAGGACATGTCCCGGCTCGGCCAGCCGGTGGAGCCGCCGGGCGGCCCCGCCGCGCAGGGCCCGGTGCGCGCGTCCATCTGGACCGCCATCCACCCGAGGCTCCTCGAGCTCGTCCGCGCGCACCGTTCCACGCTCCTCTTCGTGAACAGCCGCCGCGTCGCGGAGCGGCTGGCCGCGGCGCTCAACGAGCTGGCGGGCGAGACGCTGGTCCGGGCCCACCACGGCTCGCTGGCGCGCCCGCAGCGCATCGCCATCGAGGACGACCTCAAGGCCGGGCGGGTACGCGCGCTCGTGGCCACCTCCTCGCTCGAGCTCGGCATCGACATGGGCGCCATCGACCTGGTGGTGCAGATCGAGGCGCCGCCCTCGGTGGCGAGCGGGCTGCAGCGCATCGGGCGCGCCGGGCACAGCGTCGACGCGCCGTCCGAGGGCGTCGTCTTCCCGAAGTACCGCTCCGACCTCGTGGCCTGCGCCGCGCTCACCGCGGCCATGCGCGAGGGCGCGGTCGAGGCGAGCCGCTACCCGCGCAACCCGCTCGACGTCCTGGCGCAGCAGGTGGTGGCGATGGTCTCGCTCGAGGACTGGGAGGTCGACGCGCTGCACGCGCTGCTGCGGCGGGCCGCGCCCTTCGCCGACCTCTCGCGCGGCGTCCTGGAGGGCGTGCTCGACATGCTCTCCGGGCGCTACCCGTCGGACGAGTTCGCCGACCTGCGCCCGCGCGTCACCTGGGACCGCGTGGCCGGGCGGCTCAGGGCGCGCGCCGGGGCGAAGCGCATCGCCATCGTGAACGGCGGCACCATCCCCGACCGCGGGCTGTACGGCGTCTTCCTGGCCGGCGGCGCCAAGGGGCAGGCGCGCGTCGGCGAGCTGGACGAGGAGATGGTCTTCGAGACGAAGCCGGGCGAGACCTTCGTGCTCGGCGCGTCCACCTGGCGCGTGGAGGAGATCACGCACGACCGGGTGCTGGTCACGCCCGCGCCGGGCGAGCCGGGCAAGATGCCGTTCTGGCGCGGGGACGCCGCGGGGCGGCCGCTGGAGCTGGGGCGCCGCATCGGGGCGCTGGTGCGAGAGCTGCGGGCGATGCCGCGCAGCGCGGCGCGCGAGCGGCTCCTCTCGGCGCACGACCTCGAGCCGCGCGCCGCCGAGAACCTCCTCCGCTTCCTCGAGGACCAGGAGCGCGCCGCCGGCGCCGTCCCCGACGACCGGACCATCGTGGTGGAGCGGAGCCGCGACGAGCTCGGCGACTGGCGCGTCTGCGTGCTGACGCCGTTCGGCGGCCAGGTCCTGGCGCCGTGGGCGATGGCGGCGGCGGCGCGGGCGCGGGAGCTCCTCGGCGCCGAGCCGGAGACGCTCTGGACGAACGACGGCTTCGCGGTGCGCCTGCCCGAGACGGACGACCCGCCCGACCCGGCGTTCCTCTTCCCCGAGCCGGAGGAGCTGGAGGAGCTCGTCACCGCCGAGCTCGGCCGCACCCCGCTCTTCGCCGGCCGCTTCCGCGAGGCGTCGGCCCGCGCGCTGCTCCTGCCCCGGCGGCGCCCCGGCGGGCGCGCGCCGCTGTGGCAGCAGCACAAGCGCGCCCACGACCTGCTCGGCGTGGCGTCGCGCTTCCCCTCCTTTCCCGTGCTGCTCGAGGCGTACCGCGAGTGCCTGCGCGACGTCTTCGACCTGCCGGCGCTCCAGGAGCTCCTCCGCGACGTGCGCGCGCGACGCGTGCGGACGCCGGTCGCCGACACGCGGGCGCCGTCGCCGTTCGCCGCCTCGCTCCTCTTCGGCTACGTGGCGAGCTTCATCTACGACGGCGACGCGCCGCTGGCCGAGCGCCGGGCGCAGGCGCTCGCCATCGACCAGGCGCAGCTCAGGGAGCTCCTGGGCGAGGCGGAGCTGCGCGAGGTGCTCGACCCCGACGCGCTGGCGGCGCTGGAGGGGCAGCTCCAGCACCTCGACCCGGCCCTGCGCGCCCGGAGCGCGGACGGCGTCGCCGACCTCCTCCTGCGCCTGGGCGACCTCTCGCGCGCCGAGATCGCCGCCCGGAGCGCGACGCCGGCCGTCGCCGCCAGCGCCGAGGCGCTGCTCGCCGATGGCCGCGCCGTGGCGATCGGCATCGCCGGCGAGGAGCGGCTGGTCGCGGTCGAGGACGCGGCGCGCTACCGCGACGCGCTCGGCGCACC
>DASTGH010000036.1:0-14002 GCA_035719345.1 Anaeromyxobacteraceae bacterium
AGCCCGTCTCCAGGAGGCACCATGAACCGGATCATCAACAACCCGGATCAGGTCGTGGAGGACATGCTGCAGGGTTATCTGCGGGTTCACGACGACCTCGTCGCGGGGACCGACAACCCGCGCGTGGTGAAGGGCGCCCGCGCCCCCATCCAGGGAAAGGTGGGCGTCGTCACGGGTGGCGGCTCCGGCCACGAGCCGGCGTTCCTCGGCTACGTGGGCGAGAACCTCGTCGACGCGGTCGCGGTGGGCGAGATCTTCTCCTCGCCCACGGCCAAGGCGTTCCTCGACGCGTTCCGCGCGGCCGACGGGGGGAAGGGCGTCGCCTGCCTGTACGGGAACTACGCCGGCGACAACATGAACGTGAAGATGGCCATCAAGTCGGCCGAGAAGCTCGGCCTCCATGTGAAGACGGTCGTCGCCAACGACGACGTGCCCTCCGCCCCGAAGACCGAGCGCGAGAAGCGGCGCGGCGTCGCCGGCGAGATCCTGATGTGGAAGGTGGGCGGGGCGCGGGCGGCCATGGGCGGCAGCCTCGACGAGGTGATCGCCGCGGCGCAGAAGGCGATCGACAGCACCCGCTCCATCGGCATCGGCCTCTCCGCCTGCACCATCCCGGCGGTGGGCAAGCCCAACTTCCAGATCAAGGACGGGGAGATGGAGGTGGGCATCGGGCACCACGGCGAGCCCGGCATCCAGGTCATGAAGACGGTCCCGGCCCGGCAGATGGCCGACCTGATGCTCGACACCGTCCTGCCCGACCTTCCCTTCGAGAAGGGCGCCGAGGTCGCGCTGCTGCTCTCGGGCCTGGGCTCGACGCCCATCGGCGAGCTCTACATCCTCTACGCCCGGCTGGCCGAGGTGCTCGGCGAGAAGGGCCTCGCCGTGAAGTTCAAGTTCGTCGGCAACTACTTCACCTCGCTGGAGATGAACGGCGTCACGCTCACGCTGATGAAGCTCGATCGCGAGCTCGCCGGCTGCCTCGCCCATCCCTGCCGCTCGCTCGGCCTGACCGTCGTCGGGAGGTGAACCGATGGAGCAGCTTCGCGCCGCCGGGGCCGGCTTCGTGGTGAGCGGCCTCGTCGAGGTCATCAACGCCAACCGCGCGTACCTCTCCGAGATCGACGGCGCGATCGGCGACGGCGACCACGGCATCAACATGAGCAAGGGCTTCACCGCCGCCGGGGCACGGCTGGCCGCCGCGCCCGCCGGCCTGGCCGGATCGCTGGCCGTCCTGGGCGAGACGCTCGTGAACGACGTGGGGGGCTCGATGGGGCCGCTCTATGGCGCGTTCTTCGGGGCCATGTCCGACACGCTGGGGGAGAAGGAGCTCCTCGACGCGCCCACGTTCTCCGCCATGCTGCGGGCCGGCCTGGCGGCGCTCCAGGACATCGGCAGCGCCAAGGTCGGCGACAAGACGCTGCTCGACGCCCTCGTGCCGGCGGCGGACGCGTTCGACGCCGCGCGCACGGCGGGCGAGCCCTTCGCGGCCTGCCTGGCGAAGATGGCGGCGGCCGCCGAGCGGGGGAAGGAGTCGACGCGTGACATGGTGGCGCGGGTGGGCCGGTCCAGCCGCCTGGGCGAGCGCTCGCGCGGCGTCCTCGACGCCGGGGCGACCTCCTGCGCGCTGCTGTTGCAGTCGATGGCGCGCTCGATAGGACAGGCCCTGGCGTCCTGAGGTGCTCGGCCATGAAGATCGCGATCGGTTGTGACGAGGCGGCGTTCCAGCTGAAGGAGCTCATCAAGGGCTACCTGAAGGACCTCCACCACGACGTGGCGGACTTCGGGGTCCACGACGAGCGACCGGTGCTCTATCCCGACGTGGCCTTCAAGGTCGCCGAGGAGGTGGCGGCCGGCCACTTCCCGCGCGCCATCCTCATGTGCGGCACCGGCATCGGGATGGCCATCTGCGCCAACAAGGTGCATGGCGTCCGGGCGGCGCAGGCGCACGACACCTACTCCGCCGAGCGGGCTCGCAAGAGCAACGACGCGCAGGTGCTCACCATGGGCGCCCGGGTGGTGGGGCCCGAGCTCGCGAAGAGCATCGTGAAGGCGTGGCTCGAGTCGGAGTTCGAGCCGGCGCGCTCCGGGCCGAAGGTCGACCGCATCAACGAGTACGACGCGCGCGGGGGTCGCGCCCGGTGAGCTCGGATCCGCTACGCGCCGCGTCAACGCGCAGCACCGACGGACGTTTCCGGCTGCGCCCGCGACGGGCGGCCGGCGGTCCCGCCGCACATACCTCATAGGGGCTGTTGCCCGAGGTCCCGTGAACGGAGGTTACTGCCACCGCGCCGATTGAATCGTTTCAGTGAGCGTGCGGCGCCCTCGCCCAGCGCCGCTGGAGAGTGTTCCGAAGGGCCCCCGGAGGCTCGGGTTCGAGGCCGGGAGCAACTGACGCAGCAGGCCTCGGGACGGCCCGGGGACGTCACGAAGCAGCACGAGAAGGAGAAGCCATGAGCGAGATGATGACGGCAGTCCGCAACTACGCCCCTCGGGACTATCGCCTCGAGAAGATCGAGCGGCCCAGCGCCGGCCCGCAGGAGGTGATCATCAAGATCGACGCCGCCGGCATCTGCGGCAGCGACGGCAAGTGCTTCAACGGCGCCACCTCGTTCTGGGACAGCTGGGTGAAGGCGCCGGTGGTGCCCGGCCACGAGTTCTTCGGGACGGTGGTGGAGCTGGGCGCGGGCGCGGGCGAGAAGTTCGGCCTCAAGGTCGGCGACAAGTGCATCGCCGAGCAGATCTATCCCTGCGACCGCTGCCGCTATTGCCGGAGCGGCAAGTACTGGATGTGCGAGATCCACGACATGTACGGGTTCCAGAAGCACTGCAACGGCGCCTGGGCCGAGTACATGCGGCTCGGGCCGAACTCCCGCATCCACAAGATGCCGGGCGACATCCGCCGCGAGGACGGGGTGCTGGTCGAGCCCCTGGCCTGCGCCATCCACGCCGTGGAGCGCGGCGAGATCCAGCTCGGCGACACGGTCGTGCTGGCCGGCGCCGGCACGCTCGGCTCGCTCATGCTGCAGATCATCAAGCTGAAGAACCCCGGCCAGATCATCGTCACCGACGCCAAGCCCGAGCGCCTGGAGATGGCGAAGGCACTGGGCGCCACCCACACCGTCAACGTGAAGGAGGGCGACCCCGTCGCCAAGGTGAAGGCGCTCACCGACGGCTACGGCGCGGACGTGTTCATCGAGGCGACCGGCTACGCGCAGGCGGTGAACCAGGGCATCGACATGCTCCGCAAGCTCGGCACGTTCGTCGCGTTCGGCGTGTTCGGCGACAAGACCACGCTCGACTGGTCCATCATCGGCGACCGCAAGGAGCTCAACATCCACGGCGCGCACCTCGGCCCGTACTGCTACCCAAAGGCGATCGACTACCTGTACCGGGGCGTGGTGAAGTCGGAGCTCATCGTCACGAACAAGCTCCCGCTGAGCGACTTCCAGGCGGGAATCGAGAAGGTGCTCAACGGGAAGGGCATCAAGATCATGCTCGACCCGAGCGCCTAGCAGGTGTCGAATCGCGCAGCGAAGCGCGCGCTCACCGAGAGCGGCCGCGGCCCGACGTCGAGCCGCGGCCGCACCGGCGGGCGGTCGTGGTGGTCTCGAGCAGTCCTTCTGTGAACGGGAGAGGTGTGGCCGCGCAGCAGGCATAGCAGCCCGAATCGCAAACCACTCGAGGAGGCGACATGTCGAGCCGCAAGCAGCGGGACCTGGTCAAGGCGTACTACGACAACAAGTTCGGACGGCGCGAGCTGCTCCGCCGGATGGCGGCGGTGGGCGTGGGGGCGGCCGCGACGGGCGTGCTCGTCAACGCGTTCGAGACGGAGGCGCTCGCGGCCGGCGGGCCGGACTTCATGAAGTTCAAGGGCAAGACGCTGCGGCTGCTCCTCAACAAGCACCCGTACGTCGACGCCATGGTCAAGAACCTGGACAACTTCAAGTCCATGACCGGGCTGAACGTCACCTACGACATCTTCCCGGAGGACGTGTACTTCGACAAGGTCACGACCGCCCTCGCCAGCAAGGGCAGCCAGTACGACGCCTTCATGACCGGCGCGTACCAGACCTGGAAGTACGGCCCGGCCCGCCAGATCGTCGACCTGAACCACTACATCAAGGACGCGAAGTACACGTCCGCGAACTACAACTGGATGGACGTGACCGAGGGCCTGCGCGGCTCGGACGCCTGGGACGGCAAGGCCGGCTCGCAGCTCGGCGGCCCCGGCGCCAAGCAGTGGGCGATCCCGTGGGGCTTCGAGCTCAACAACGTCGCCTACAACAAGCGCATCTTCGGCGAGCTGGGCATCGAGCCGCCCAAGAACCTGCCCGACATGATCGAGAAGGCGGCCAAGATCAGCGCCGCGGGCAAGGGCTACTACGGCGTCGGCGTCCGCGGGAGCCGCAGCTGGGCCACCATCCACCCCGGCTTCCTCTCCGCCTACGCCAACTACGGGCAGAAGGACTTCGTGGTCAAGAACGGCAAGCTCACGCCGGCCATGAACACGAAGGAGTCGAAGGAGTTCCACAAGATGTGGATCGACATGATCCAGCGCGGCGGCCCGAAGAACTGGACCACGTACACCTGGTACGAGGTGGGCAACGACCTCGGCGCCGGCAACTCCGCGATGATCTTCGACGCCGACATCCTGGGGTACTTCCAGAACAGCGGCACGAAGGAGGCGGGCAACCTCGTCTACATGCCGTTCACGGCCAACCCGAACGCGGACAAGCCCACCCCCAACGTCTGGATCTGGTCGCTCGCCATGAGCGAGTTCTCCAAGATGAAGGAGGCCGCCTGGTACTTCATCCAGTGGGCGACTGGGACCCAGAACACCACCTTCGGTGCGGTCAACGCCGACCTGGTCGACCCGGTCCGTGACTCGGTGTGGAAGGTCCCCGAGTTCCAGACCCGCCTGGAGAAGAGCTACCCCGGCTACCTGAACCAGTTCCAGAAGTCGATCGGCCAGTCGAAGATCTACTTCACGCCGCAGCAGCTCTTCCCCGAGTTCACCACGGACTGGGCGGCCATGCTGCAGCAGATGTACGCGAAGCAGATCCCGGTCGACGAGGGCCTCGACAAGCTGGCGTCCGGGCTCGAGCGCAAGCTGCGCGACGTCGGCATCTAGCGCGCGACCGGAGCGGATGGCCCCGAGGGGCGCCGGGACTCCCGGCGCTCCTCCCGGGCGCGGTCAGTCCCCACGCCGAAACGGGAGGCCAACGTGGCCGACGTCGAGATGGCAGGCAGCGCCGTCAGCCCGCGGCGCAAGAAGGGCATCACCTTCCAGCGCGCGCTGCCGTACCTCCTCAGCCTGCCCGCGCTCCTGGTGTGCATCGGGATCCTCATCCCGTTCGTCACCGCCATCGTCTACTCCTTGCAGCGCTACAACCTGGCGTTCCCGGACGCGCGCGCCTTCATCTGGTTCGGGAACTTCGCCGCGCTGTTCGGCGACCCCACCTTCTGGCACACGGTCCTCGTCTCGCTCGAGTACACGGTGCTCACCGTGGGCGTGGAGCTCCTGCTCGGCCTCGGGATCGCGCTGCTGCTCAAGGAGCGGAGCTGGGTCAACGACACCATCAGCGTGCTCCTCATCCTCCCGCTCATGGTGGCCCCGGCCATCGCGGCGCTGATGTGGAAGCTCATGACGAACCCGAACTTCGGGGTGCTCTCCTACCTGGTGAGCCTGGCGGGCGTCCCCGACTTCAAGTGGGCCTCGGCCCCCAGCTCGGCGATGTTCACCGTGGTCCTGGTCGACACCTGGGTCTACACGCCGTTCATCACCATCCTGCTGCTGGCCGGACTCCGCGCGCTGCCGAAGCAGCCCTTCGAGGCGGCCGAGCTCGACGGAGTGCCCGGCACGTTCGTCTTCTTCCGGATCACGCTGCCCATGCTCACGCCGTACATCCTCACCGCCACGCTCTTCCGCATGCTCGACAGCATGCAGCAGTTCGACATCATCTACTCGATGACGCAGGGCGGGCCGGGTGACACGCTCACCGTGTTCCAGGTGCAGGCGTACCTGGAGGCCTTCTCCTTCAGCAACATCGGGCGCTCGGCGGCGCTGGTGATCGTGCTGTGGGCCATCACCTACGCGCTCTCCACCGTCTTCATCAAGAACTGGCTCAAGCTCCGCGCCAAGGCGCGCGGGGCGGCCTGACGCCGCGAGGTCGACCGTGGACAACCGCGTCCTGCGCCGCGTGATCCGGGGGGTGCTGCTCACCCTGGTGGTGCTCTTCTTCCTGTTCCCGATGTTCTGGGTGCTGCTCATGTCCTTCCAGACGAACCAGGACATCCTGCGCACGCCGCCCAGCCTCTTCTTCAAGCCCACGCTCCAGAACTACGTGGCGCTCATCAGCGGCCAGATCCAGACGTCGGTGGGGACGCTGCCCGTCGAGTACATGAAGAACCTGTGGAACAGCGCCCTGCTCAGCGCCTGCTCGGTGGTGCTGTCGCTCATCCTGGGCGTGCCGGCCGCCTACGCCTTCGCCCGCTTCAAGTTCCGCCTCGGCGAGGACATCGCCTTCACGCTGCTCTCCTTCCGCTTCGCGCCGCCCATCCTCGTCCTGCTGCCGCTGCAGCTCTACTTCCAGGACATCGGCCTCTACGACACCTACTTCGGCCTGGTCTGGGTCTACCAGCTCATCACGCTGCCCCTCATCCTCTGGATCGTCCGCGGCTACTTCGAGGACATCAGCCCCGACATCGAGCACGCCTACCGCCTCGACGGCCACTCCTGGTTCAAGAGCCTGTGGAAGATCGCCATCCCGCTGGCGCGGCCCGGCATCGCCGCGGCCGGGCTGCTCGCCTTCATCTTCGCCTGGAACAGCTTCGTGTTCGCGCTGGTGCTCGGGTCGAGCGACGTGCAGCCGGTGACGGTCGGCTCGCTGGCCTTCATGACCGCGTCCGGGATCCAGTACGGCACCATCGCGGCGGCGCTGGTGCTCTCCATCATCCCGACGCTGGTCCTGGCGCTCTACACGCAGCGGTACCTGGTCGAGGGGCTGAGCCTCGGCGCGGTGAAGGGCTAGGAGGGGGCGATGGCGTACCTGGAAGTGCGGTCGGCCTCCAAGGCCTTCGGCAAGAAGAAGGTGCTGGAGGACCTGTCGCTCTCGGTGGAGCGGGGGGAGTGCGTGGTCGTGTTCGGGCCGTCGGGCTGCGGCAAGACGACGCTGCTGCGCCTCATCGCCGGCGTGCTCGAGCCCGACCAGGGCGAGGTCTGGATCGACGGCAAGTCCGTGGCGGCGGTCGGCCCCGAGTCGCGGGGCGTGGCCATGGCCTTCCAGAACTTCGCGCTCTACCCGCACATGGACGCCTTCGAGAACATCGCGAGCCCGCTGCGCGCCCGCGACGTGCCCGAGGACGAGATCAAGAAGCGGGTGCACGAGATCGCGAGCCTGCTGCGCATCGATCACGTGCTCGACCACCTGCCGCGACAGCTCTCCAACGGGCAGAAGCAGCGCACCTCCCTGGCGCGGAGCCTGGTGCACGGTCCGTCGGTGCTCATGCTCGACGACCCGCTGCGCAACGTGGACGCCAAGATCCGCTACGAGATGAGGCTCGAGCTGCCGCGCGTCTTCCGCCGCTACCGCTCGACCGTCCTCTACGTCACGCAGGACTACAAGGAGGCGCTGGCGCTCGGGGACCGCATCGGCGTGCTCGTCGACGGCCGCTTCGAGCAGCTCGACACGCCCCACGGCATCTACGGCAAGCCGAGGAACCGCCGGGTGGCGTCGCTCTTCGGCGATCCCCCCATCAACCTCTTCCCCATCCAGGTGGAGCGCGGCGCGGACGGGCTCGCCTTCGCCCGCATCGCCGGCCAGCGCCTGGCGATGGGCGCTCGCGGCGCAGCGCTGCGCGTCCCCGAGTGCGTCATCGGCCTGCGCCCCGAGGACGTGGTCCTCGACTTCGAGTCGGCCGAGGGCGGCATCCCGGTCGAGCTCGAGGCGGTGACGCCGTTCAACGTGCGCACCGTCACCCTGCTCAAGGCGGAGAACGGCACGGAGATCCTCGCCAGCCGGCCGGAGGACAACACGCTGGCCGCCTCCCGCGGCCACCGGCGCGGCTGGGCCCGCATCGACTTCGAGCGGGCGCTCTTCTTCGACGTCGGCAACGGCGCGCTCCTCTAGACGGGCGCCCCTCGGACCCGGAGACCTTCGCCATGGCATCCCTGACCCTCGACCACGTGAGCAAGGTCTACGAGCAGAAGGGCCTGCCGCCCACGCGCGCGGTGAGGGACGTGAGCATGCGCATCGAGCACGGCGAGATCATCGGCCTCGTCGGCTCCTCGGGCTGCGGGAAGACCTCCACCCTGCGCATGATCGCCGGCTTCGAGTCGGTGAGCGAGGGGACCATCCGCATCGGCGAGACCGCCATCAACAAGCTCAAGGCCGCCGACCGGAACGTGGCCATGGCCTTCGAGGGCTACGCCCTCTACCCGCCCCTGCGCGTCGCCGACAACATCTCCTTCAGCCTGCTCCGCAACAAGATGCCGAAGTCGCGCGCGGACGCGAAGGTGAAGGCGGTGGCGGAGCTGCTCGAGATCACCGACATCCTCGATCTCTATCCGCCGACGCTCTCCGGCGGCCAGCAGCAGCGGGTCAGCCTGGCGCGGGCGCTGGTGCGCGCCGCGGATGTGTTCCTGCTCGACGAGCCCATGTCGCAGCTCGAGCCGCACCTGCGCGCCAAGCTGCGCGCCCGCATCAAGGACTACCTCATCGAGAACAAGATGACGTCGGTCTTCGTCACCCACGACCAGACCGAGGCGATGGCGCTGGCCGACCGCATCGCCGTCATGTCCGAGGGCGTGCTGCAGCAGTTCGGCTCGCCGGCGGCGTTGAAGGAGCGGCCGAGCAACCTGTTCGTTGCCGGCTTCATCGGCGAGCCGCCCATGAACCTCCTCGAGGGCGAGATCCGTCTCGAGGGCGGAGCCAGGCGGCTGGCGGTGCTCGATCGGAAGGGCGGCAGCAGCTTCTCGGTGAAGCTCCCCGAGCACCCGCACACCGCCCCCCTGCAGCCGCGCAAGCGCGTCCACCTCGGCCTTCGCCCTCACAAGATCGCCGTGGCTCCGACCGGGGACGCCGGGGGTGAGCGGGTGAGCGGCACGGTCGTATCGAGCCAGTGGCTCGGCGACCAGACGTACCTGGGCGTGGAGATCGGGGCGAGCTTCCTCATCGTGGTCGCCGACCGCAGCTTCCGGGCGGCGAACGAGAGCTCGATCGTCCTCGGCCTTCCCCTGGAAGCGCTCCACATCTTCGATTCGGAGAGCGGGGCCGCCGTCTTCCACGGCTCCGACCTCGACGCGCAGCCATGAGGTGACGTCGCTCACGTCCCCCGATAGACGACCGTCACCAGGCCGAAGAGGGCGACGGTGGCGAGCGTCGCCACGGCGAGCGCGTCCATCACGAACCGCAGCTCCTCGCGGTCGCTCGCCGGCAGGAAGATGGGGATGACGAAGGGCGGCGGGAGGATGATCACCGTCGCCAGCGCCGCCTCGAACCCCCGGTCGAGCCCGAGCCAGCGGCGGGCGACCACGCACACCAGCACGAGGCCGAGCGGGACCCAGAGCGCCAGCCTGGTGGCGATGGCGAGCGCCGGACGGCGCACGCGGCCGAGGTCGAGGCGCAGCTCGTGGCCGACCACGATCATGACCAGCGGGCCGGTGAGCCCGCCCACCAGGGCCATCGCCTCGAGGAGGCCGCTCACGAAGGGCCATGCCAGGGCGCGACCGAGCCCCAGCGGCTGCACCAGGAGGCCGGCCAGCATGGCGAGGATGATGGGGTTCTTCAGCGCCGCCAGGAAGCGAGCGGCGCCCGACGTCCGGCCGCTCCCCAGGCGCTCCAGCGCCGGCATCATCAGGGCGTAGACGAACAGCGCCTGCCCGAGATCCACCAGGGCGATCTTGTGGAGCTGGTCCTGCCCGTACACGGCGGCGAAGAGCGCGTAGCCCATCATCCCGGCCTCGAACCCGGCCTGGAGCGTGGGGAACGTCCTCTCGTGGAAGCGGAGGGGTCTCGCCAGCGCCCGGCCCGCCGCGAAGGCCAGCGCGCAGGCGCCGAACATGGCGCCCACCAGGCCGAGGTAGGTCGCCTGCGCCTGCACCTTCGAGAACGCGACGAAGAGCAGGCAGGGGAGCGTGACGCGGACGATGAGCCGCTTCAGCTCCGCGACCGTGGCCTCGGCGAGGAGCCCCCAGCGCCGCAGGCCGTGACCGAGCAGGATGACCAGGGCCACCGGGACGATCCGGGCGAACGCGCTGAGATGACCCATGGCCGCGAGCCGTACCGCGAACACCGCCCGGAGACCACGGGTTTCTCGGGCGCGAGAGCGCCGGTGCCGATACGACCCGCCGGGCCTGCCCATGGACGGTCACGTCATCGGGATCGACGTCGGCACCACGGCCACGAAGGCGGTGATGCTCGACCCTGCTCAGCGCATCGTCGCCGAGAGCGCGAGCATCGAGCACGCGACGCACTACCCGGCCGACGAGCCGTCGGCCGCGGAGCAGGACCCCGACGCTTGGTGGGCCGGCTCGATCCGCGCCATCCGGGAGGTGCTCGTCGCCTCGGGCGTCGCCGCCCGCGAGGTGGGGGCGCTCGCCGTGAGCAGCCAGGCGCCCTGCGTCGTTCCGCTCGGTCGGGACGGGAGGCCGCTGCGGCGGGCGCTCCTGTGGATGGACCGCCGCAGCGACC
This sequence comes from Anaeromyxobacteraceae bacterium, assembly GCA_035719345.1. GTDB lineage: Bacteria > Myxococcota > Myxococcia > Myxococcales > Anaeromyxobacteraceae > Anaeromyxobacter_A. The sequence continues at coordinate 10,692 of DASTGH010000036.1, forward strand.
CGGAGTGCCGCGCGCGCGCCGGCGCGGCCGACGAGGTGAAGCGACTCACCGGCAATTCGGTCGACCCGTTCTATGCGGCGCCCAAGCTGGCCTGGCTCCTCGGCCACGAGCCCGAGCTGGCCCGGCGCATCGACCGCGTGGTGATGGCCAACGGCTACGTCGTGTTCCGGCTCACGGGAGAGGCGTGCGTCGACACCGGGCACGCCGGGCTGACGCTGCTGGCCGAGCTGCGCGAGGTGCGCTGGTCGGCCGCGCTGGCCGACATCTGGGGTGTCCCGCTCTCCTGGCTGCCGCCCATCGCCGAGCCCGCCGCCGTGGTCGGTCGCGTCACGGCCGAGGCGGCGGCGGCGACCGGCCTGCTCCCGGGGACTCCGGTGATGGCCGGCCTGCTCGACGCGATCGCGGCGAGCCTCGAGGCCGGGCTGGCGCAGGCGGGCGACCTCTGCGAGATGACCGGCCAGTCCACCGTGCTGAACGCCGCCGTACCGTACTCCGCGCTGGCGAACGGCATCGGCGCGCTCACGGCGGCGGCCTATCCCATCCCGGGCCTGTACCTGCTCGCCGGGACGATGGTCTCCACCGGCGGCATCCTGCGGTGGTTTCGCGATCAGTTCGGCGTCTCCGCCGCGGCCGCGGAGCACGGCGGCGAGGTCCGGGCCGCGATCGAGGCCGCGCTCGCGCGGAAGGACGACCCGTTCTCGCTCCTCGACCGGCTGGCGGCCTCCGCGCCCCCGGGGAGCAACGGGCTCGTGCTCCTGCCCTACTTCCTGGGCGAGCGGTCTCCGATCTGGGACTCCGATGCGCGCGGCGTCCTCCTCGGCCTCTCCATGGCGACGACCCGGGCCGACGTCGTGCGAGCCATCCTCGAGGGCACGGCCTACGGGATGAACCACAACCTGGAGGAGATGCGGCGGCTCGGAATCGCGCCGCCGGCCGTGCGCGTCGTGGGCGGCGGCGCCCGGGGGCGCACCTGGAACCAGATCAAGGCCGACGTCACCGGGCTGCCGGTCGAGGTGCCGTCGGCTGCGCGGGGAGCGACGGTCGGCTCGGCCCTGCTCGCGGCGGCGGGCATCGGAGCCATCCCCAGCCTGGCCGAAGGGGTGCGACGCCGCTACTCGGCGGAGGAGCGGTTCCTGCCCGACCCCGGCGCGCGCGAGCGCTATCGCGGGTATTACCAGCTCTACCGCACGCTCTACCCCACGCTCATCCCCGCGTTCCGGACGCTCGGTACGCTGCGGAACGCGCATTGACCTCGTCGGCGCTCCATCCCGAGCAGCGCGCGCTCGCGCTGAGCCGGCTCGCCGCCGAGGCGTTCGACGTGCTCGTCATCGGCGGTGGCGTGACCGGAGCGGGCGTGGCGCTCGACGCCGCCACCCGCGGGCTCTCGGTGGCGCTCGTCGAGGCGCGCGACCTCGCCGCCGGCACCTCCTCCCGGTCGGGGAAGGCCTTCCACGGCGGCCTGCGATATCTGAAGAGACTCGATCTCGGACTCGTGCGGGAGGCGTCGCGCGAGCGCAACCTCATGGTGCAGCGCCTCTGCCCGCACCTCGCCTGGCCCACGCCGTTCCTCTATCCGCTCGTGCACCGCGGCTGGGAGAGGCTGGTGATGGGCGCCGGTCTCGCGCTCTACGACGTGCTGGGCGGACGCCGCCCGGAGGGCATCGAGCGCCCCCGGCACCTCGGGCGGGCGGGCGTGGCGCGCGTCGCGCCGGCCCTGGACCCCGGCCGCCTGGTGGGCGCGGTCCAGTACCACGACGCGATCGTGGACGACGCCCGCCACACGATGACGGTGGCGCGCACCGCTGCCGGCCACGGCGCCGTGATCGCCACTTCCGTCGAGGTGACGGGCATGCTGCGCGAGGGCGCCACCGTGGCGGGGGTCCGCGCCAGGGATCGCGAGACGGGGCAGGAGCTGGCGGTGCGTGCTCGACGCGTCGTGAATGCCACGGGCGTCTGGGCCGATCTCGTCCAGCAGCTCGCCGGGGAAGCCTCGGTGGAGGTCCGGCCGGCGAAGGGCATCCACCTCGTCGTCCCGCGGGACCGCATCGAGGCCCACGCCGCGCTCATCGCGCCCACGGCGGACAGCGTGCTCGTCGTCCGGCCGTGGTGGCGGTACTGGATCATCGGCACCACCGACACCCCCTGGGCCCATGACCGGGCCGACCCCGCGGCCAGCGGCGCGGACGTGGACTACCTGCTCGGCCAGGTCAACGGCTGGCTGCGCGCTCCGCTCGAGCGCAGGGACGTGGTGGGGGTCTTCGCGGGGGTGCGGCCGCTGCTGCGCGGGAAGGGCGGCGCCTCGACCGCGGCGCTCTCCCGCAATCACGCGGTGCTCGAGGGGCCGCCCGGGCTCATCACGGTGACCGGGGGGAAGTACACCACCTACCGGGTGATGGCCCGGGACGCGGTGGACGCGGCCATGAGGTCGATGGGGAGCCCGGTCGTCCCCTGCGTCACCGCGAGCACGCCGCTCGTCGGCGCGGAGGGCTGGGCGGCGCTGCGGCGGGAGCGCGATCAGCTCGCCGCCCGGGCGGGCCTCCCTCCGGCGACGATCGAGCACCTGCTCCGGCGCTACGGCGCGCTCGTCGCGGAGGTCCTGGAGCTCCTCGCCCGGCGACCGGAGCTCCGCCGCCCGCTCGCGGGCGCGCCCGAGTACCTCGAGGCGGAGATCGTCTACGCGGCCACGCACGAGGGCGCGCTGCACGTGGACGACGCCCTCGCGCGGCGCACCCACGTCGCCATGGAGACGGCCGATCGCGGCCTGGAGGCCGCGGGCCGGACGGCGGAGATCATGGGAGACGTGCTGGGGTGGGATGCGGCGCGACGCGCGCGCGAGGTCGCCGCGTACCGCCGCGCGGTGGAGGCCGATCTCCGGTCCGAGCAGGCCCCCGACGACGGCGCGGCCGTCGCGGCGCGGAACGCGGACCCGGGCGAACGGCGCGTCACCGAGCTCGCGCGCTGACCCGTCCGCTCGTGCAACCGGCGTGTACGGGGCCGGCCGAGTGCGACGCGCATCGCCGTGTCGGCGAGCCGGCGAGGCGGCGCGACGGTTCTCGCGGCATCGAAGGAGCGGGCGACGCGGGGGCGATCGCCGAGCGTTCGCGTCCTGCGGCGACGCGACGAGCCAGGCGACGAGGCGGTCGAGGTGGTGCAGCGTCGGCGAGGGGTGCCCGGACTCGAACGGCGCGTCGAGCGCCAGGATGAACGCGTTCGAGCCGTCGCGGGGGCGTGCGCCACCGGCGCGGCGGTGCGCCGCCAGCGCATCCACGCCGGCGCGGCACGCGTCGCGGAGCGCATCCGTGCCGCGCGCC
>DASTGH010000037.1:0-7185 GCA_035719345.1 Anaeromyxobacteraceae bacterium
GGGGCCGCCCAGCGCCAGCGCGCGCGCAGCGCGTCGCCGGTCCGCGGCGCGGCCGGCTCGAGGGCGAGCGCGTGGTAGCTCGTGGCCGCGGTGGCGTGCCCGGTGCGGGCGGGGTCGTGCCCGGGCATGGGCCAGGGCGCGCGCGCCGCCACCGTGCCGAAGCGCAGCGCCCGGACCGCGTACAGGTCGCCGCCCGGGAAGCCGATGACGAGCGAGAGGCTCTGGTCGCCGGCGAGGTCGAGCAGCGCCGGCGACGCGCCGAGGTCGCTCGCCTCGAAGCGCGTCGGGAAGCCGGCCAGCATCTTGCCCTCGCGGTCCACCGCCACCACGTTGCCGTCGGCCGAGACCGCCGCCACGTCCGGGCGGCCGTCGCGGTCGAGGTCGCCGAGGACCGCGCCGCCGAACACGCGCGCGCCGAGCTTCACCGGGAACCCCGGGCGCTCCGCCCCGCCGGCGTCGACCACGTGGAGGAGGCCGTCGGCCGAGGTGAAGGCGACCGAGAGCTTGCCCTCGCCGTCGAGGTCGCCCACGGCGGGGCCGTCGTAGATGCGGTAGCCCGCCTCGACCGGGAACCCGGCGAGCGGCGCGCCGCGGCGGTCCACCGCGTACAGCTTGAAGTCCTGGCTGGCGACGACGAGGTCCATCTCGCCGTCGCCGTCGAGATCGACGAAGGCGGGGGCGCCGGTGACCTCGTAGCCGGTCCGGAGCGGGAACCCGGGGCGCTCCTTCCTCGTGGCGAGGTCGAGCACGTGGACCTTGCCGTCGGCGCAGCCCACCGCGAGCGCCGGCCCGCCGGCGAAGCGGGCGGTGGCGGCGGTGCTCGTCACCGCGGCGCCGAGGTCGACGGGCCAGCCGCGCGCCTCCTCGCCGTCGCGGCGCAGCGCGTGCAGCCGACCGCGCGCGTCGCCGACCAGGATCTCGGGCTTGCCGTCGCCGTCCACGTCGGCGAAGGAGGCGCCGGCGCGGGCCCGGGCGCCGAGCGCGCGCGGGAACGGCTTCACCGGCGTCGCGCCGGAGAAGAGGAAGACCTTGCCCGAGCCGGTGACCACGGCGACGTCGGGCCGCCCGCCCCGGTCGACGGCGGCGGGCGCGCCGGTGGCCAGCTCGCCGGGCCCGAGCGCCACCGGGAACCCCGGCACGCGCTGCCCGTCGGCGCGGAAGGCGACGAGCGCGTCGCCGGCCACGACCAGCGCCGCCGGCTCGCCGTCGAGCTGGACGGCGATCGCGGCCTGGGAGACGGGACCGCCCGCCGGACGCGGCCACCCCGGGAGCGCACCTGCGGCGAGCACGAGCGAGAGCAGCGCGGAGCTCACGGGACCCCCTCCGCCGGCGCGAGGCGCAGCGCCCCGTGCTCGCGATCGACGGCGTAGACGGCGAGCGCGCGGACCGGCGCGCCGGGCGCGTCGGGATCGTCGGCCAGCGCCACCGCCCACGCCCCCTGCATGTCGGCCGCCCGCGGGAAGTAGAGGAACCGCTCCCCCGGGATGCAGCCGAACCGGCCGCGTGCGCCGGCGAGCAGCGCGGCCAGCGCCGCCGCCGCCTCGTCGCGGTCGCGCCGGGCCCGCTCGCGCTCCGCCTCGAGGTGCCGCACGCGGCCCTTGCGCTCCTCCGCCTCGCGGAAGAGGCGCTCGGCCTCGCGGTGGCGGCGCCGCCCCTCCGCGGTCCGCTCGGCGACGAGGAGCGCCAGCTCCAGGCTCTTCGCCCAGAGTCGCTCCACCTCGCGCCACAGCTCCGCCTTGCGCGCGTCCTCGCGCCGGTACCCCTCGTCGAGCGTGAGCTCGCGGTGGCCGGCGCGGGAGAGCTCCTCCTCGTCGTCGGCCACGTCGACCGCCAGGTCGTGCGCGGCCCGGCCGCGCGGCGCCGAGCGCGCCCGGGTCTCCGCCAGGCGGCGCCGCTGGCGATCGGTGGCGCGCTCCGCGCCACCCAGCCGCAGCCACAGGTCCGAGACGCGCTGCCGCTGCTCCTCGTAGGCGGCGAGCGCCTCCAGCGAGCCGTTCTCGACCGCCTGGGCCTCGCCCGAGAGCCGCGCCGCGGCGTCCTCCAGCTCGCCCACGGCCGCGAGCGCGTCGATGGCGCCAGCCTGGGTTCGCTCGGCGCGGCTCGCCGCCAGCTCCACCTGCGCCTCGAGGTCGGAGGCGCGCGTCGCCGCGTCCGCCACCGCCGCCCGCGCGCGGTGGTGCTGCGTCCACCAGGCGACGAACTCGCGCCCGTGGAGGAGGTCGTGCAGCTCGGTCAGGGCCAGGAGCTTCATGCGTTCAGCTCGCCGAGAAGACGAAGGGGTACTCGACGGTGACCGGCGCGCCCGGCCGGAACGGCGTGCGCCAGGCGCTCATCGTGGCGATGATGCAGGCCGCCACCTCGGACGAGCCGACGCCGTTGTCGGCGGCGACGACGTCGGCGAGGGCCCCCGTCTCGAGGATGGTGAAGCGGATGCGGATCTTGCCGCGCAGGCCGGGGTTGCGCTTGAGCTGGCTCTCGTAGCAGGCCTTGATCGCGCCCATGCGCGCGCGGACGAAGGCGCCGAGCTTGGCGCCGTCGACGTCGGGCGAGTCGATGTCCGCGTCCTCGGCGGCGACCGAGCTCGTCACCTGCACCTCGCTCTTCGCCCCGAGCGCGACCTTGCCGCCGCCGCCGCCCGAGGTGGCGAGGTCGCCGATGTGCGCGGGGGCGCCCGTACCGCCACCGCGGCGGCCCGCGGGTGCGCCCGGGTCGGTGGCCACCGCCACCCCGCCGGCGCCGGCGAGGGCGGCGGCCACGTCACCCAGCCCCCCGCCATGGCCGAAGACGTCGGCGACCGCGCCGCCGCGGGCCGCGCCGGGGCCGAGCGAGCCCAGCACGCGCAGGATGCCCTTCGACTGCACCGCGCGCGCCACCGCGGCGGCGCGCGCCGCCTTGCGGTCGGCGGCCTTGCCCGGATCCTCGGCCGGCCCTTCCCTGCGCTCGTCGGCCTTCTTCTCCGCGGGCTTCTCCTCGGCCTTCTGCTCCACCACCTCGACCGGCTTCTCCTCGCGCGGCGCCGGAGCCTGCGGCCGGCGCTCGGGGATGAGGAGCTTCGCGAAGCGGTCGGGGATCTCGTCCAGCGTGACCTCCTCGCGCACCTCGACCTTGGAGAGCCCGGCGTAGGCGGCGACGTGCGCCGCCAGCGAGGCGGCGAGCACGAGGACGAAGAGCGCGTCCATGCTGCGGAAGCGGTTCCCGCGCGCGGCCGGTGGCAGGGTCGGGCGCGGCGGCTCGGGCGGCGGCGTCACGAACTGGAAGAGGACCGTGACCTCGCCGACGAGGACCTTTCCCCACTGGTCCTCGCGGACCGGCAGGAGGTGCACGTCGCCCTCCCGCCGCGCCGCGCCCTGGCTGACGAGGAGCCCGAAATCGGCGGCGCCCGACGGGCCCTGGATGCGCCCGTCCATCCGGTCGTCGAAGGCGAGCACCCGCTCGCCGCGCTCGACGCGGAAGAGCGTGAACGTGGGAGCCAGGTCCGACTGGGGGACGGTGAAGGTGTTCCTCGGCGACGCGCCGATCGTCACGGGGCCGCGCTCGCGCACGAGCCGCTCCTCGACGATGCGGCCCCGCTGGATGATCCCGATGCGGAGCGCCTTGCGCGGCGGGCGGGCCATCAAAAGGGGTCCTTCTCCACGGCCTTCGCCACGAGCGGCAGGAACGACTCGCCGCGATCGAGGTCGGACAGGTCGAGCCGCGCACGCGGCATGAGGAACATGGCCTGCGGCTTCTGGATGCGGCCCTCGACCTTCATCTCCTCGAGCTTGAGGACGCGGCGCGGCCGCGCCTTCGCCGCGTCCTTCGCCGGCGCGGCCGGCGGCTCGGCGGCGAGCGCGGGCGCGGCGAGCGCGAGCGCGAGGGCGGCGGCGAGGCGGAAGGGGCGGGGGGCGGTCATCGGGCGTCGGGCGTGGGGGATGGGGATGGGGACGAACTCGAAGTCGAGGTCGAGGTCGAGGAAGCGCTGGCGGTCTCGGAGGTCGGCAGCGGATCCCCCTCTCCCGCGGCGCGGGAGAGGGTCGGGGTCGAGGACGAGGACGAGGACGAGGACGAGGACGGGGTCGGGGACGAGGACGAGGACGGGGTCGGGGACGAGGACGGGGACGGGGTCGGGGACGAGGACGGGGACGGGGACGGGGACGGGGACGGGGACGGGGACGGGGACGAGGACGAGGACGAGGACGCCGTCGAGCCCGCCGCCGCCGCCTTCCTCACCCTCTCCTTCTCCTCCCGCGCCATCCGCTTCCTCTCGCGCTCGAGCTGCCCCGCGGCGTCCTTCCGATACGCCGCGAGCTTCGGGTCGGCGCCTCCCGCGCGCTCGTAGGCATCGAGATAGGCGATCGCCTTCTCCAGCCGCTCCGCCGGGGGCATCCCCTCGCGCTCGACGTCGAGGTGCAGCAGCGCCAGCCCGAGGGTGGCCTCCCCCATGCCCCCGTCGAGCGCCAGCGCGCGCTCGTACGCGCCGCGGGACTCGTCGAAGCGCCGCGACCCGCGGTACGCGTTGCCGAGGTCGAGCCAGGCGACGGGCATGCGCGGCGCGAGCCGGGTCGCCTCCTCGAGCCGGGCGGCGGCCGCCGGGAAGTCCTCGATCTCCGCCAGGACCGCGCCCAGGTTGACGAGCGCCTCGACATACTCCGGGTCGAGGTCGACGGCGGTCCGGAACGCCTCCAGCGCCTCGGGCCGCTCGCCCGCAGCCAGCCGCACGAGCCCGAGCCGGTTCCACACCGCGGCGTCGCGCTCGTCCACCTGCCGAGCGTTGTCGAGCACCATCCGCGCCAGCTCCCAGCGCTGGCGCGCGTGGTAGACCGACGCGAGAACGACCATGGCCCGGACCTGGCGCTCCTCGGTCCGGAGCACCTGGCGCGCGTCGGCCTCGGCGCCGTCGAGCCGGCCGGCTGCGAGGAGCGCCTCGGCGCGTTCGAGCCGCGGCCCCGGCGCGGCGGGATCGCGCTCGACGGCGGCGGTCAGCTCGGCGAGCACGGCGTCGGCCTGCCCCATCCGCAGCCGCAGGCGGAGCAGGTTCCGGCGCGCGCGCTCGTGCGCCGGCTCGCGGGCGAGGAGGGCCCTGTAGCCGGCCAGCGCGCGGACGTCGTCGGCGGCGGCCTCGCGCATGGCGGCGGCGTCGAAGGCGGCCCAGGAGAGCCCGGGGTCGAGCGCCAGCGCCTCGTCGAATGCCTCGGCCGCCTCGCGATGCGATCCGCCGCGCGCCAGCTCGACGCCCTCGTCGAACGCCTCGCGCGCCTTCGCCTGCGCCTCGCGGCGGAGGGCCTCCGCATCGAAGGGGGGGGCGGCGGGAACGGCGGGCGCGGCCGGCGCAGAATCCGCGGGCTTCTGCGCCGCGGCGCAGGCCAGGGCGGAGGCGAGGGCGAGGGGGAGGAGGCGGCGGGTCATCGCGCGCCTCCGGCGGCCCTTCGACTCCGCGACGCTGACGCGTCGCTACGCTCAGGGCGAACGATCTCGTCTGCAGACGGGGTCGTGGACGAGGACGGGGACGGGGACGTGATCGAGGTCGAGGTCGCCGTCGCCGTCGCCGCTCCGATGCCGCCCGCCGGCTTCCGCTCCTCGCGCCGCGCCGGTCCCTCCGCCGTCTCCGCGATCCACGCCGGCGCGAGGTCCACCGCCGCGAGCCTGCCCTTCGCCTCCTTGAGCAGCGGGTACTCCTTCGGCCGGTAGCGCGCCAGCGACTCGGCGATGCGCCGCGTCCACGCATTTTTCACGCGCAGCTCGCGCGCCGCCTGCAGCGCCTGCACGTAGACCGCCACCGCCTGCTCCTCGTACGGCTGCGCGAACTGCGAGAGCTGGTCCTGGTAGGCGGCCAGGTACTCCTCCTGCCCGGGGCGCTGGAACTCGGGCGGCACCGGCGCCTCGTAGAGCGTCTGCGCCAGCCGCTCCAGCAGGTACGCCTGCCGGTAGAAGGCAGCGAGCGTCCAGTCCGGGCGCCGGTAGCGCTTCACCTCCTGGTACTGCGGCGCCACCTTCTTCAGCTCCGACATCTTGGCGTCGAGCGCCGTCTTGAGCTTCTTCGGGTTCGCGGTCGCGGGGAGCTGGATGGCGTCGAAGCGCCGGAACTCGACCTCGGCCAGGAGGAAGCGCGCCTCCGCCGCGGCGCCGGCCGCCGCCGGGCTCGCCGAGGGATCGAGGCCGCGCCGGGCGAACTCCTGGACCGCCTGCGACCAGGCGGCGCGCGCCGCCGCCTCGTCCCCGAGCGCGTGCTGCGCCGAGCCCAGCGCCAGGTGCGCGCGCACGACGAGCTCGTGCTCGCGGGACCGGGCGAACCGCTGCGCGAAGTCCTTCAGCGCCTGGACCTGCCGCCGCCGGTCGCCCGCGCGCTCCCACACCGCCGCCGCGTGGAAGAGCGCCCGCGGCGCGTCCTCGGCCTCCGGGTAGAGCGCCGCGTACCGGCCGTACGCCTCGGCCGCCTCCGGGTAGCGCTGCAGGTTCTCCAGCGAGCGGGCGGCGTCGTAGAGCGCGTCCTTGCGGCGCTTCGACGCGGGATACTTCTCCACGAGCAGGAGGTAGCGCTCCACCGCCTTCTCGAAGTCGTAGGTGTTCTCCGCGTTCCAGGCAACGCGGAAGAGCGCCTCGTCGGCGAAGGCGCTCGACGGGTACTCCGCGAAGATCCTTTCCTGGAGGCGGAGCGCGCTCTCGAAGCGCCGGGCCCCCTCGTGGCAGGCGGCGGCGTTGTAGAGCGCCTTGTCGGCGAACTCGTGGCGGGGGTCCTCGGCCACCAGCGCCACGAAGAGCGCGGCCGCCTCGTCCCAGCGGCTCGCCTCCATGAGCTGCATGGCGCGATTGAAGCGGCCGCCCAGCTTGAACTTCTGCAGCGTGGCGGCGAGCTCCGGGTTCTTCGCGACGTCGGCCTTCTGCAGCCGGGCGCTGGCCGCCTCCACCGCCGCCCAGTCCTTCGCCGCGAGGTGGCTCTCGATGATGAGGTTCGCGGCGAAGCCGGCGACGGCGGCGCCCGGCCAGCGCGCCACCACCTCCTCGAAGCGGCAGCGCGCCTCCGGCAGCTGGTCGTGCGCGTAGTGCGCCTCCGCTGCCTGGTAGGCGATGGCCGGCGCCCGCTCGTGCTCCGGGAGCCGGTCGACGAAGGCGTCGGCGTCGCGGACGAGCGCCGCCACGGGCGGCTCCAGCGGCACGGCCCGCGGCTCGCCCCGCCGCTCGCGCGAGGTGAGCGCCTTGCGCACCGGC
>DASTGH010000038.1:0-18151 GCA_035719345.1 Anaeromyxobacteraceae bacterium
GGCCGCGGACCACCCGCCGCCCTCGGCTGCAGCGCCGGTGGTGGCGCGCGGGGTGGCGCTCGTGCCCGACGACGGCGTCGAGCCCCCGCCGGTGCGGCTCGTCGCCGACGCCGCGCTCCGGCTGTGGGGGATGGACGCCGACGGCGCCGTGACGGCGCTCAGGCTGGAGACGCACCTGAGCGTGGTGTGACGGAGCGCGAAGCCCCCGCGGCTCCGCGCCTACCCGTGCAGCTCGACGACGTCCCCCTCCCCCAGCACGTGCCGGCGATCGACCTGCTGGCCGTCGAAGCGCGCGTGCGGGCCCCACAGCCGCGCGAACCTGAGGTGCGCGGCGAGGTCGTGGTGGACGCGCTCGGCGAGGTCCTCGACGGTCGCGCCCTCCGGCAGCACGAAGGGCCGGTCCTGGTCGGGCGCGTGCCCGGGCTCCTTGGTGTGGACGCGGATGCGGTGCAGCTCGCCGTAGAGTCGCGGCGGGAGCGCGGCGAGCCCGTCGCCGCGCAGCGCCGAGACGGTGAAGGAGGGCAGGTCGCCGGGGAACGCCTCGCGCGCCAGCGCCGCGAACGTGCCGTCGCCGTCCAGGTCGGACTTGTTCAGGACGAGGAGGACCGGCCGCGCGGCGACGAGCGGCGACTCGCCGGGCGCCGGCGGGCGCAGCGCGGGCCGAACGCGGGCGCGCTCCAGCAGGTCCGCGAGCGCCGAGGCGCTCGCCTCGACGTCGTCGGCGGCCGGGTCGACGACGAGCAGGAGCCCGTCCGCCCCGTGCGCCAGCGACGGCAGCCACGGCGGGACGTGGCCGGCCGCCACCGCCGGCGTGTCGACGAGCTGAACCTGCACGTCCTCGTGGTCCATCATGCCCGGGACCGGCTCGCGCGTGGTGAAGGGGTATTCCGCCACCTCGGGACGGGCGTGGGTGAGCGCCGCCACGAGCGAGGACTTGCCGGCGTTCGGCGGCCCGAGCAGCACCCACTGCCCCGCGCCCTCCCGCTCGACGCGGCCCGCCTCGGTGCGGTGGCCGGAGCGGCGCACGTGTGCCGCCTCCTCCTCGAGCTTGGAGAGCTTCTTGCGCAGGTCGGCCTGCAGCTTCTCCGTCCCCTTGTGCTTGGGGAGGAGCGCGATCATCTCGCGGAGCGCGTCCTCCTTCTCCTCGTGCGTGACGGCGCGGTGCAGGCGATCCTCGGCGGCCTTGTACTGCGGGGTGAGATTCGCAGGCATGGATCGATCCTGGACCTCCGGTCCGCGCGCGGCGCCGGCTCGGGCGGGGACCGCCCGGCGGGGGCGACGGCCCGGCGCATGGGCGCCCTTCGACTCCGCAGCTACGCTGCTACGCTCAGGGTGGTCGTCTTCAGACGCCGAGGAACAGGCGCTTGCCGAAGTTCTGGGCCAGCCCCGCGCCGAAGATCCGCCGCGCGCTCGCGTCCACGTCGTAGGCGACGCGGTGGTACTCCGCGACGCGCGCCTCGGTGTCGTAGAGGACGAAGCAGGCGCGGGGATCGTAGTCGCGCGGCTGGCCGACCGAGCCCACCGAGGCGATGTACTTGCGCCCGGGGGCGAGCTCCAGGCGCGCGCCCGTGAGCTCCTCCACCTCGCCGCGGTCGCCCAGGGCGAATGCCTTGCACAGGTGGGAGTGGCCGATGAACGTCACCGGCGCGAGCCGGGTGCGGTGCGGGAGGAGGTCGCGCGCCTGCTCCAGCGCGAAGACGTACTCGTACTCGCCCGGCATGATGGGCGAGCCGTGGCTGAAGCCGACGTCGTCGGCCCGGTGCGTGTACGGCAGCGAGCGCAGCCAGACGAGGTGGTCGGGCTCGAGCGTGCGCGCGGTCCAGTCGAGCGCCTGACGCGCCGCATCATAGTAGTACGTGTAGTCCATGCGGCCGGAGACGGCCGCGTCGTGGTTGCCGAGGAGCGTGAACGACGCGAGCGAGCGAATGCGCTCGCAGCACGGGTTCGGGCTCGCCCCGTAGCCGACGACGTCCCCGAGGCAGACGACGCGATCCACCCCGAGCCGCCCGAGCGCGGCCTCCACCTCGATGAGCGCCTCGAGGTTGGCGTGGATGTCGCTCAGGATGGCGAGGCGCACGCGAGGGGGCGGATGGTAGTCGCCGGCCGTCGCGGCGGTCAACGCCCGGGCCTGCCGCCCGGGAAGAGGTCCGTCTCCAGATCCTCGAAGTGCACGAGCTGGCGGAACTCCGCGTAACGCGACCGGATCTCGTCGTGCTGCAGCGTGCGGAGGCGCTCCAGCGAGAACTGCTCGACCGCGAAGCTGGCGAGCACGCTGCCGAGCACGATGGCGCGTCGCATGGCGCCGGCGTCCTCCCGGCCGGCGCGCGCCAGGTAGCCCATGAAGCCGCCCGCGAAGCTGTCGCCGGCGCCGGTGGGATCGAACAGCGCGGCGAGGGGGTAGGCGCTCGCCGCGAAGACGTGGTCGCCGGAGAAGAACAGCGCGCCGTACTCGCCCCGCTTCACGACGACCGCCCGCGGGCCGAAGGAGAGGATGCGCCGCGCGGCGCGGACGACGTTGTGCTCCTCGGCGAGCTGGCGCGCCTCGGCGTCGTTCACGAAGAGGAGGTCGACCCGCCGCAGCGTCTTCAGCAGGCTCTCGCGCTTCGACCCGATCCAGAAGTTCATCGTGTCCATCGCCACGAAGCGCGGCGCGCGGACCTGATCGAGGACCTCCCGCTGCAGGTCGGGGTCGATGTTGCCGAGGAAGACGTACTCCGAGCCGCGCCACGCCTGCGGCAGCTCGGGCTTGAAGTGGGCGAAGACGTTGAGCTGCGTGTCGAGCGTGTGGGCGGTGTTGAGGTCGAACTCGTACCGGCCCTTCCAGCGGAACGTCTTGCCGGCCTGGCGCACCAGGCCGGCGAGGTCGATCCCTCGCCCCTCGAGGAAGCGGACGTGCTCCTCGGGGAAGTCCTCGCCGACGGTGGCGACGAGCCGGACCGGGCCGAAGAAGCTGGCGGCGGTGGAGAAGTAGGTGGCCGATCCCCCGAGCACGTCGTCGCGACGGCCGAAGGGCGTCTCCACGGAATCGAGGGCCATCGAGCCGACGACGAGCAGGGACATAGGGGGCGGGTTGTACCACGCGGGGGCCCATCGAGGGCCCTGCCTCACCGCCTCTCCGCCTTCTTCCGGCGCGGGTCGCCGGGACCACCCTCCGCCGCGAGCTGGCCGCAGGCGGCGGCGATGTCCTGGCCGCGGTTCTTCCGCACCACCGCCGTCACGTTCCGCTGGACGAGCCGGTCGCGGAACGCCTCGACCCGCGCCGGCTCCGGCGCGCGGAAGCCCAGCCCCGGGTTCTCGTTGTACGGGATGAGGTTCACCTTCGCCGGCATGCCCGCCACGAGCCGCGCCAGGCGCTCGGCGTCCTCGTCCGTGTCGTTCACGCCGCCGAGGAGCACGTACTCGAACGTGATCCGGCGGCCCTGCTTCATGGGGAAGGCGCGGCATGCCTCGAGCAGTTCCGCCATGGGCCAGCGCCGGTTGAGCGGCATGAGCCGGTCGCGCTGCGCGTCGGTGGTGGCGTTGAGGGAGATGGCCAGCTTGACCGGCGTCTCCTCGCCCAGGCGCCGCATCTGCGGGACGACGCCGGAGGTCGAGACGGTCACGTGGCGGTGCGAGAAGTTCGGGCCGTCCTCGTGCAGCAGGAGCCCGAGCGCCACCTTCAGGCCCTCGAAGTTGTGGAGCGGCTCCCCCATTCCCATGAACACGAGGTTCGTGAGCGGCCGCGGCGCCGGCCCCTCGCCCAGCTCCACCAGCCGCCGGTTGGCGCGGTGGACCTGATCCGCGATCTCCCCCGGGCCGAGGTTGCGGGCGAGCCCCATCGTGCCGGTCATGCAGAAGGTGCAGCCGACCGCGCAGCCGACCTGCGAGGAGACGCACAGCGTCCGCCGGTCGCGGCCGCGCGCGCCGTCCTCGTCGTCCTCGTCCCCGCCCACGTGGGGCATGTAGACCGACTCGATGAAGCGGCCGTCCACCGTGCGCCACTTCCACTTGATCGTGCCGTCGCGGGAGCGGTGCTCCTCGGCCATCGTGAGCGTGCGCAGCGCGAACCGCTCCGCCAGACCCGCGCGCAGCTCGCGCGGCAGGTCGGTCATCTCCTCGAAGGAGGCCGCGCCGCTCCGGTGCAGCCAGCGGAAGAGCTGGCGCGCCCGGTACGGCTTCTCGCCGAGGTGGGCCATCACCTCGGCCAGCCGCTCCAGGGGAAAGGCGCGCAGGTCGGGCTTCTCCGCGCGGCGCGCCTCCGCCGCAGCGTCCTCGGCCGGGTGGGGCTCGCTCACGACGCGCGCGAGGCGGCGGCCGCCTCCCTCCCCTGCTCCCGCTCCTCGGCCGCGGGCTCGCGGCGCCGCGCGATCTCGACGCGGGTCACCCGCCGCTCGTCGCCGCCGCGGATGGTGAAGGTGAGCCCGTCCCAGGCGATGAGCGCGCCGACGGCGGGCACCCGCCCGGCGGTGGCGGTGACGAAGCCACCCAGCGTCTCGTAGTCGCCGTCCTCCGGGAACCGCACGGCGTGGTCCGGGTCGTCGCCGCCCGCCTCCGCGCGCTCGTTGAGGAAGTCCTCCAGCTCGCGGAGCGGGACGCTGGCGTCGGCCAGGTAGACGCCGGGCGAGACCTCGCGCACCGGCGCCGCCTCGACGTCGCCCTCGTCCTGGATCTCGCCGACGATCTCCTCGATGACGTCCTCCAGCGTGACGAGGCCACTCGTGCCGCCGAACTCGTCCACCACCACCGCCAGGTGCGTCTTGCGCTTCTGCATCTCCTTCAGGAGGCGCGAGATCTTCATGCCCTCGGGCACGAAGAACGGCGGCTTGAGCGAGCGGTCGAGCGCCGCCAGCACCCCCTTCGTGCCCCTCGCCAGCTCGGGGATGATCTCGCGGACGAGCAGCACGCCCACCACGTTGTCGACCGAGTCCCGGTACACCGGCATGCGGCTGTAGGGGTTCTCGGTGACGATGCGGAGGATCTCCTCCGGCGGCGCGTCGCGGTCGATGGCCGCCATGCGCGTGCGCGGCACCATGACCTCGCGCACCACCCGGTCGGCGAACTCGAGGACGCTGTTGAGCAGCTCCTCCTTCACCTCGTCGAGCACGCCCTCGCGCGTGCCCATCTCGATGAGGTACTCGATCTCGGCGCTCGTCACCGCCGGCGTCGGGACCCGCGCGCCGCCGAACGCGGCCACGAGCCAGTTCGTGGCGCGGACGAGGCCGGTGGTGAGTGGCCAGAGGAGCCAGTACAGCACCGTCACGAGCGGCGCGACCGTCACCGACACCTGGATGGGGTGACGCTTCGCGATCGTCTTCGGGATGATCTCGCCGAGGAAGAGGATGCCGAACGTGGTCACGGCGGTGGCGAGCGCCAGCAGCGACGGCTGCGGCCAGCCGTGTGCCTTGGCCACGTCGTTGGCGACGTCTCCGGCGAGCGCGCCCGCGCCGATGTTGACGAGCGTGTTGCCGACGAGGAGCGTCGAGAGCACGCGCTCCGGGTGGTCGAGCCAGATGCGCAGCAGCCGGGCCCGGCGGCCGCCCGCCTCGACGAGCTGGCGCGCGCGCGCCTCGCCCAGCGCGGTGAGCGCCGTCTCCGACCCGGAGCAGAAGGCCGACGAGACGAGGAACAGGAGCCCGAGCCCAAGCTCCCATGTCGACACCCCGTCCACGGCTCCCTGTCCTTGCCCCCGCGTGAAAAAAAGGCCCGTCCAAGTGGGGACGGGCTACGAGGGATCTTAGCCGGGCGCGCGCCGCCGGCCCACCCCGCCGCGCCGGCGAGCCAAGTGCCCGCCCCGACGCGCGATTTCCGGACGGACTAGCGCTTGTTCTTCCACTCGTAGGTCGAGATGGCGACCTCCGGGAAGAAGTACGAGACCTCGATGCGGGCGTTCTCGGGGCTGTCGGAGCCGTGGACCGTGTTCTTCTCGATGTCGGTCGCGAAGTCCTTACGGATCGTCCCCTCGGCCGCCTTCTTCGGGTCGGTCGCGCCCATGACGTCCCGGTTCTTCGCGACCGCGCCCTCGCCCTCGAGCACCATGAGGAGGACCGGGCCGCTGGTCATGAACTTCACGAGGTCGTTGAAGAACGGGCGCGCCCGGTGGACGGCGTAGAACCCCTCCGCCTCCCCCTGCGACAGCCGCGCCATGCGCATGGCCACGGGCTTCAGGCCGGACGCCTCGAAGCGGGCGATGACCTTGCCGATGATGCCCTTCTCGACGCCGTCGGGCTTGATGATGGAGAGGGTGCGTTCCGTGGCCATGCTGGGTGCTCCTCGCTGTGGGTGGGGGACGTCTTCAGCTCTTCGCCGCCTTGCCGGCGGGCTTGCCGCGGGCGGGCGGGGCGGCGGCGCCTCGACCACCGGCCGCCTTGGCGGGCGCGGCCGGCTTGGCCCGCGCCGCGGCGGCTGGCGCCTTGACCGGCGCCGGCTTGGGCGCGACCGGCCGCGGGCGGACGCCGCGGGCCAGCACGTCCTTCATCGTCTTCCCGAGCAGGTGGGGACCGTCGCACACCGCGATGCCCGCGTCGCGCATGGCGGCGAGCTTCGCCTCGGCCGTGCCGCTCCCGCCCGAGATGACGGCGCCGGCGTGGCCCATGCGCTTGCCGGGCGGCGCGGTGCGGCCGGCGATGAAGCCGACCACGGGCTTGGTCATGTGCTCCTTCACGAAGGCGGCGCCCTTCTCCTCCTCGGTGCCGCCGATCTCGCCGATCATGATGACCGCATCGGTGCCGGGGTCGGCCTCGAAGAGCGTGAGCACGTCGACGAAGTCGGTGCCGTGCACCGGGTCTCCACCGATGCCGACGGCGGTCGACTGCCCGAAGCCGAGCTGGGTGAGCTGGTGCACCGCCTCGTAGGTGAGCGTGCCCGAGCGCGACACCACGCCGATGCGCCCGGCGCGGTGGATGTGCCCCGGCATGATGCCGATCTTGCACGCGTCGGGGGTGATGAGCCCGGGGCAGTTCGGGCCGATGAGGCGGGTCCCCGGGTGGTCGGCGAGGTAGCGCTTCACCTTGACCATGTCGAGGACGGGGATGCCCTCGGTGATGCAGACGACGAGCGGCACGCCCGCCTCGGTCGCCTCGATGATGGCGTCGGCCGCGAACGGCGGCGGGACGAAGATGGCGGCGGCGTTGGCTCCGGTCTCGCGCACGGCGCGGCGCACCGAGTGGAAGACCGGGACGTCGCCGTGGAACTTGGTGCCGCCGCGCCCGGGGGTGACGCCGGCGACGAGCTTCGTGCCGTAGGCGATCATCTGCTCGGCGTGGAAGCTGCCGGCGGAGCCGGTGATGCCCTGCACCAGCACGCGGGTCCCGCCGTCGACGAGGATGCTCACGCGCGCGCCCCCCGGTGGCCGGCGGCCGCCGCCTTTCCGGACTGCGCAGCCGCCACCGCCTTGCGGGCGGCGTCGCCGAGGTCGTCGGCGGGCTCGATGGCCAGCTCGGACTCGGCCAGGATCTTCTTGCCCAGCTCGACGTTCGTCCCCTCGAGCCGGACCACGAGCGGGATCTCGAGGCCCACCTGCCGCGCCGCCGCCACGATGCCGTTGGCGATGACGTCGCACTTCATGATGCCGCCGAAGATGTTGACGAGGACCGCCTTCACGTTCGGGTCGGAGAGCAGGATCTTGAACGCGGCCATGACCCGCTCCTCGTCGGCGCCGCCGCCCACGTCGAGGAAGTTGGCGGGCCGGCCCCCGGACAGCTTGATGATGTCCATGGTGGCCATGGCCAGGCCGGCGCCGTTCACCATGCAGCCGATGTCGCCGTCGAGCGCGATGTACGACAGGTCGTGCTCCTTGGCCTGGTTCTCCTTCGGGTCCTCCTCGTCCGGATCGCGCATGGCGGCGATGTCCGGGTGGCGGTAGAGCGCGTTGTCGTCGAAGTTCATCTTCGCGTCGAGCGCGAGGACGTCGCCGGGCACCGTCACCACCAGCGGGTTGATCTCGGCGAGCGAGGCGTCGGTCGCGGCGTACGCCTGGTAGAGCCCGGTCGCGAAGCGCACGAAGGCGTGCACCGTCTCGCCGGTGAGCCCGAGCCCGTAGGCGAGCCGCCGCGCCTGGAACGACATGAGGCCGGTGAGCGGGTCGACCGGCTCCCGCTTGATCTTGTCCGGGTGCTTGGCGGCGACCTCCTCGATGTCGACGCCGCCCTCGGTCGAGGCCATGACCGTCACGCGACCGGTCTCGCGGTCGAGCGTCATCCCCAGGTACATCTCCTGCGCGATGCGGCAGCCCTCCTCGAGGTAGACCTTCTGCACCTTCTGGCCCTCGGGCCCGGTCTGCGGCGTCTTCAGCATCATCCCCAGCATCGCCTCGGCGTGGCTGCGCGCCTCGTCGGGCGAGCGGGCGAGCTTGACCCCGCCGCCCTTGCCGCGACCGCCGGCGTGGATCTGCGCCTTGACCGCCACGATGCCGCCGCCGAGCTGGCGCGCGGCGCCCTCGGCCTCGAGCGGCGTCACGGCCAGGTAGCCGCGCGGGACGGCGACCCCGAAGCGGCGGAGGATCTCCTTCGCCTGGTACTCGTGGATCTTCATGGTCGGGGCACCGTATAGACCGGCCGGCGACGGATGTGCAGGAAAAGCACACGGGGCCGGCGGGCCGGAGCCCGTCGACCCCGTGGGGGGTGGCCGGCCGGTGGCCTGGGGCTCGCTCTACTTCAGCGTGGCGACGAGCTCCCGGACCGCCTTCACCGACTTGTCCATCATCGCCTGCTCCTCGGCGTCCAGCTTGAGCTCGAGGATCTTCTCCGCGCCGCCCTTGCCGATGACCACCGGCACGCCGACGTAGAGGCCGTCGACGCCGAACTCGCCCTTGAGGAAGGCGCAGGTCGGAAGGACGCGCTTCGAGTCCTTGAGGTAGGACTCGGCCATGGCGATCGCCGACGACGCCGGCGAGTAGAAGGCGCTGCCCGTCTTGAGGAGGGCGACCACCTCGCCGCCCGCGCCGCGGGTGCGCTTCACCATCGCCGCCATGACCTCCTTGGCCTTGCCGGCGTCCTTGTACTTCCGCTCGAGCAGCTCCGTGACCGGGATGCCGCACACGCTCGTGTAGCGGACGAGCGGCACCATGTCGTCGCCGTGGCCGCCCAGGGTGACGGCGCTGACGTCCTTCACCGAGACGCCCAGCTCCCAGGCGATGAACGCGGCGAAGCGCGCCGAGTCGAGCACGCCGGCCTGGCCCACCACGCGGCTGTGGGGGAACCCGGTGATGCGCTGGCAGAGCGTCACCATCGCGTCGAGCGGGTTCGAGATCACGATGACGAAGGCGTTGGGCGCGTACTGCTTGATGCCCTCGGCCACCGACGTCATGATCTTCGAGTTGACCGAGATGAGGTCGTCGCGGCTCATGCCCGGCTTGCGCGGCAGGCCCGCCGTCACGATGACGACGTCGGAGCCCTGGATGTCCGCGTAGCTGTTCGTCCCCTGCACCTTCACGTCGTAGCGGTCGACCGGCGCCGCCTCGGCGATGTCGAGCGCCTTGCCCTGCGGCAGCCCCTCGACGATGTCGAACAGCACCACGTCGCCGAGCTCGCGCTGGGCGCAGAGCTGCGCCAGCACGCCGCCGATCTGACCGCCGCCGATGAGCGAAATCTTGGATCTGGCCATGTCTCGTCTCCTCAGGTGAATTGGGGAGCTACATGTGCTTGATGATCTCGTCGCCGAACTGCGAGCACTTCAGCTCGACCGTGTCCGCGACGCCCTCCTGCTTCATGAGACGCGCGAAGTCGTAGGTGACGCGGTGGGCTCCGATGGCGCCGTCCAGGCCCTTGATGATGAGGTCGGCGGCCTCCATCCAGCCGAGGTGCCGGAACATCATCTCGCCGGAGAGGATCACGGACCCGGGGTTCACCTTGTCCTGGTCCGCGTACTTCGGCGCCGTGCCGTGCGTCGCCTCGAAGATGGCGTGGCCGGTCACGTAGTTGGCGTTGCCGCCGGGCGCGATGCCGATGCCGCCGACCTGCGCCGCGAGCGCGTCGGAGAGGTAGTCGCCGTTCAGGTTGAGCGTGGCGACGACGTCGAACTCGTCGGGCCGCGTCAAGACCTGCTGGAGCGTGATGTCGGCGATGGCGTCCTTGACGAGGAGCTTGCCGCCCTGGAGCGCCGCCTTCTGCTCGGCGTTGGCCGCCTCCTCGCCCTTCTGCGCCTTGGTCCGCTCCCACTGATCCCAGGTGTAGACCTTGTCGGCGAACTCGCGCTCGGCCAGCGCGTAGCCCCAGTTCCGGAACGCGCCCTCCGTGTACTTCATGATGTTGCCCTTGTGCACGAACGTGACGCTCTTGCGCTTGTTCCTGAGCGCGAACTCGATGGCGGCGCGCACGAGCCGCTCCGTGCCCTCGCGCGACACGGCCTTCACACCCAGGCCGGCGCTGCCCGGGAAGCGGATCTTCTTGAACTCCTTCGGGAACTCCTTCTCCAGGAACCCGAGGATCTTCTTCACCTGGTCCGAGCCCGCCTCCCACTCGATGCCGGCGTAGATGTCCTCCGTGTTCTCGCGGAAGATCACCATGTCGACCTTCTGCGGGTTCTTCACGGGCGAGGGGACGCCCTTGAACCAGCGGACGGGCCGCAGGCAGACGTAGAGGTCGAGCATCTGGCGCAGCGCCACGTTGAGCGAGCGGATGCCGCCGCCGATGGGCGTGGTGAGCGGGCCCTTGATGCCGATGATGTACTCGCGGAACGCCTCGATCGTCTCGTCGGGCAGCCAGTTGTTGAACTTGGTGAAGGCCTTCTCGCCGGCGTAGACCTCCATCCAGTGGATCTTCCGCTTGCCGCCGTAGGCCTTCTCGACGGCCGCGTCGAGCACGCGGACGCTGGCGCGCCAGATGTCGCGGCCGGTGCCGTCGCCTTCGATGAACGGGAGGATGGGCCGATCGGGGACGTGCAGCTTCCCGTTCGTGAGGGTGACCTTCTGACCATCCTTCGGGACGACGGGCTTGGCGTCAGCCATTCCGTGCACCTCGTGTGGAAGCGGGGAGACTTCGCTGTGGGGGACGCGCTGTCCTACACCGCGAGCGCGAAGCTGTAAAGGGGCGTCGGCGCTCAACGGCGCGCCGCGGCGAGGTCGGCGAAATGGCCCGGCGCCCCGCCGGCACCGGCGAGCGCGGCGCGTGCCGCCGGATCGAGCAGGGCCGCGAGCTCGACCTCCCGCTCCGGCCCGAAGCTCGTGCGCGCGTGCGTCGGGGCGTGACCGGGGTGGCACATGATCTCGACGGAGCCGCCGGGCAGCCTCGCCAGCACCGCCAGCAGGCGCTCCCGCGTCCAGCAGGGGCGGAGCGCCGCATCGCCGAGGAAGTGGTCGGGCGCCGACACGCCCTGCGCCCGCAGGGCGTCCCGCATCGCCGGATCGAGCGCCCGCAGCGGCAGGCCCTCGCGACGCGCCGCGTCGACGAACGCCGGCAGCAGCGCCGGAAGAGCGTGGTGGTGGCGGTGGCTGTCGAGGTGCGTGGGAGGCGCGCCGCGCAGCGCCCGGAACCGATCGATCTGCCGGGCCAGCTCCCCGGCGGCCTCGGCCGCGCTGGCCTCGGGGCGCAGCACGGCGTGGAGCCCCAGGTCGAGCGTCGCCGGCGCCTCGGCCAGGATCCGGACGGAGAACGGCGTGTCCACCATGGCGGTGGCGGCGGTGACGAGACCGCGCGCGTGCGCCTCGAGGATGCCCCGGTCGATGGCCGGGTCGTAGCCGAGGTCGTCGGCGTTGACGAGCACGAGCGCGCGCGGCGGCACGCCGCCGTCTTAGCGGGCGTGGCGCGCGCCGTCACCCCGCCCGCGCCGGGCCCTTCTCCAGCGCGGGAGGCGTGCAGGGCAGCTCCACCGTGAAGGTGGTCCCCTCCCCCGGCGTGCTCGCCACGTCGATGCTGCCGCCGTGCGCCTCCGCGATCTCGCGCGCGATGTAGAGCCCGAGGCCGAGCCCACCGAAGTGCTGCGTCGAGACCGCCCGCTCGAAGCGGCCGAAGATACGCGCCAGGTCGTCGGCCTCGATGCCGATGCCCTCGTCTCGCACCTCGACCCGCGCCCGCTCGCCGGCGAGCCCCACCGCCACGGTGATGGGCTTGCCCTGGCCGAACTTGACGGCGTTGGCGAGCAGGTTCGTGAGGACCTGCTCGATGCGCATCCGATCCCACCGCCCCCGCACCGGCTGGCCGGCGACCACGGCCACCCGCGAGCCGTGCCGCGCCGCCTCGTCCACGAGCTGCGCCACGGCCTCGCGCGCCACCTCGGCCAGGTCGAGCGGCTCGGGCCGGAGCTCGAGCCGGCCGAGCCGGAGGCGCGAGACGTCGAGCAGCTCGTTCACGAGCACGGCGATGCGCCGGGTCTGCCGCTCCAGCGCCTCCATCTTGCCCACGAGCGCCGCCGGCATCCCGGCGCCGGAGGCGCGCCCGGCGCGCTGCAGGAGCTGGAGCTGCAGCTGCAGGGCGGTGACCGGCGTGCGCAGCTCGTGCGAGGCGACGGAGAGGAACTCGTCGCGCTCGCGCACCTCCTCCTGCGCCTTGCGCACGAGCAGCGCCCGGCCCTCGAGCTTCTTGCGCTCGGTGACGTCCCGGACCGCGGCGATGGCGTACGACTCGCCCCCCACCGTGAGCGGGGCGAGGCTGATCTCGGCGGCGAACTCGGTCCCGTCCTTGCGGAGCGCGAACAGGTCGAGGCCGAGGCCCATGGGCCGGGTGCGCGGAGCGGACTGGTAGGACGAGCGGTGGACCTGGTGCATGGCGCGGAAGCGGGCGGGCAGCAGCACCTCGACCGGATGCCCCACGATCTCGCCCCGCGACCAGCCGAACAGCCGCTCCGCGACACCGTTCACGAAGACGATCCCGCCGTCCCGGTGCGCGATCACCATGGCGTCCGGGACCGACTCGAGCAGCGAGAAGTCCGCTTCCGACAGGCGGGGGACGGGGGTCTCCACCCCGCACACCTTGGGCATGCCCGGCCGTTCCGGCCAAATCGCTCGACTCGCCGGCGGGCGGGCCCGTCGCCACCTTCCAGGGAGGCCGCCGATCCGGGAGGACGCCATGCACGCCGCGCTCGCAGCTGCACTGCTCACCGCGCCGCTCCTGGCGGCGGCGACGCCGCACCGGGCCGTGCCCGGCCGCGTGCCGGTGGAGGTGATGGGCGTCCTGCCGCTCGAGTCGGACGCCTCGAGCCTGCTCGTCCTCCGGGAGAAGGGCGGATCCACCGTCCTGCCCATCTTCATGGGCCGGGCCGAGGCGACCGCCATCGAGATGAGGCTCAAGCAGGCGCCCGCCTCGCGGCCGGTCGCCGGCGACCTCCTCGAGAAGACGATCGCCGCGCTGGGGGGCAAGGTGCTGTCCGCCGAGATCCGGAGCGTGGCGTCCGTGTTCTTCGACGCGCGCGTCACGCTGCAGCAGGGCGAGCGCCAGCTCGACGTGGAGGCCCGTGCCTCGGATGCCGTGGCGCTGGCGGTGCGCTCGCGCGCCCCCATCTTCGCCACGCGCCAGGTCATGGAGGAGGCGGGCCTGACGGAGAAGGACCTGGAGCGTTTCCGCCAGGACAGGCCGCAGGCGCCTTCCGACGACGAGCGGCGCAAGGGGGTCGGGCCGGAGACGTCGTTCTGAAAGCAGGCTGCAGGCTGCAGGCGTCCGCGATGTCCGTAGCCCGAAGCCTGGAGCCTGAAGCCTTTTCTATCCCTCGCGCGCCGGCGGGCGGGGCACCGGGGTGGACGTCCGCGCCTCCGGCCGGAAGTCGTAGAGCGACTCGACCTTCACGTTGCGGTACCGCTCCAGCTTCATGGCCATGCGCGAGAGCGTGGCGATGAAGGCCTCCACGTCGGGCAGGTTCCCCTTGCCCGCCGCCTTGCGCAGGCGCTTCACCTCGGCCAGCACCGCCTTGCGCACCTCCTGCGGATGGTAGAGGAACGCCCCGGAGAAGAAGAGCCGGCCGTCCCAGGGCAGGAGCCGCGCCTCGAGCAGGTCGCCGCGCTCGAGCCCCAGCATCTGCCGGCGCTCGGTGACGTCGTGCACGACGTCGGTGAAGACGTCGCGCAGCCGGACGTCGGGCGGCTTGATCTTCTTCACCTCGAAGAGCCCGTGGATGCTCCTCGCCAGGACGCGGTACTGCGCCAGGTCGTCGGTGGTGAGCTGCGGCGTCATCTCCCGCATGAAGATCTCGATCGTCGTCTCGGTCGAGCCGGGCGGGCGGAAGTCGTAGAGGTAGTAGTCGAGCATCCCGTTCATGCGGGACTCGAAGCTCTTGTCCTCCTCGTGCGGCTCGCCGTGGCGGTCGAACCAGTGGCGCCGGGCGGCGAGGAGCTGCTCCTTCCGTCCGTCGGCCGTGGCCCAGGACAGGAGCGTCTCGTGGAGCTCCGACAGGTTCATCGACTCCGCTCCATCATCCCGACGAACCGGCCGAAGAGCGCGCGAGCGTCGTGCGGGCCGGGCGAAGACTCGGGGTGGTACTGCACGCTGAACGCCGGCGCGTCGAGCACCTCGATCCCTTCCACCGTGCCGTCGTTGAGGTTCTGGTGCGTGACCCGGGCGCGCTTCCCCAGCGTCTTCTCGTCCACGGCGAAGCCGTGGTTCTGGCAGGTGATGTCCACCTTGCCCGAGGCGAGGTCCTTCACCGGCTGGTTCGCGCCGCGGTGCCCGAACTTGAGCTTGTAGGTCCGGGCGCCCACCGCCAGGGAGAGGATCTGGTGGCCGAGGCAGATGCCGAAGACGGGCACCTTCCCGAGGAGGCCGGCCACCGCCTCGCGCGCGCCCCTCACGGCCGCGGGATCGCCGGGGCCGTTGGTGAGGAACACGCCGTCCGGCGCGAACGCGAGCGCGGCGTCGGCCGTGGTGGGCGACGGCACCACCGTGACGCGGCAGCCCTGCTCCGCCAGCAGCCGCAGCATGGCGCGCTTCAGGCCCCAGTCGTACGCCACCACGTGGAAGCGCGGCTCGGGCAAGGGCGAGCGCTCGCGGTCGGCGTAGGCGTCGGCGCCCCGCTCCTTCCACTCGTAGGGCTCCTTGCAGGAGATGCGGCTCGCCAGGTCCTGCCCCTCCATGCCGGGGAGCGAGCGCGCGCGGTCGATGAGCGCCCTGGCCGACGCTCCCGTGCCGATGACGCCCATCTGCGCGCCGGCGGTGCGCAGGTGCTTGGTGAGCCGGCGGGTGTCGATGCCGGCGATGCCGGGGATGCCGTGCTTCCTGAGATAGGCGTCGATGCCGTCGTCGGCGCGCCACGAGGAGGGCCGCTCCGCCCAGTTCTTCACGATGTACCCGGTGGCGTGCGGATGCGCCGATTCGCCGTCGGCGCCGTTGACGCCGTAGTTCCCCTGCTCCGGGTACGTCATGCACACCATCTGGCCGACGTAGGACGGGTCGGTCAGGATCTCCTGGTAGCCGGTCATCGAGGTGTTGAAGACGACCTCGCCCTCGGCGTCGCCGGGCGCGCCGAAGCTCGTCCCCTCGAAGGTGGTGCCGTCGGCGAGGGCCAGGATCGCGCGCTTCATCGTTCTCCCTTCACGAGCTCGTACACGAGCCGCCCGCCGACGAGCGCGTGCGTGCAGCGCCCGCGCAGGAGCGCGCCCCTCCATGGCGAGTTGCGGCTCTTGGAGTGGAACCGCGCCGGCTCGCAGCGCCATTCGAGGGCGGGGTCGAGGACCGCGACGTCGCCCGGGGCGCCCCGCGCCAGCGTGCCGCCCGGCAGCCCGAAGCAGCGGGCCGGCGCGGCGGTGAGCGCCTCGACCAGCCGCCGCTCCGGGACGACGCCCTCGCGCGCCAGCGCCAGGCAGGCGGCGAAGGCGGTCTCCAGGCCGACGATGCCGTTGGCGGCGGCGTCGAACTCGAGGTCCTTCTCCACGGAGGAGTGCGGCGCGTGGTCGGTGGCGATGCAGTCGATGGTGCCGTCGGCGAGCCCCTGGCGCACGGCCGCCACGTCGGCGGCGGAGCGGAGCGGCGGGTTCATCTTGAAGGAGGTGTCGTAGCGCGAGCGGGCCACGTCCTCGTCGGTGAGGAGGAGGTGGTGCGGCGTCGCCTCGGCGGTGACGCGCAGCCCGCGCCGCTTGGCCTCGCGCACCGCGCGCACGCTGCCTGCGGTGGAGAGGTGCGCCACGTGCAGCCGGCCGCCGGTCAGCTCGGCGAGCGCCAGGTCGCGCACCACCATGACATCCTCGGCGGCGGCGGGGATGCCCTTGAGGCCGAGGCGGGTGGCGGTCGCCCCCTCGTGCATGACGCCCTTGCCCACGAGCGCGAGGTCCTCCTCGTGCACCGTGATCGGCAGGTCGAAGGCGCGCGCGTACTCGAGCGCGCGGCGCATGAGCGCCGAGGACGTGACCGGCCGCCCGTCGTCGGAGAGCGCGACGCAGCCGGCGGCCTGCAGCTCGCCGTACTCGGCCAGCTCCTCGCCCTTCGAGCCCTTGGAGATGGCGCCCACCGGGTAGACGCGCGCCAGCCCGGCGGCGGCGGCGCGCTTCAGCACGAGCTCGGTGACGCTGGCGTTGTCGTTCACCGGGACGGTGTTGGGCATGGCGCAGACGGAGGTGAACCCGCCCGCCACCGCGGCGCGCGCCCCGGTCTCCACCGTCTCCTTGTACTCCTGCCCCGGCTCGCGCAGGTGGACGTGCAGGTCGACGAACCCCGGCGTCACCCAGCGGCCGCGGGCGTCCAGCACCCGGGCGTCGCGCGGGCGCTCCACGTGCTCGGAGACCTCGGCCACCTTGCCGTCCTGGAGCACGACCGTGCGCGGCCCGTCGACGCCGCTCGCCGGGTCGATGACCCGCCCGCCCTCGATGAAGATGACGTTCAAGTCGAGCTCCTTGCGCGCGCGTCCTCGGCCGCCGGCTCTCCGCCGCCGCCCGCCAGGAGGTAGAGGATCGCCATGCGCACCGCCACGCCGTTCTCGACCTGCTCGAGGATGACGCTGCGCGCGCCGTCGGCCACCTCGGGCGACAGCTCGACGCCCCGGTTGATGGGGCCGGGGTGGAGGATGGCGCAGGTCGGCGTGAGCCACTCCGCCGCCTTCTTCTCGTTGAGGCCCCACAGCTTCGAGTACTCGCGCGTGCCGGGGATGAGCGGGTCGCCGATGCGCTCGTGCTGGATGCGGAGCATGACGACGGCGTCGGCGCCCTCGACCGCGTCGCGCAGCCGGTGGTGCACGGTCGCCCCGAGCGCCTCGACGCCGGCCGGCATCATGGTGGGCGGGCCGCAGAGGCGGACCTTCGCGCCGAGCCGCTGCAGGCCGAAGAGGTCGGAGCGGGCGACGCGCGAGTGCGAGATGTCGCCGACGATTGCGACGGTCTTGCCCGCGATGGTGCCGAAGTCGGGCGCGCCGGTGTGGCCGCCGGCGTGGGTGAAGTGCTCGGCCAGCGTGTAGAGGTCGAGCAGGCCCTGGCTCGGGTGCTCGTGGGCGCCGTCGCCGGCCGAGACGACGGCGCAGGAGACGTGGTCGGCGACGAGCTGCGGCGCGCCGCCCGCGGGGTGGCGGATGACGAGCACGTCGGGGCCCATCGCCTCGATGTTGCGGGCGGTGTCGACCAGCGTCTCGCCCTTGGTCACCGAGGAGGTGGCGGCCGTCCAGTTCACCGCGTCGGCGGAGAGGATCTTGGCGGCGGTCTCGAAGCTGGTGCGGGTGCGGGTCGAGGCCTCGAAGAAGAGGTTCACCACCGCCTTGCCGCGCAGCGTGGGGACCTTCTTCAGCGGACGGCGCAGCACCTCCTTCATGGAGGTGGCGAGCGAGAGGATCTCGAGGATCTCCTCGCGGGACAGCCCCTCCAGCCCGATGAGGTGTCGGTGTCGGCCGATCACGCGCCCCCCCTCCGCTGCACCACGACCTCGTCCCGCGGCGCGCCCGACTCGGCGAGCCGCACCTCGACCTGCTCCGCCTCGGGGACCGCCAGGGACAGCCCCACGACGTCGGCGGCGATGGGCAGCTCGCGCCCTCCGCGGTCGACGAGCACCGCCAGGAGCACCCGCCGCGGCCGCCCGAAGTCGACCAGCTCGTCCAGCGCCGCGCGCACCGTGCGCCCGGTGTAGAGGACGTCGTCGACGAGGACCACGACCTTGTCGTCGATCGGCTCGGGAAGCTTCGTCGGCTTGACGACCGGCTGCGGAGCGATGGTCGTCAGATCGTCGCGATAGAGGGTGATGTCCAGGATTCCGAAGGGCACCGGATGCCCTTCCATCTGCTCGATCTCTTTAGCGATGCGCTCGCCGATCGGCACGCCGCGGCTGCGGATCCCGACGAT
>DASTGH010000039.1:0-7159 GCA_035719345.1 Anaeromyxobacteraceae bacterium
GATCGCTCGCCTGTCGCTGACGAGCGAAGGCCGGACGGCGGACACGCCGGTCGCGGTCCTCTCGGGCGGCTGGAAGAAGCGCGTGGCGCTCGCGCGCGAGCTCGTGCGCGAGCCCGACCTCCTCCTCCTCGACGAGCCCACGAACCACCTCGACGTGCCGACGCTGGCCTGGTTCGACGCGTTCCTGCGCGGTTCCTCGAAGGCGCTCCTCCTCATCAGCCACGACCGCGAGTTCCTGAACCGGCAGATCGACCGGGTGCTGGCGCTCGAGCCCGAGGGCCTGCGCGCCTACGCCGGCGACTACGACGACTACCGCCGCCGGCGCGCCCAGGACGAGGAGGCGCTCCAGGCGGCGGCGCAGCGGCAGGAGCAGCGCCGCGCCCAGCTGCAGGGCTTCATCGACCGGTTCGGAGCCAAGGCCAGCAAGGCCCGGCAGGCGCAGAGCCGGCAGAAGATGCTCGACCGGATGGAGGAGGTGCAGGTGCTCGAGGAGCGCGCCACGCTCTCCTTCCGCTTCCAGCCCGCCCCCCGCTCCGGCAAGGAGGTCCTGCGCCTCGAGGGCGTGGCCAAGGCGTACGGCCCGCGGGTGGTCTACCGGTCGCTGGACGGCGCCGTGCAGCGCGGGGAGCGGGTCGGCATCATCGGTCCGAACGGCGCCGGCAAGACGACGCTCCTCCGGCTCGTGGCGGGCGAGCTGGCGGCCGACGCCGGGGCGGTGAAGCTCGGGTACCAGGTGCTGCCCGGGTACTACGCGCAGCACCACTTCGAGCGCGCCGAGGGCGGCGAGGGCTTCGGTGGCCTCGACCCGGAGCAGACGGTGCTCGAGGCGCTGTGGGACGTCGTCCCGGAAGAGGGCCAGAGCTACGTGCGCAGCGTGGCCGGAGGCTTCCTCTTCTCGGGTGAGGACGTGGAGAAGCCGCTCGGGGTCCTCTCCGGGGGCGAGCGCGCGCGCGTGGCGCTGGCGCGCATCCTCCTCCTCCGCTCCAACCTGCTCCTCCTCGACGAACCCACGAACCACCTCGACCTCGCCTCGGCCGAGGCGCTCATCGAGGCGCTGCGCGGCTACGACGGCACGATGCTCTTCGTCTCCCACGACCGGAGCTTCCTCAACGGGCTCGCCACCCGGATCTGGGAGGTGAAGGACGGCGGCATCGTCGACTGGCCGGGGAACCTCGACGACTGGCTCTATCACCAGCGCCGGGACGAGCAGGATCGCGCCCCGGAGTCCTCCGTTCGCCCTGAGCGTAGGCGCGAAGCGCCGGAGTCGAAGGGCGCCCTTCCCGACAAGGAGCGCCGCCGCGTGGAGGCGGAGGCGCGCAACGCCCGCCGTGCCCGCGAGAAACCCGTCCGCGACGCCATCGCGCGCCTCGAGGCCCGCATCGCCGAGCTGGAGGCCGCGGAGAAGGCGGCGGAGGCCGCGCTCGCCGACCCCGCGCTGTACCAGGACTTCGCCCGCGCACGCCCGCACGTCGAGGCGCTCGCGGCCGCGAAGGAAGAGCTGGCCCGCCTCTACCCGGAGTGGGAGGCGCGGCAGCTGGAGCTGGAGTCGCTCTCGCGCGGCGACGCTTAGCTTTGCCGGATGGCAGAGCGATCCACGCGCGACCACCTCGACGAGGCGCAACAGCGGGAGGCGGAGGAACGGTCGGCCGTCGCCGTGCACGTGGTGCACGAGGCCGTTCGCATGGAGGGCGAGGAGGAGCTGCGCCGTCCGGCGTCCGCGCTCGCCTGGTCGGCGCTGGCGGCCGGGCTCTCCATGGGCTTCTCGCTCGTGGCGGAGGCGCTCCTCCGCGCCGGCCTGCCGGACGCGCCGTGGCGTCCGCTCGTCGCCAAGCTCGGCTACAGCGTCGGCTTCCTCGTCGTCATCCTGGCGCGGCAGCAGCTCTTCACCGAGCAGACGCTCACCGTCATCCTGCCGGCCCTCGACCAGCGCTCGCTCGCCCGCACCGGCCGCGTGGCGCGGGTCTGGGCCATCGTCCTCGCCGGGAACGTGCTCGGCGCGCTCCTCTTCGCCTGGCTGATCGGTCGCGGCGACGTCTTCCCGCCCGAGCTGAAGACCGCCTTCGAGGAGCTCGGGCGCGAGGCGATGGAGCCGGAGTTCTGGACGAAGGTGTGGCGCGGCATCTTCGGCGGCTGGCTCATCGCGCTCATGGTGTGGCTCCTCCCCGGCGCCGCGAACGCGCGCGTCTTCGTCATCGTCGTCATCACCTACCTCGTCGGGCTCGGCCGCTTCACCCACGTGGTCGCCGGGTCCGCGGAGGCGCTCTACCTCGTCACCCACGGCGATCTCTCGCCGCTCGACTACCTGGGCGGCTTCCTCCTCCCCGCCTTCCTCGGCAACGCGATCGGCGGCGTCTCGCTCGTCGCGGCGCTGAACCACGCCCAGGTCGCCGCGGGGCTCGGCCGGCGCGCCGAGACGTGAGCGTTCGCCGCGCGCACCCGGCCACGCCGTGCGGCTTCCGCGCGCCGGGCGCGCTTCCCACATTTCGTCCGACGCTTTGATTGGAGAAGAAAGGATCTCCCGTGGCGAAGCTCACGCTCCCTCGCTGGCCCGTGCTGCGGCAGGTCGCGGCCGGCGACCCCCTCGGCCTCGACGGCACCGCCACCTCGCGCCGCACCGAGGAGCTCCGGCCGCGCACCGCCTCGGCCGACCGCGTCGCGCGCTCGGTCTGCCCCTACTGCGCCGTCGGCTGCGGGCAGCTCGTCTACGTGAAGGACGAGAAGATCATCGACATCGAGGGCGACCCGGACTCGCCCGTGTCGCAGGGCTGCCTCTGCCCCAAGGGCGCGGCCACCTTCCAGCTGGTCACGGGCTCGCACCGCGAGAAGAAGGTCCTCCACCGGCGGCCGGGCGGCACGGCCTGGGAGGAGCTCCCGCTCGACGTGGCCATGGAGATGGTCGCCCAGCGCGTGAAGAAGACGCGCGACGAGACCTGGCAGGAGCGGGTGGAGGACCCGGCCGCCGAGCATCACGGCCGGACCGTCCGCCGGACGCTCGGCATCGCGCACCTGGGCGGCGCCACGCTCGACAACGAGGAGAACTACCTCCTCAAGAAGCTCTACACGGCGCTCGGCATCGTGCAGGTGGAGAACCAGGCGCGGATCTGACACAGCTCCACGGTCCCCGGTCTGGGGATCTCGTTCGGCCGCGGCGGCGCCACCACCTTCCCCGGCGACCTGCAGAACGCCGACTGCGTCGTCATCCAGGGCTCCAACATGGCGGAGTGCCACCCGGTGGCCTTCCGCTGGGTCATGGAGGCGAAGAACCGGGGCGCCACCATCATCCACGTCGACCCGCGCTTCACGCGGACGAGCGCGGTGGCCGACCTGCACGTGCCCATCCGCGCCGGGAGCGACATCGCCTTCCTCGGCGCCGTGGTGCGCTACATCCTGGAGAACGAGCGCTACTTCAGGGACTACGTCGTCCATTACACCAACGCCCCCACCATCATCGACGAGCGCTTCCGCGACACCGAGGACCTGGAGGGCTTCTTCAGCGGGTTCGACGCGGAGAAGAACCGGTACGGCTGGGAGACGTGGAGCTACGACGGCGTCGAGGGGATCATCCCCGCCGCCGGCCACAAGCACGCCCACCCCGACACGGCCGGCCACGGCGGCGCGCCCGCCCCCGGCCACGGGATGACCGAGCGCCACCAGGACCCGACGCTGCAGCACCCGCGCTGCGTCTTCCAGCTGCTGCGCAAGCACTTCGCGCGCTACACGCCCGAGCTGGTGGAGGAGACCTGCGGCGTCCCGCGGGCGACCTTCCTCAGCTTCGCGGAGACCCTCTGCCGGAACTCCGGTCGCGAGCGGACGAGCGCCTTCGTCTACGCGGTCGGCTGGACGCAGCACACCGTCGGCGTCCAGTACATCCGCACCGCCGCCATCATCCAGGGGCTGCTCGGCAACATGGGGCGGCCGGGCGGCGGCATCATGGCGCTCCGCGGTCACGCCTCGATCCAGGGCTCGACCGACATCCCGACGCTCTACGACCTGCTCCCGGGCTACCTGCCCATGCCGCACGCGGTGCTGCCCGAGCGCGGCGCGCTCGAGGCGTACATCCAGAACAACCGCTCCGACACCGGCTGGTGGAGCGAGTTCCCCAAGTACATCGTCTCGCTCTGCAAGGCGTGGTTCGGCGACGCCGCCACGCGCGAGAACGACTTCCTCTTCGACGCGCTGCCGCGCCTCACCGGCAACCACTCGCACATGACCACCGTCTCGGAGATGGCGGACGCGAAGGTGAAGGGCTACTTCGTCATGGGCGAGAACCCCACGGTCGGGTCGATGCACGGCGCCCTGCACCGCAAGGGCCTGCGCCAGCTCGACTGGCTCGTCGTCCGTGACTTCGCGCTCACGGAGACGGCCGAGTTCTGGCGCGACGCGCCCGAGATCGCCCGCGGCGAGGTGCGGACGGAGGACATCCGCACCGAGGTGTTCTTCTTCCCGGCCGCCACCCACACCGAGAAGGACGGCTCCTTCACCAACACGCAGCGCATGCTGCAGTGGCACCACGCCGCCGTCGCGCCCCCGGGCGACTGCCGCAGCGACCTGCACTTCGTCTACCACCTCGGCAAGCGCCTGAAGCAGCTCTACGGCGGCTCCAGCGCCGAGCGCGACCGCGCCCTCCAGGCGCTCACCTGGGAGTACGGCGAGCACGGGCCGCTGGCCGACCCGGACGCGGAGCGCGTGCTGCTCGAGGTGAACGGCTTCACCGTCTCGAACGGGAAGCCGGTGCCGGGGTTCGCCAAGCTCGCCGACGACGGCTCCACCGCCTGCGGTTGCTGGATCTACTCCGGGTGCTACGCGGACGGGGTGAACCAGACCTCGCGCCGCAAGCCGCAGGCGCTGCAGCACTGGGTGGCGCCGGAGTGGGGCTGGGCCTGGCCCATGAATCGTCGCGTCCTCTACAACCGCGCCTCGGCCGACCCCGAGGGCAAGCCGTGGTCGGAGCGGAAGCGGTACGTGTGGTGGGACGAGGAGAAGCAGCGCTGGACCGGCTACGACGTCCCCGACTTCATCGCCGACCGGCCGCCCTCCTACCGCCCGGCGCCCGGCACCACCGGCATCGCCTCCATCGGCGGCACCGACGCCTTCATCATGCAGGCGGACGGGAAGGCCTGGCTCTTCGCGCCCTCGGGCCTGCTCGACGGGCCGCTGCCCACGCACTACGAGCCGGAGGAGTCGCTCGTCGAGAACACGCTCCATCGCCAGCAGTGCAACCCCTCGCGCCTGGAGTGGCACCGCCCCGAGAACCCGTACCACCGGGCGTTCGGCGACCCGCGCTTCCCGTTCGCGGTGACGACGTACCGGCTCACCGAGCACCACACCGCCGGCGCCATGAGCCGCTGGCTCTCGTGGCTGGCCGAGCTGCAGCCCTCCATGTTCTGCGAGGTCTCGCGCGAGCTGGCGGCGGAGCGGGGGCTCCGCAACGGAGGGTGGGCCACCATCACCACGGCGCGGGCCGAGATCGAGTGCCGCGTGCTGGTGACGG
The DNA here is from genome assembly GCA_035719345.1 of Anaeromyxobacteraceae bacterium. GTDB lineage: Bacteria > Myxococcota > Myxococcia > Myxococcales > Anaeromyxobacteraceae > Anaeromyxobacter_A. The sequence goes on from DASTGH010000039.1 coordinate 5,492, forward strand.
ATCGCGTGCGGCCCCTGCGCGTCCGCGGGCGGTGGATCCACACCATCGGCCTCCCCTATCACTGGGGCTCGGTCGGCCGGGTCACGGGCGACGCCGCCAACGAGCTCATCGCGTTCGTCGCGGATCCGAACGTCGTCATCCAGGAGTCGAAGGCGCTCACCGCCGACATCCGCGCGGGCCGGCACTCCTTCGGGCGGCGCTCGGCGAGCGAGGGAGAGGCGCTCCTCGGGCCGGCGCCGCCCCGCGGCGCGCCGCGCGACCTCCCCCACCTCCACGCCCAGCACCGGCACCCGCCGGTCCAGCCGAAGCGGTGAACGCCATGCCCGCCAACCTCGAGAGGGACTACCAGGTCGAGCCCGAGCGCGCCCGCCGCATGGAGGGCGGCGACGCCCCCGCCCTGCGCCAGATGGGCTTCTTCACCGACACGACGCTCTGCATCGGATGCAAGGCGTGCGAGGTCGCCTGCAAGCAGTGGAACCAGCTCCCCGACGACGGGTTCCTCTTCACCGGGATGAGCTACGACAACACCGGGCACCTCGGGGCCTCCACCTGGCGCCACGTGGCGTTCGCCGAGGTGACGCACCCGGTGCCGGGGCAGGGCTCGCCGCGCGACGGCGTCGAGGCGGGCGCCGCGGCCTTCGGGCCGCTCCGGCCGTCCGGCCAGCCGGGGACGACGAGCCTCCTCGCCGACCGGATCGCGCCCTCGCACATCGAGACGCCTGTCCCGCTCGGCCCCACCGAGCGTGCGCTCTCGCAGTTCTCGTGGCTCCTCATGTCGGACGTGTGCAAGCACTGCGAGCGCGCCGGCTGCCTGGAGGCCTGCCCCACCGGCTCCATCATCCGCACCGAGTTCGGCTCGGTGTACGTGCAGCCCGACGTCTGCAACGGCTGCGGCTACTGCGTCTCGGCCTGCCCGTTCGGCGTCGTGGCGCGCCGCGAGGACGACGGCCGCGCCTGGAAGTGCACCCTCTGCTACGACCGGCTCAAGGACGGGATGGTGCCCGCCTGCGCCAAGCACTGCCCGACCGCCTCCATCCAGTTCGGGGAGGTGGGCGAGCTGCGCGCCCGCGCCGAGAAGCGCGTGGAGCAGCTGCGCGCGCGCGGCGTCGGGGACGCCTACCTCTACGGCGCCGACGCCGCCTCGCAGCCGGGCACCGAGGGGCTGCACGCGTTCTTCCTGCTCTGCGACCGGCCCGAGGTCTACAACCTGCCGCCCGATCCGGTCGTCCCGACGAAGAAGATCACCGACGCCTGGTACGCCATGGCCGCGAGCGTGGTGGGGGTGGCCGCGCTCGCCGCCGTGGCCGTGCTCGGCTCGAGGAGGACGTGATGCCAGCCCGGCGCCTTCCCGACGACGGCCGCAGCGACGGCCGGAACGTGGACCCGGAGGTGGGGCGGCTCCTCGGCGAGGGGGCGCAGCAGCGGGTGCGCGACCTCGCGCCGGACGCGGCGCGGCCGCTCGACGAGGTGCCCGCCGACGCCATCGAGCGCTCGGAGGAGGGCCCGAGCTACTACGGCATGCCGGTCCTGAAGGAGCCGGTGTGGAAGTGGTACATCCCGGCGTACTTCTACGTCGGCGGCGCGGCCGGCGCGGCGGCGGCGCTGGGCGCGGCGGCGCAGCTCGCCACCGGCAAGGCCAGCCCCGGCCCGTGGCGCCGGCACGTCCCC
>DASTGH010000040.1:0-3895 GCA_035719345.1 Anaeromyxobacteraceae bacterium
GCCCGGCCCGAGCGCCAGCGCGCCGGAGCGGACGCGGTCCACGAGCCCGGTGCGGCCGGGGCCGTACAGGCCCGAGAGGCGGATGGTGCAGGCGCGGGCGCCGCCGGCCGCCGCGCCGGCCACGAGGCGCTCCGCGAGCACCAGCACCTCGGCCGAGGGAGACGCCGGCGCCGGCGGCGTGGCCTCGTCGACCTCGCTGCCGTCGCGCTGGCCGAAGACGCCGGTCGATCCCGTGTAGACGAGCGGCGCGCCCCGCGCCGCCTCGAGCAGCGCGCGCGTGGCGTCGACGTAGGCGCGCCGGTACGCCTCGGGCGCGTCCGATCCCGCCGCCTGGCAGGCGACGACCGCGTCCACGTCGCCGGGCAGCCTCGCCGCGGCGCCGGGCTCCGCCAGGTCGACGGCGAGCGGGATGGCCGCGCTGCCCTCGAGCGCCGCGGGCAGCCCGGGCCGCCGTCGCACGGCCGTGACGCGATCGCCACGGGCGAGCAGCGCGCGGGCGAGCGCCGAGCCGAGCCAGCCGGCGCCGGCGACGAGGACGTGGCGTCCCATGCGCCTCCCCTATCCGGCGGCGACCGCGTCCGCTACGCTCCGCCGGATGGCGACGGCGTGGATCGCGGGGGCGAGCGGGCTCGTCGGCGGGCTGCTGCTGCGGAGGCTCCTCGAGGCGCACCCGTTCGAGCGGGTGGTCTCGGTCGGCCGGCGGACGGTGCCGCTCGAGCACCCGGCGCTGGTGCAGGTCCGCACCGAGCTCCTCCCGGAGCCGCAGGTGGGGGACGCTCCGGCGCCGGACGTCGCGTTCTGCGCGCTCGGCACGACGATGGCGAGCGCGGGGAGCCGCGAGGCGTTCCGCCGGGTGGACCACGACGCGGTGGTGGCCTTCGCCAGGGCGGCGCGGACCCGCGGCGCCCGCGTGCTCGTCCACGTGACCGCGCTCGGCGCCCACCCGCGCTCGCGCATCTTCTACAACGCGGTGAAGGGCGAGGTGGAGCGCTCCGCCGCGGCGCTCGGGTTCGAGAGCGCCTACGCGCTGCGGCCGTCGATCCTGGACGGGCCGCGCCAGGGGTCGCGCCCCGGCGAGCGTGTCGGGCTGGCGGTGGCGCGCGCGCTCGGGCCGCTGCTGGGGAAGTACCGGCCCACGCCCGCGGAGGCGGTGGCGCGCGCCATGCTCGCGCTGGCGCTGGCGCCCGAGCCCGGGGCGCACGTCGTGGAGGCGGACGAGATCGCGCGGATCGCGTCGAGGCAGGCGTAGGGCGCGGACTACGCCCCGAGCGCCTCCCCCACGATCCCCTTCGCCTCCGCCACGATCCGCTGGAGGTGCGCCTCGTCCCGGAAGCTCTCCGCGTAGATCTTGTACACGTCCTCCGTGCCCGACGGCCGCGCCGCGAACCAGCCCTCCTCCGTCACCACCTTGAGCCCTCCGATCTCGGCGCCGTTGCCCGGCGCGCGCGTGAGCTTCGCGGTGATGGGCTCGCCCCCGAGGCGATCGGCCTTCACCGCCTCCGGCGCCAGCTTCTTCAGCCGCGCCTTCTGCGCCGGCGTCGCCGCCGCGTCGAGCCGGGTGTAGACCGGGCGCCCCAGCTCCTTCACCAGCTCCTCGAAGATCCGCCCCGGGTCCCATCCCGAGACCGCGCGGATCTCCGCCGCCAGCAGGTCCATGATGATCCCGTCCTTGTCGGTGGACCAGACGGTGCCGTCCTGGCGCAGGAACGAGGCGCCGGCGCTCTCCTCGCCGCCGAACCCGATCGACCCGTCGAGCAGCCCGTCCACGAACCACTTGAAGCCGACCGGCACCTCGACCAGCCGCCGGCTCACCTTGCGCGCCACGCGGTCGATCAGCGCCGACGAGACGAGCGTCTTGCCCACGCCCGCCGAGGCGCTCCAGCCGCGCCGGCGCGTGAAGAGCCAGGAGATGGCGACCGCCAGGTAGTGGTTCGGGTTCATGAGGCCCGACGACGGGGTCACGATGCCGTGGCGGTCGGAATCGGCGTCGTTGCCGAAGGCGAGGTCGAACCGGTCCTTCAGGGCCACCAGGCTCGCCATCGCGTACGGGGAGCTGCAGTCCATCCGGATCTTGCCGTCGTGGTCGAGCGTCATGAACCCGAAGGTGGGATCGACGCGCGGGTTCACCACCTCGATGCGGAGCCCCCAGCGCCGGGCGATGGGCTCCCAGTAGCCGACGTTCGAGCCGCCCAGCGGATCGGCCCCGAGCTTCAGCCCGGCCTTCTTCACCGCCTCGAGGTCCACCACCGCGCCGAGGTCCTCGACGTACGGCTTCACGTAATCGTGCACGCGCGTGGTGGGCGCGCGCAGGGCGGCGTCGTACGCGACGCGCTTCACGCCGGCGAGCTTCGCCTCGAGGAGCGCGTTGGCGCGCTTCTCGATCCAGCCGGTGACGTTCGTGTCGGCCGGGCCGCCGTTCGGCGGGTTGTACTTGATGCCGCCGTCCTCCGGCGGGTTGTGCGACGGGGTGATGACGATGCCGTCGCCGAGGCCTTCCGTCCGGCCGCGGTTGAACGTGAGGATGGCGTGCGAGATGACCGGGGTGGGCGTGGCGGCGTCGCCCGCCGCCACCATGACCTGGACCGCGTTCGCGGCGAGCACCTCGAGCGCGGTGCGCTGCGCCGGCTCGGAGAGGCCGTGCGTGTCCTTGCCGAGGAAGAGCGGTCCGGTCGTGCCCTGGGACGCGCGCCACTCGCAGGTGGCCTGCGTCACCGCCAGGATGTGCGCCTCGTTGAAGCTGCGGCGCAACGACGAGCCGCGGTGGCCGGAGGTGCCGAAGGCCACCCGCTGCTCCGGGACCGAGGGGTCGGGCCGGTCGGCGTGGTAGGCGCCGAGCATCCGGCCGACGTCGACGAGCAGCTCCCGCGGAGCGGGCTTTCCGGCGAGGGGATGGGCCATGGCCGTGATCTCGCGCCCCCCGCCGCTCCGTGCCGTCCCCGGAAGGGTCCGCGCCGAGGTCGCAGGACGCCGCCGGCGGCGCCCGGGCGCTAAGGATGCGGGATGCCCTACTCGCGCACGTTCGCCCTCCGCTGGTCCGACGCCGACGCGAACGGACACGTCCGCCACACCGTCTACCCGGAGCTCGGGGTGGAGGTGCGGATGGCGTGGCTGGCCGAGGGCGGGTTCGACTGGAAGCGGTTCGAGGAGGCGCGGCTCGGCCCGGTGCTCCTGCGCGAGGAGATCGATTACCTCTCGGAGGTGTCCCTGGGAGAGTCGGTCAGCGTCGACCTGGAGGCGCTGGCGGTCTCGCCGGACGGCGGTCGCTGGAAGCTGCGCCACACCGTGCGCAAGGTGGACGGGGAGGTCGCGGCGCGGGTGGTGGTGCTGGGCGGCTGGCTCGACCTCGAGCGGCGCCGGCTCGCGCCCGCGCCCGAGCTGCTCGCGCGCATCCTGTCGTCGGCCGATCGCGCCGAGGGCTTCGAGCAGCTGCCGCCGCTCAGGCGCCGGGACTGAGCGCCCGCGAGAAGAGGGCTGCGGACGGCGAGGGGGAGTGCTAACTCTCCGCCCCATGGACGGAAACCTGACGGCGCTGCAACGCCTTTGGCTCGCCTTCGTGGCGTTCTTCGCGGTGCTGTTCGACCGCCGCTTCGCGGAGGAGGTCCACCTCGTCCGCGGCCGCCTGAAGGCCCTGCCCGCGGGCGGCGAGGCGAGCAAGGCGCCCTCACCCGCTCCCTCACCCGAGCCGCGGAGAAGCGCAGGCGCCCAGCCCTCCCCTCCCGCACCTGCGCCTTCCGCCTCCCCCGCCGCCCCCTCCCCCGAGTCCTCCGCCCTCCACGTCCTCCACCTCCTGCAGCGCGACGGCCGCCTCGTCGACTTCCTCTCCGAGGACCTGAACGGCTTCTCCGACGCCGAGATCGGCGCGGCGGCGCGCACGGTGAACGAGGGCTGCCGCAAG
>DASTGH010000041.1:0-26705 GCA_035719345.1 Anaeromyxobacteraceae bacterium
CTGCGCCAGCGCCATGTTGGTCTTCATCGTGACGGCGCCCGCGGCCGCCCACGCAGGCGGGAGGCCGAGCATCCAGGCGGCGAGGTGGAACGCGCCGATCGCCAACCCGATCAGCGCTCCGATGCGCGTCAACCAGCGCACGGCGCGAGGAGCCGCCGCGACGCGTGCCCATCCCCGCTCGCCCACGGCCGGGGCCTGCGAGTGCGATCGCGGCGGCGAGCCGGCGGAGCCCGCGACCCGCGCGCCATGCGCTTCGGGCGAGACGCGCATGCGAGGGTAGGTTGTCCACGGCGACGACGGGATGCTCGCCTGCGGGGGCCACGGACCCTCGTTCCAGGACCGGCCCGCGGACCGGGCGTGGCGGGATCGCCCGGGGAGCGGTCAGCCGACGAGCCGCTCGATCTCGATGGGATCGGGCGGCTTGGCGATGTGGCGGTCGAATCCGGCGGCGAGGGCGCGCTTGACGTCGTCCTCGCTGGCGTAGCCGCTCACCGCGACGAGCAGCGCCTTCGCCAGCCTGCGGTCCCTGCGCAGCGCGCGCCCGACCTCGTACCCGTCCATCTGCGGCAGGCCGATGTCGCACAGCACGACGTCGGGGACCTGGCGCTGGGCCAGCTCCACCGCCGAGGCCCCGTCGAACGCCACCGTCACGTCGTGGCCCAGGACACGGAGGAGATCGGCCAGCGACTCGGCCGCGTCCGCGTTGTCGTCGACGACCAGCACGCGGCGGTGCGCGCCGGAGGCGCGGCGCGACGGCGAGGCGGCGACACCGGACGCGATGGGGAGATCGATCACGAACTCCGACCCGCGCCCCGGCCCATCGCTCCTCGCCGCCACCTTGCCGCCGTGCAGCTCGACGAAGCCCTTCACCAGCGCCAGGCCGAGGCCGAGCCCGCCGCTGGAGCGCGCCAGCGTCCGGTCCGCCTGCACGAAGGGCTGGAAGAGCCGCGCCAGGAGCCCGGGCTCCATCCCCACGCCGTCGTCCCGCACGCGGATCCTGGCGCAGCCGTCGGAGCGCTCCGCGGCCACCAGGACGCGCCCGCCCCGGGGCGTGAACTTCCGCGCATTCTGGAGCAGGTTCCCCACCGCCTGGGCGAGGCGCTTGGCGTCCCCTTGCACCCAGAGCGGCTCCTCCGGCGCGGCGATCTCGAGCGCGACGCCGACGTCCTGGAGCACGCCCCGGTGGTCCTCCACGACCGCCGCCACCAGGGCGCCGAGGTCGATGAGCTCGTACTCGAGGTCGATGGTGCCGCGGGTGAGGCGGCTCACGGCGATGAGGTCGTCGATGATGCCGGCGAGCAGCGTGACCTGGCGATCGATGACGTCGAGCCCGCGGAACGAGGCCGCCGAGGCCGGCGGCGACCGCCGGATGGTCTGGACCGCGCTGCGGATGGGCGCGAGCGGGTTCCTCAGCTCGTGCGAGAGCGCCATGAGGAACTGGTCGCGGACCTTGACCGCCTCCTCGGCCCTCCCGAGCTGGAGGCGGACCTCCTCCGCCCGGCGGCGCTCCGTCAGGTCGCGCGTCACCTTGGCGAAGCCGACGAGGTTCCCCGACCCGTCGCGCAGCGCCGTGATGACCACGTTCGCCCAGAACGGGCTGCGATCCTTGCGCAGGCGCCAGCCCTCGTCCTCGAACCGGCCTATCTTGGCGGCCTCGATGAGCTCGTAGTCCGGCTTGCCCGAGGCGACGTCCTCGGGCGGATAGAAGATGGAGAAGTGCTTCCCGATGATCTCGCTCGCCGTCCAGCCCTTGATCCTCTCCGCGCCCGGGTTCCACGTGCTGATGTGCCCGCTCCGGTCGAGCATGAAGATGGCGTAGTCGCGCACGCACTCGACGACGAGCTTGTAGCGCTCCTCCGTCGAGGTTGGCGTCGCATCCCTGGGTCCGGCGTCGCGGCCGGGGGCGCCGTCGTCCGAGTTCGCCATGGGTCGAAGGTGATACTCGCCGTCGCGCGGCGGCGCCGTTCGCAGTATTGCCGCGCGGGGCCAGCCCCTGCCGGGCGCACCCTCCCCGGGGCGGCGAGGCTCGGCCCGGTCGCTCAGCCGAACCCCGCCGTCGGGTGCGGGACGTAGGGCGCCTCGAGCGCGGCCACCTCCTCGCTCGACAGGCGCACCTCGAGCGCTCCGATGGCCGTCTCCAGGTGCTCGAGCCGGGTCGCGCCCACGATGGGCGCCGTGACCGCGTCCTTTTGCAGGAGCCACGCGAGCGCCACCTGGGCGTGCGGCAGCTTCCGCGTCCGCGCCACCTGGTCCAGCGCCGCGAGCACACGCCGATCCGCGTCCGCCATGGCCGCGTAGACCATCTTCCCGAACCGGTCGGTCTCGGAGCGCCGGGTGGCAGCGGCGTCGGGCGGGCGCGCCAGGCGGCCGCGCGCGAGCGGGCTCCACGGGATGACGCCGACGCCCTGATCGCGGCAGAGCGGGACCATCTCGCGCTCCTCCTCGCGGTAGAGCAGGTTGTAGTGATCCTGCATCGAGGCGAACCGCGTCCAGCCGTTCCGCTCGGCCGCGTGCTGCGCCTTGGTGAGCTGCCAGGCCCACATGGACGACGCGCCGAGGTAGCGCGCCTTCCCCGCGCGGACGACGTCGTGGAGCGCCTCCATCGTCTCCTCGATGGGCGTCGCATCGTCCCACCGGTGGATCTGGTAGAGGTCGACGTGGTCCGTCCCGAGCCGCCTCAGGCTGGCGTCGATCTCGTGCAGGATCGCCTTCCGCGAGAGGCCGCCGCCGTTCGGCCCCGGGCGCATCACGCCCCACACCTTCGTCGCGATGACGACCTCCTCGCGGCGGGCGAGCTCGCGCAGCGCGCGGCCGGTGATCTCCTCGCTCCGGCCGTACGAGTAGATGTTGGCGGTGTCGAAGAAGTTCACCCCCAGCTCGAGGGCGCGCCTGAAGAAGGGCCGGGCCTCGTCCTCCCCGACCGTCCACTCCCAGCGCGGCGGCTGACCCGGGAGCGAGGCGGCGGGATCGCCGTAGCTCATGCACCCGAGGCAGATGCGGGAGACGGTGAGGCCGGTACTGCCGAGTCGGCGGTATTCCATGCTCCGGTATATGTCGCCGCTCGCCCTCACCGGCCAGCGCGCGACGTTGTCGCCGCGCCGGCCGCGTGTGACCATGCGCCATGCGCGTCGTCCTCAACGATCGCCACGTGCAGCACCACCCTGCGGTCGAGAGCTTCCGCGGCCGGACGGTGCCCGCCTTCGAGACGCCGGCCCGGGTGGCGGGGGTGCTCGCCGCGCTCGAGGGCACGCGTCACGCCCCGGCGCTCGCCCCGGACGACCACGGCCTCGCGCCGATCGAGGCCGTGCACCGCGCGCCCTACCTCCGGTTCCTGCGGAGCGCGCACGAGGAGTGGCGCGCGGCCGGCGGCGAGGGCGACGCCTTCCCGGCGGTCTGGCCGGTGCGCTCGCTGCGCAGCGACGTCGAGCCGAGGAGCCTCGCCGGACGGCTCGGCCTCTACTCCATGGACGCCGGCACGCCGCTCACCGCCGGCAGCTTCACGGCGGCGTACTGGGGCGCGCAGGCGACGCTCACCGCGCTCGACCGCGTGCGCTCGGGCGAGCCCGCCGCGTACGCGCTCACCCGACCGCCCGGCCACCACGCGGGCGCCGACTTCTTCGGCGGGTACTGCTTCCTCAACAATGCGGCCATCACCGCCGCCGCGGCGCTCTCGGCGGGCGCGGCCAGGGTCGCGATCCTCGACGTCGACTACCACCACGGGAACGGCACGCAGGCGATCTTCTACGATCGCCGCGACGTCCTCTACGTGAGCGTGCACGGCGACCCGAGCACCGAGTATCCGTTCTTCCTCGGCCACGCCGACGAGCGCGGTGAGGGCGCGGGGCTCGGCTTCAACCTGAACCTCCCGCTCCCCGCGGGCGCGAGCGCGGCGCGGTGGTTCGAGGCGCTCGGCGAGGCGCTCGGGCGCGTCCGCGCCCACGCGCCGCAACTCCTCGTCGTCTCGCTGGGCGTGGACACCTCGGCCGACGACCCCATCTGCACCTTCCAGCTGCAGCGGGACGATTTCGCGCGGCTGGGGAGCGAGCTGGCGGCCGGCGGCTGGCCGACGCTCGTCGTGCAGGAGGGCGGCTATGCCACGGAGGTCATGGGCGCGAACGTCGTCGCCGTGCTGGACGCGTTCTCCCGGTGAGCGCGGTGGACGCGTTCTCCCGGTGAGCGCGGCGCAGGTCAGTGGTGCCCGCCACCGCCGTGGGCGGCGCCGTGGCCGCCGCCGCCGACGTGCGCTGGCGCAGGGCGCGCACCCGCCCCGACGCGCCCGGGCGGCGCGCCGCCCCAGGCATAACCCCGGGCGAACGCCCGGGCCGGCGGGATGCCGTGGGCCGGGACCGCCGGGTGCGCCGCGTAGTACCCCGGTCGCCCGGCGTGGAACACACCCGCCGGGGCGTAGTGCCAGTGGGTCGGGTAGCGCCACCACCCGTGGTGATACCAGGCGTAGTGATACGGGCCGTAGACGCCGAAGTACGGCCAGGGCCCCCATCCCCAGATCCACGGGGCCGCCACCCACGTCCAGGCGGCGTAGAACGGATAGTAGACGTAGGCGTACGGCTCCCCCGTGCCGGAGGGCGGCACGTACGCGTAGGCGTCGCCGTAGGCCATCCACAGCCAGCCGTACTGCTGCGTGTACACCCACTGGCCGGAGGCGCCCGGCGGAGCAGGCGACGCCTGCGCGTCCTGCGGCGGAGGCGGAGGCGTGTCCGGCGGGCTGGGCGGCGATTCCTCCGGCGGCGAGGGGATGGGGAGCCCCTCCTCGTCCGTCGCAGGAGCGCCGACCTGCGCCGTCGCGCCCGGCGGAACCGCGGCGGCCGCGACGCCGCCTGCGCCCGCGAGCGCGGACAGGAACAGGAGGATCGAGAGGTGCTTCATGACGTCACCGTCCTGGACATAACCGGCTCGCCTCGGCCTGCCTACGCCCAACGGAGCAGGCGATCGAGGCGAGCGGCGTGCCGCAGGGCGGCGGGACGGCCGCGCGGGCGCGGGCTCTCGTGCCGGACGCTGCGGTCACGGAGCGCGGCGTTGCCGCAGCGCGTGCCAGGCGGCTTCCACGCTGGCCACGGTCCTCGCGCCGAGGGTCGTCTGCGTGACCGTGGACCCTGGCCACGGCGCGCCGCCGGTCGCGGCGACCACGCCCATCACGGCCCCGATCAAGGCAGCCAGCGCCAGCTTCGCCAGCATGCCCCATCCCTGGAGCGAACGACGTGCCAGGCGCCTGTGGCCGCGCCCTTCGCGGTTGCAGCGTCGGCCCTGGAGGATCGGCCGCGGCACCCCACCCGCCACGACCGGCGAGGCAACACCTGTGCGTGCGCGAGGCGCACTCCTCGCGCGGGGGTACCTGCGACGTGGCGGGCGCCGCGCCCGCGCTGCATCGCGCCTGCGCGAGCGCGCGCCCGCGTCATCGTTATGCTCCGGGCGTGGCCCCGCTCCTGGCGCTCCTCGCGACGATGGCCGGCGCCGACGTCGGAGCCGACATCGTGGGGAGGCCGTGCCCGGAGTGGTCCACCGAGAAGTGGGTCCAGGGCGGGCCGCTGCGCCTCTCCGACCTCCGCGGCAAGGTCGTCCTCATCCGCTTCTTCATGGAGTCGGGCTGTCCGTACTGCCGCGCCACGGCGCCGGCGCTCGCCGAGCTCGATCGCGAGCTGGGGCCGCGCGGCCTCGTCGTCGTCGGGATGTACACGCCCAAGCCGCGGCCCCGCCCCACGTCGGTGGAGGAGGTCCGGCGCCATGTCACCGCCTACGGCTTCCGGTTCCCCGTCGCGGTGGACGACGACTGGGCCACGCTGCGACGCCTCTGGCTCGACCGCGCGCGGGACCCCGACTTCACGTCCGCCTCGCTGCTCGTCGACCGGCGCGGGATCGTGCGGCACGTCCACGCCGGCGGCGCCTACGCGAGCGACGCCCCGGATCCCCAGGCGCGGCGCGACTACGAGGCGATGCGCGCCGCCATCGCCCGGCTGCTGGCCGAGGACGCGGGCTGACGCGGGCGCGACCCGGCGACGACGCACCGGAATCTGGGTGCCCACCGCCATATCGGTGGTCCCGCGCGGGGAAGTGCCGACGAAAACTCGAGGCATTCCAGTCGGCTCAGCGGCATCCCGCCCGTGGTACCGAGCCTGCAAACGGTCCGGCCCCGAACCCGCCGAACGGAAAGACACGCATGAGCGAGCTCATCAACAACCGCGAGAAGCGGGTGCAGACGTTGAAGGAGGTCATCCTCCACCTCCACCGCGGCGAGGCGCCCGACGCGGTCCGCGGCCGCCTCGCCGCGCTCGTCTCCGAGGTGGACGCCGGCGAGATCGCCGCCATGGAGCAGCAGCTCATGGCCGAGGGGATGTCGCACCGCGAGGTGCAGTCGCTGTGCGACCTGCACGCCGACGTCCTGAAGGACGTCATGGCGCAGCCGGAGATCCCCGTGCCCCTCGCTCCGGGGCACCCCGTGCACCAGTTCCGCGCCGAGAACCGGGCGCTCGGAGCCACCGCCCAGGCGGCGCGGCAGCAGCTGAAGCGCCTGGCGGCGCTCCCCGACGATGGGCCGTGCGACGCCGAGCGCCTGTCCGCCCTGGCGGCCTTCGAGCCGCTCCTCGAGGTGGACCGCCACTACCAGCGCAAGGAGCACCTCGTCTTCAGCGTGCTCGAGCGCCACGGCACGACCGGGCCGAGCAAGGTGATGTGGGGCAAGGACGACGAGGTCCGGGAGCTCCTCCGCTCCGCCGTCGAGGCGCTGCGCGAACCGGCCCCGGCCGCGGCGCTGAAGCTCGTCGCGGCGGCCGTCGTCGAGCCGGCGATCGCCGCCCTCGAGGGGATGATCTACAAGGAGGAGAAGATCCTCCTGCCGATGGCGCTCGGGATGTTCACGGCGGAGGAGTGGGGCGAGATCTTCCTGCAGAGCCCCGAGTACGGCTGGTGCCTGGTCGCGCCCGCTGCCGGCTACCGCCCGCCGGTGGCGCGGCCGGTGGAGGGAGCGGTGAAGCTCCCCGCGGCGCAGGCAGTCCAGTTCCCGAGCGGGACGCTCTCCTTCGAGCAGCTCCTCGGCCTCTTCTCGACGCTCCCCGTCGACATCACGTTCGTGGACCGGGACGACCGGGTGGCGTTCTTCAGCGAGGGCCCCGATCGCATCTTCGCGCGATCGCGCGCCATCATCGGGCGCGAGGTGAAGCACTGCCATCCGCCGAAGAGCGTCCACGTGGTCGAGCGCATCGTCGAGGACTTCCGATCGGGTCGCCAGAGCAGCGCCGAGTTCTGGATCGAGCTCCACGGCCGCTTCGTCCACATCCGTTACTTCGCCGTGCGCGACGCCGCCGGCGCCTACCTGGGCACGCTGGAGGTGACGCAGGACCTGACGCGCCTGCGCGCGCTCCAGGGCGAGCGGCGCCTCCTCGCCTACGACGCGGAGACGAAGCCGTGACGGAACATTGCGGCGGGGAGATCGACATCCGCCCCGACACCCGCCTCGGGGAGATCCTCGAGCGCTGGCCGGACCTGGAGGACGTGCTCGTCGAGATGTCGCCGCACTTCCGGGCGCTGCGCAACCCGGTGCTGCGGGCCACGGTGGCGAAGGTGGCGACGCTGAGGCAGGTCTCGACGGTGAGCGGCGTCCCCCTGGGCACGCTCGTCGCGCGCCTGCGCGCGGCGGCGGGCCTGGCGCCGGCCGGCGCGGGAGACCGCCCCGACGCCGCACCGGCCGAGCGGCCCGCGTGGGCGGCGACGTCGGAGGTGACGAGCCGCCACGACGCGCGCGCCGCGATCGCCGCCGGCGAGCACCCGATGCCGGCCGTCATGGCGGCGCTCGCCGCGCTTCCGGAGGGAGGCGTGCACGAGCTCGTGACGCCGTTCGTGCCCGCCCCGCTCGTCGATCTGGCGCGCGCGAAGGGGTTCGCGAGCTTCAGCGTGGTCGAGTCGGAGGGGCTCGTCCGGACGTACTTCCGCAGGGAGCCCGGGTAGTCCTCGTCCGCTCGCGACCCGGAGCCCGGCCGAAGGGGCCGGTCTTCCTCCCGCGCGGCCCGGTCAGTGGATCGACATGAGGGCGACGTACGCGGCCAGGCGCGGCACGTGCGCCCGCGCGTCGACCTCGTCGCCGTCGCCGGCGCCCGCGAGCGCGGGCTCGACGCGCTCGATGAAGTGCGCCACCGCCGCGATCTCCTGCTCGACCAGCGCCAGCGCACACCGCTGGCTGCAGGCGAGCGCGTCACCTCCGAGCGCCGGCCGGCCCGTGAGCGCGCGGACGCGATCGACGTCGCGGCTCGTGCGTCCACACGCGGAGCAATGCCACTGGGGGTACGGCATCGCCGGAGCTTGCTGCCCGGGCCGCGCCACCGCAACCACCAGGTCGGCTTCTTGATGGATTTTTCATCCGCGAGTCCCCGGTGGAGCGTGCTCCAGCGCGCGGCGCATCCGCACGGCCTCCGCCGCCTCGTCGATCTCGACGTCCGCCCAGCGCACGGGTGCGTGGGCCGCCACGCGGGCGCGCAGGCGCACCCCGTGGGCGAGGCCGATGGGCAGGGCGCCGATCGCGCGCGCGTCGCGCGCCGGCGCGAGCTTGCCGTAGACCAGGTATCCGCCCTCGCCGTCGAGCGTCTCGCCCGCCGCCAGGTCGCGCTTCGCGGCCGGCGGGAAGGCGAGCCCGCCCGGAGCCGGCGTGAGGCCGGTCGCGTTCGCGACCGCCGCCATCACGATCGCCGACTTCGTGCCGTCGAGGAAGGATCGCCGTGTGCGCAGCACGCGAGCGCGTGGCGGATCCCGGCCGCCGGACTGCCGGTCGCGTCGATGACGACCTCGACGGCGTCGCTCATGCCACTCTCCGTGTCGCCCAAGGCGTGGACGGCGGGCTCGCCCGGGACCCACCGCGCCCCTTACATACGGGGCCGAGGTCCCCGATCGAGCGCTCGTTCGCGCCCTCCCGCTTGGGTCCGGCCCCGTGCACACATGTACCGGCTGCCGGCGACCGCGTAGCATCGGATCGCTCATGGCGCCCCGGATCCTGGTCGTCGAGGACGACGCCGACATCAGGCAGGTCATGGCGGAGGCCCTCGAGTCCCAGGGGTACGAGGTCGCTCTGGCGCCCGACGGCGCGGTCGCCCTGCGCCTGGCGCGCGAGGATAGGCCTGACCTCATCCTCCTCGACCTGATGATGCCGCGGATGGACGGCTGGAGCTTCCGCCGCGCCCAGCTGGCCGACGAGGCCCTCGCCGACATCCCGGTCGTCGTCGTGTCGGCGGTCGGTCCCGACCGGCTGGCCACCGTGGATGCCGACGAGGTCATGGTGAAGCCGTTCGGCCTCGACGCGCTCTTCGACACGGTCGCGCGCCTCGGCGCTGGCCGGCCGTCCCGGCCGCCGCAGCCGAGGGCCGCCGCCCAGGTCCAGGGCGAGGCCGCCCACGGAATGTGAAGCCGGCGCCCGACGCCGGCGACCAGGTCAAGCGCGCGTCACGGCGGTGAGGTTCATCGTCAACCGGACGCCGGGCCTGGGGAGCGCCGCCACGGCGACCACGGTCCGCGCCGGGCGGTGGTCGCCCATCACCTCCGCGTAGGCGCGGTTCATCTCCTCGAAGTCGGCCATGTCGAGGAGAAACACGTTCACGTGCATGGCGTGCGCGAGGTCGGATCCCACGCTCGCCAGCATCACCTCGAACGACTGCAGGATCCGCCGGGTCTGGCTGGCGACGTCAGGGCCTGCCAGCCGTCCGGTGGCGGGGTCGACGCCGGCCGTGCCGCCGATGGCGATGAACGGGCCCACCTTCGCCACGTGCTGGTAGGGCCCGATCGGCGTCGGGGTGTTCGGCGGCGTGGACGTCTCGACCTCGGGCGGCATGACCAGGATTTGTAAGCGCGGCCCAGGCCAGGCTCCAGGCTGCAGGCTCCGGGCTACGGCTGAAGCCTGGAGTCCGTAGCCTGTAGCCCGTAGCCTCGCCATTACGCCTCGCGCGCTGCCGCGGGGGAGGCCACGAAGAGCTGGACCTGCGCCTCCCTCAGCACGCCGGCGACCGCCTCCGGCACCGGCGCGTCGGTGAAGAACCGGTCCACGTCGGAGAGGTGGCCGAGGCGGACCAGCGCGCTGCGCGTGAACTTGGAGTGATCGGCGACCAGCCACACCTCCCGTGACTGCTCGACGATGGCCTGCGCCACGCGGACCTCCCGGTAGTCGTAGTCGAGGAGCGTGCCGTCCGCCTCGATGCTCGACACGCCGATGACGCCGATGTCCACCTTGAACTGCCGCATGAAGTCGAGCGTCGCCTCGCCCACGATGCCGCGGTCCAGGTGACGGACCAGGCCCCCGGCGACGAGGACCTCCGCCTCGTCGTTGGCGGCCAGGATGGCGGCCACGTTGAGGTTGTTCGTCACCACCCGGATGCCGCGGTGGTGCGCGAGCGCCCGCGCCACCTCCTCCGTGGTGGTGCCGATGTTCAGGATGAGGGAGCGCCCCGACTCGACGTGCTGGGCCACCACGTGGGCGATGCGGCGCTTCGCCTCCGCGTTCATGACCTGGCGCCGGTCGTAGTCGATGTTCTCGACCGTGGACCGGAGCCCGACGCCCCCGTGGTAGCGGGCGACGAGCTCCGCGTTCTCCAGGATCCGGACATCGCGCCGGATGGTCTGGCTGGTGACGCGCATGACGCGCGCCAGCTCGTGGACCGAGGTGTCGCCGTTCTGCCGGAGCAGCTCGAGCAAATTTCGCTGTCTGGGCGTCAGCACGGCCTGAAACGAACCCAAATGGTCACAATCGCTCAATTGACCCGGCTTTTTGATCTTGTCTATTTCTTGCGCCCTCGGCTCGCAAGGCAAGGATCTTCACGGAACGAAACGAACCCCGACTGCCGGCTCAGCGGTCGAAGATGAACAGGAACGAACCCGCCCTTCGGGCGGCGAACCTCGAGCGCCTCTCGGGGTCACCGTTCGACGTCGCCGTCCTCGGCGGAGGGATCAACGGCGCCGTCACGGCCGCTGCCCTCGCCGCGAGAGGTGCGCGCGTGGCGCTCCTCGAGCGCCGCGACTTCGGGGCGGCCACCTCCCAGGAATCCTCGAACCTGGTGTGGGGCGGGATCAAGTACCTCGAGTCCTACCAGCTCGGCCTCGTGCGCAAGCTCTGCCGGGCTCGCAACCAGCTCCTGCGCGCGTTCCCCTCCTCCGTCCAGGAGATCCGCTTCTACGCCTCGCACCCGCGCGGCTTCCGCCACCCGCGGTGGAAGCTCGTGCTCGGCACCTGGCTCTACTGGGCGCTGGGCGGGTTCCGCACGCGCCGCCCGCGCCTGCTCTCCACGACGACGATGGCGCGCGAGGAGTCGATCGTCTCGCTCGACGGGCTGGACGGCGGCTTCGAGTACTCGGACGCGTTCCTGCCGGACGGCGACGCGCGCTTCGTGTGGGGGTTCGTCCGCTCGGCGATGGACGCCGGGTGCGCGGCGGTCAACTACCTGGAGGCGCTCGGTTCCCGGCGCGAGGGCGAGCAGTGGGTCACCGCGGCGCGCGACGCGGTCGGCGGCGCCGAGATCGAGGTCCGCTCGCGGGTGCTGGTCAACGCCTGCGGCCCGTTCGCCGACCGCGTGAACGCGCGCGACGGGGTCCGCACCGCGCATCGCCACGTCTTCTCGAAGGGGATCCACCTCCTCGTCGACCGGGTGACCGCCAGCGATCGGGTCCTCACCTTCTTCGCCGACGACGGCCGGCTCTTCTTCGTCATCCCCATGGGCCCGCGCGCCTGCATCGGGACCACCGACACGCCGGTGGAGCGGCCCGAGGTGGTCGTCACCGCCGAGGACCGGCGCTTCGTCCTCGACAACATCAACAAGCGGCTGCGCCTCCCTCGCCCGCTGGAGGAGCGCGACGTCATCGCCGAGCGCTGCGGCGTGCGCCCGCTGGTGGTCGAGGGCGGCGCGCCGGACGCGAGCGACTGGCTGCAGCTCTCGCGCCGCCACCACGTCGAGACCGACCTCGAGGCCCGGCACGTCACCATCTTCGGCGGGAAGCTCACCGACTGCGTGAACGTCGGCGAGAAGCTGTGCGCGGAGGCGGAGCGGCTCGGCATCGAGCTCCCCCGGCGCGAGCGGCCCTGGTACGGGGAGCCCGCCGAGGAGGTGCGAGAGGAGTTCCTCCGGCAGGCGGCCGAGCTGCGCCTCGACGCGGCCGCGGCGGGAGCGGCGGAGCCGCCCTCGCGGCGCCTGTGGCGACGGTACGGCGCCCGCGCGCCGGGGCTCCTCGAGGCCATCCGGCGCGACCGGCGCGGCGCCGAGGTGCTGATCGAGGCGGCCGGCCTCCTGCGATGCGAGGTCGAGCTCGCGGCGCGCGAGGAGATGGTGGTGACGCTCGAGGACTTCCTGCGCCGGCGGACGAACGTCGCCCTCCTCGTGCGCCGCGAGGCGCTCCGCGCCGACCCCGCGCTGCGCGAGGTCGGCGACATCCTCTTCGGCGAGGAGTCGCGCCGCCGCCTGGCCGAGTGGCTCGGCGAGCGCGGCGAGCCGGCGCGCCGGCAGAGCGCGGTGGGCGCGGCCGACGGCCGGTGAACGGAGGCGCGGACGGAGGCGCGGACGGAGGAGCGGAAGCGAGCAGGAGCAGGGACGCAGTGGTGAGAGGCAGGTCGTCGAAGCGGGAACGGACGAGCGGCTCGGAGCGCGGGGCTCCACAGACCCCGCAGGGAGCGAATGCATGACGCACACGGCG
Organism: Anaeromyxobacteraceae bacterium; assembly: GCA_035719345.1. Lineage (GTDB taxonomy): Bacteria > Myxococcota > Myxococcia > Myxococcales > Anaeromyxobacteraceae > Anaeromyxobacter_A. The sequence continues at coordinate 12,667 of DASTGH010000041.1, forward strand.
ATTGTCAGGCTCGGCGCCGCGGCCTTCGCGGTCTCGGTCTCCTCGTGGGCCAGCGCCGACGAGGCGGCGGCGAAGAGGTGGATCGACAAGGAGTTCCAGCCGTCCACGCTCAGCAAGGACCAGCAGCTCAAGGAGCTGCAGTGGTTCATCCAGGCCGCGCAGAAGTACAAGGGCATGGAGGTGAACGTGCTGTCGGAGACCATCCCGACGCACGAGTACGAGTCGAAGACCCTGGCCAAGGCCTTCGAGGAGATCACCGGCATCAAGGTGAACCACCAGGTGCTGGGCGAGGGCGAGGTGGTGCAGGCGGTCCAGACGCAGATGCAGACCAACCGCAACCTCTACGACGGCTACATCAACGACTCGGACCTCATCGGCACGCACTCGCGCCTGCAATCGGCGGTGAACCTGACCGACTGGATGGCCGGAGAGGGCAAGGACGTGACCCTCCCCACGCTCGACGTGAACGACTTCATCGGGAAGTCCTTCACCACCGGGCCCGACGGCAAGCTGTGGCAGCTGCCCGACCAGCAGTTCGCGAACCTGTACTGGTTCCGCTACGACTGGTTCAAGCGGCCCGAGCTGCGCAAGGCCTTCAAGGAGAAGTACGGGTACGAGCTGGGCGTCCCGCTCAACTGGTCGGCCTACGAGGACATCGCCGAGTTCTTCACGAACCAGGTGAAGAACATCGACGGCGTCCGCGTGTACGGCCACATGGACTACGGGAAGCGCGCCCCCGACCTCGGCTGGCGCATGACCGACGCCTGGCTGTCGATGGCCGGCGCCAGCTCCAAGGGCCTGCCCAACGGCCGCCCCATCGACGAGTGGGGCATCCGCATGGAGGAGGGGTCGTGCAACCCGTCGGGCGCGTCCGTGTCGCGCGGCGGCGAGACGAACGGCCCGGCCTCCGTCTACGCCATCCGCAAGTGGGACGAGTGGCTCCGCAAGTACGCGCCGCCGGGCGCCGCCGACTACGACTTCTACCAGTCGCTGCCGGCGCTGGCCCAGGGCAACGTCGCCCAGCAGATCTTCTGGTACACCGCCTTCACCGCCAACATGGTGGCCCCCAAGTCCGAGGGGAACAACACCGTGGACGCCAAGGGCACGCCGCAGTGGCGCATGGCCCCGTCGCCGCACGGGCCGTACTGGGTCGACGGCATGAAGGTCGGCTACCAGGACTGCGGCTCGTGGACGCTCTTCAAGTCGACGCCGGTCGACCGGCGCAAGGCGGCCTGGCTCTACGCGCAGTTCACGGTCTCGAAGACCGTCTCGCTGAAGAAGAGCCACGTCGGCCTGACCATCATCCGCGACTCGGACATCCGCCACGCCTCCTTCAGCGAGCGCGCGCCGAAGCTCGGCGGTCTGGTGGAGTTCTACCGCTCCCCCGACCGCGTCCTGTACACGCCCACCGGCATCAACGTCCCGGACTATCCCAAGCTGGCGCAGCTCTGGTGGCAGAACATCGGCGACGTGAACTCCGGCGCCTTCACCCCGCAGCAGGCGATGGACCGCCTCGCCAACGAGATGGACCAGGTCATGGCCCGCATGCAGGAGGTGGACGAGAAGGCGAAGACGTACAGCGGCTGCGGCCCGCGGCTCAACAAGCCGAAGAACCCGAGCGAGTGGCTGGGGCGGCCCGACGGACCGAAGGCGAAGCTGTCCGACGAGAAGCCGGCCGGGAAGACCATCGACTACGACGAGCTCGTGAAGCGCTGGAACAGGAGCTAGGCGTCCGGTGCGGGCCGGCGGCGCACCTCGCCGTCGGCCCGCTGCCGGCCCCGCGCCTGCGGAGCGCCCCGAGGACGCCATGAGCCTGGCCCTGCACGACGTCGAGCTGCGCGTCGGCGGCGAGACGCACGTCCACCCCACCCGCCTCGAGCTGGCGGAGCGCGGGTTCAACGTCCTCCTCGGGCGCACGCTCGCCGGCAAGACGACGCTCATGCGCCTCATGGCCGGCCTGCTCCGGCCGACGGCCGGGCGCATCCACGCCGGCGGCCGCGACGTCACCGGCGTCCCGGTGCGGAAGCGGCGCGTGGCCATGGTCTACCAGCAGTTCATCAACTACCCGCACCTCACCGTCTACGAGAACATCGCCTCGCCGCTGCGCGTGGAGCGGACGGCCGAGGGCGAGGTGCGCCGGCGCGTCGGGGGGATGGCGGAGCTGCTCCGCCTCTCGCCGTTCCTCGACCGGCGGCCGGGGGAGCTCTCCGGCGGACAGCAGCAGCGCACGGCGCTGGCCCGGGCGCTGGTCAAGGACGCGGAGCTGGTGCTGCTCGACGAGCCGCTCGCCAACCTCGACTACAAGCTGCGGGAGGGCCTGCGCGACGAGCTGCCGCGGCTCTTCGCCGACCGCGCCTGCACCGTGGTGTACGCCACCACCGAGCCCTCCGAGGCGCTCCTCCTCGGCGGCCACACCGCCACCCTCGACGAGGGGCGCATCACCCAGTTCGGCGAGACCGCGGCCGTCTACCGGCGCCCGGTCGATCTCGTCACCGCCCGCGCCTTCTCCGATCCGCCCATGAACACGGCCGCGGTGCTGAAGCGCGCCGGCCGCATCGAGCTGGGCGAGGTGGCGAGCTGGCCGGCGGAGGGGCCTCTGGCGGGCCTCGCCGACGGCCCGTACACGCTCGGGCTGAGACCGCACCACGTGCGGCTCGAGTCCGCCGCCGGAGGGAACGGCGGCGTCGCGGTCGACGGCCGCGTCTCCGTCGCCGAGATCAGCGGGTCGGAGAGCGTGGTGCACTTCGACCTCGGCGGCGCCACCTGGGTGTCGCTGTCGCACGGCGTGCACCGCTACGACGTGGGCGCCGTGGCGCGCTTCCGGCTGGAGGTGGCGCGCGCCTTCTACTTCGCCGCCGACGGCCATCGCATGTCGAACGGAGCGTGAGGCCGCATGGCACGCATCGCGCTCGAGGGCCTCCGCCACAGCTACCGGCCGCCGCCGCGCGCCGAGGCGGACTGGGCGGTGCAGCGGGTCGACCTGCGCTGGGAGGACGGGACCGCCAACGCGCTCCTCGGGCCCTCGGGGTGCGGCAAGACCACGCTGCTCAACGTCATCTCCGGCCTCCTGCGGCCGACGGAGGGGACGGTGCGGTTCGGCGACGAGGACGTCACCGCCGCGCCGCCCGACGCCCGCAACATCGCCCAGGTGTTCCAGTTCCCGGTCGTCTACGACACCATGACGGTCCGCGAGAACCTCGCCTTCCCGCTGCGCAACCGCAAGGTCCCGGCCGCCGAGATCGACGCGCGCGTCCGCGAGATCGCGAGCCTGCTCGACCTCGACGCCATGCTCGACCGGCGAGCGGCGGGCCTCACCGCCGACGGCAAGCAGAAGATCTCGCTGGGGCGCGGGCTCGTGCGCAAGGACGTGAACGCCATCCTCTTCGACGAGCCGCTCACCGTGATCGACCCCCACCTCAAGTGGCGGCTGCGCTCCAAGCTCAAGGAGCTGCACCAGCGCCTGCGCACGACGATGATCTACGTGACCCACGATCAGACCGAGGCGCTCACCTTCGCCGACCAGGTGATCGTGATGAACGAGGGCACGGTGGTGCAGGCCGGCACGCCCGTCGACCTGTTCGAGCGCCCCCGCCACACGTTCGTGGGCCGCTTCATCGGCTCGCCCGGCATGAACGTGCTCCCCGCCACCTGGGCCGACGGGGTGGCGCGCTTCGCCGGCGTGGCCGTGCCCATCACGCCCGCGCCGCCGCCGCCGCCTGCCGGCGCTCGCCTCGAGATCGGCGTCCGGCCGGAGTTCGTCCGCTTCCGGCCGGGCGGCATCCCGGTGCAGGTGACGCGCGTGAGCGAGACCGGGCGCCACCGCATCGTGGAGACGCGTCACCAGCAGCAGACCATCCGGCTGCTGGTGGGCGAGGGAGAGGAGGTGCCGGCGGGCGAGGCGCACCTCGGCTTCGACCCGGCCTACACGCAGCTCTTCGCCGACGACTGGAGCCTGCGCCGAGGCGCGCCGTGAGCGACGGCAAGGTGTCGGACCAGCGAGCGTGGCTCCTGGTGCTGCCGGTGGTGGTGCTGGTGGCGTTCAACGCCATCGTCCCGCTCATGACCGTCGTGAACTACTCGGTCCAGGAGACCTTCGGCGAGAACGTCTTCTTCTTCGAGGGCGTGAAGTGGTTCCAGGCGGTGCTGCGCTCGCCGCGCTTCCACCAGTCGCTCCTGCGGCAGCTCTACTTCACCTTCGTCGTGCTCGCCATCGAGGTCCCGCTGGGCGTGGCGATCGCGCTGGCCATGCCGCGGCGCGGCCCGTGGGCCTCCGCCTGCCTGGTGCTCATGGCCATGCCGCTGCTCATCCCCTGGAACGTGGTCGGCGCCATGTGGAACCTGCTGGCGCTGCCCGACATCGGGCTCCTCGGCCGCGCGCTGAACGCGGCGGGCGTCGACTACAACTACACGCGCCAACCGGGGGCGGCCTGGGCCACCATGATCGCGATGGACGTCTGGCACTGGACGTCGCTGGTGGTGTTGCTCGCCTACGCCGGACTCTCGGCCATCCCCGACGCCTACTACCAGGCGGCCCGGATCGACGGCGCCGGCAGCGGGGCGATCTTCCGCTTCATCCAGCTGCCGAAGATGAAGCGGGTCCTCACCATCGCGGTGCTGCTCCGCTTCATGGACAGCTTCATGATCTACACCGAGCCCACGGTGCTGACCGGCGGCGGGCCCGGGAACTCGACCACGCTCCTCTCCATCGACCTGGTCAAGGTGGCGCTCGGGCAGTTCGACCTCGGGCCGGGCGCCGCCATGTCGCTCATCTACTTCCTGATCGTGCTGCTCCTCTCCTGGATCTTCTACGCGGTCATGACCCGCGACGACGGAGGACGGTAGCGATGCGCCGACTGAGCTGGCTCGTCCCGCTGCTCTACGTGCTGTTCGTGCTCGTGCCCATCTACTGGCTGCTCAACATGTCGTTCAAGAGCACGAACGAGATCCTCGGGTCCTTCACCCTCTTCCCGCGTGAGTTCACGCTCGCCAACTACCGGAAGATCTTCACCGACGCGACCTGGTACGGCGGCTACCTCAACTCGCTCCGGTACGTCCTGCTCAACACCGTCGCCTCGGTGGTGGTGGCGCTCCCCGCCGCCTACGCCTTCTCGCGCTACCGGTTCCTCGGCGACAAGCACCTCTTCTTCTGGCTGCTCACCAACCGCATGGCGCCGCCGGCCGTGTTCGCGCTCCCCTTCTTCCAGCTCTACTCGGCCATCGGCCTGTTCGACACCAGCCTGGCGGTGGCCCTGGCGCACTGCCTCTTCAACATCCCGCTGGCGGTGTGGATCCTGGAGGGCTTCATGTCGGGCGTGCCGAAGGAGCTGGACGAGACCGCGTTCGTCGACGGCTATCCGTTCTGGCGCTTCTTCCTGCGCATCTTCGTCCCGACCATCCGCTCGGGCGTGGGCGTCGCCGCCTTCTTCTGCTTCATGTTCTCGTGGGTCGAGCTGTTGCTGGCGAAGACCCTGACCGCGGTGAACGCGAAGCCCATCGCCGCCACCATGACCCGGACGGCGAGCACGTCCGGCTACGAGCTCGGGCTCCTGGCCGCGGCGGGCGCGCTCACCATCGTCCCCGGCGCCTTCGTCATCTACTTCGTCCGGAACTACATCGCCAAGGGCTTCGCCCTCGGGCGCGTGTGAGGAGCCGCCCACATGACCACCGCGGGGATGGGGCTCGGCTGGATGGCGTGGACGTGGTCGACGGCCGCGTTCTGGGGCGGCATCGCGCTGTGCCTGGCGGCGATGGCGGTCTGGGAGTGGCGCGCGCCCGGGGGCGCGCCGCGCCATGGCATCCTCGGCCTCGACACGACGCGCGGGGACCGCCTCTTCGTGTCGCTGCTCTCGGCGGCCTTCGTCCACCTCGCCTGGCTGGCGCTGCTCGACGCGCCGCTGTGGGGCGCCACGGTGATCGCCGCCATCCTGGCGGTCGTCGTCTTCCGCTACGTCTGAGGCCCGGGCGGCGCGCTCACGGACGGCGCTGCGCGCCCGGCCGCACCACCGCCTTCCTGCCGGCCTTCGACGACGCCTTGCGCGAACCGGCCTTGCGGTCCGCCGCGCTCGCGCCCGGCTCGGCGGTGTCGACGGACGGGTCGCGCCGCGGGCGGGGCGGCTGCTTCGGCCGCTTCGGGCCCGACCGCTCCGTCCAGTACCGGAAACGTTCCGCCTTCGTCGCCATGGGTGCTCCTCCCGGTCGATGCGCGAAAGGACGAGACCCTTGCCTGTACCGGGGACGCGCCCCCCATCAACCCACGGATGGGCTGCCGGGCGGAGCGCCTGCGACGCTCCGGGTCACGGTCCGGCGGGGCGCGCCGTGGCAGCGGCCAGGCGGCCGGCCACCTCGGACAGCTCGCTCGCGTTCACGTCCGAGACCAGGACGTAGCCCAGCTCGCCGTCGCGCCAGAGGACCACGTTGAAGCCGCGGCTCGACGCGGCGCGGCCACGCGCCGGGCCGACCGCCGTCGTCCCTCGCTCCGGCCAGGGGAGCCCGTCCGCCCGGAACGCCAGCAGCGTCACGACGTGCAGGCGCAGCGCGTAGACGAGGACGGCGGCCTTGCGATCGAACACGTAGCCGACGGAGCCCCCGCGCAGCCGCAGCTCACCGCCCTCGAGCGCCGGGACGGCGGGCGCGAAGTCGAGCTTGCCCTCGAACCACGGCTTCACCTGGTGCTGCCCGCCGCTCTCGACGTCGAGCGGGTGCTGGCTGGCGAGCACGCGCAGGTGGTCGTTCACGACCTCCGACGTCAAGCCCTCGAGCGCGCTGCGCTCCGTCGCCAGGCGCTGCACGACGGCGCCACCCGCGACGAAGGCGACGCACGCCGCGAGCGCCGGGGCGAGCACGCGCGCCCAGCGGCGCGAGCTGGGTCGGGAGGCCTCCGGCGTCCCCAGGCGCAGCCCGAGGCGGCGCTTGAGGGCGAGCGGCGCCGTGTAGCGCGGGAGCTTGTCCTGGAGGAGCGCGTCGAGCGCGAGCTCCGACCGCTCCTCCCCGCGGCAGGTCTCGCACACCTCCAGATGGGCGCCGAGCTCGGCCTGCGTCGCGGGATCGAGGCGCCGCCGCGCGTGATCGAGCAGATGGTCCCGGGCCTGTTCGCAGTTCATGGGTGCTCCCGCGTGGCGTAGTCGGCGAGCTGCAGGCGAAGCGCGGCGCGCGCGCGGTGGAGCCGCGACTTGACCGTTCCCACGGCACAGCCGAGCACCGCCGCCAGCTCCGTCTCGGTCAGGCCCTCCAGGTCGAGGAGGATCACCGTCCGCGCGTCCTCCGAGAGCGTGCGCAGCGCGGCCTCCACCTCGCCGGAGACGATGCGGCGCATGGCGTCGCCGCTCACCTGCGACACCGGCGCGGCGCCGTCCTCGTCCGCCCCGGATTCGATCGTGTCGTAGGCCGGCCCGGCGGGATGGCGCGCGGCCTCGCGGTGGCGGGAGATGAAGACGTTGCGGAGGATCCGGAAGAGCCACGCCTTGACGTTCGAGCCCGGGGTGAAGTCCGCCCAGGCCCGGAGCGCCCGGACGTAGGTCTCCTGCACCAGGTCCTCCGCCTCGCTCGCGTCGCGCGTCAGATAGCGGGCCAGGTGGTAGAGCGCGTCGGCGTGGGCGAGCGCCTCCTCCGCCGGCGCCGGAGCGCGCGCTCGCGTCCGCAGCTTCAGCATCGGTGCCATGCCTAGCGGGCCGCTCCGGCGCCGCCGTCCTTGGACGGGTCGCGCCGGTGCCGGGGAGGCGTTCGTCGCAGGGTCATGGCGTGCAGAACGCCGCTGCCCATGGATCGTTCCATGCCCACCGCGCGCCCCCGCCGGGCCGCGGTGCCGGTGGAACGGCTCGCCTGCGCCGGCGTTGGCGTCCGCGAACGGCACGTGGGCCGGCTCGCTCCGAGCGCGGCGTGCCACGAGAGGAGATTTGCCATGAAGAGACCGATCGATCGCCGCAGCTTCCTGAGGATCGCCGGGATGTCGCTCGGGTACGGCGCGCTCTACCGCGTCGCGCCGGCGCTGGCCGCGGACGGCGAGGGCGCGGCGGTCGCGCGCTCCATGGCCCGCGAGAACGGCGAGCGCGTGACGCCGTTCTCCTTCGTCCAGCTCAGCGACACGCACGTCGGATTCAGCGGGCCCCCGAACCCGACCGGCACGCGAGCCTTCGAGCGCGCCGTCGAGATCGTGAACCGCCTCCCCGAGCGGCCGGACCTCGTCCTGTTCACCGGCGACCTCACCCACGACACCGAGGACCCGGGCCAGCACGCGGAGCGCATGCGCCGGTTCCAGGCGGTGGCCGGCCGGCTCCAGGTGCCGGTCCACAAGGCCGTGCCCGGCGAGCACGACGCCGGTCTCGACGGCGGCGCGCTGTACCGGGAGTTCTTCGGCGAGACGTCGTACGCGTTCGACCACCGGGGCGTCCACTTCGTCGCGCTCGACAACGTGTCCCGCGCGAAGCCGGAGGTCGGGGCCGAGCGCATCTCCTGGCTGCGCAAGGACCTGGAGCGCTACGCGACCACGACCCCGATCGTCGTGTTCACCCACCGGCCGCTCTTCGACCTCAAGCCGGAGTGGGAGTGGTTCACCCGCGACGGCGACGAGGTCATGAAGGCCCTGTCGCCCTACGAGAACGTCACCGTGCTCTACGGCCACATCCACCGCGAGCACGTGCACGAGGCCCCGCGCTGCCGGCACGTCGCGGCGCGCTCGCTCGTCTTCGCCTTCCCGGACCCGGACGCGGCCGCCGAGAAGAAGCCCCTGCCCTTCGACCCCCGGCAGCCGTTCCGGAACCTGGGGGCACGGGTCGTCCACGCCGCGGCCGGCACGCCACCCGCCACCTTCGCCGTGCGCATGGACGAGGTCGAGCTCACGCTGCGCGAGCACTCCGGGACGGAGGGCTTCCAGCAGATCCTCCGGCCGTCGTCCCTCGAAGGCTAGGAGCCCGGGCCATGCAGACGAGCATCGCGACCTGGATGAGGATGGCCGTCGTCGCCGCCGCGCTGGTGGGCCGGAGCGCGCCCGCCCGGGCGGACGGCCCCCGGGTGGTGGACATCACGGCCCGGCGCTTCGCCTTCAGCCCGGCGGAGATCCACCTCCGCAAGGGCGAGCCGGTCACGCTCCGCGTCCACAGCGGGGACGTGACCCATGGCTTCTACCTCAAGGCGCTCGGGATCGACGCCGAGATCGAGCCCGGCAAGACGACGGAGGTGACGATCACGCCGCGGGAGCCCGGCCGCTTCACCGTCATCTGCGACCACTTCTGCGGCTCCGGTCACGGGAACATGCACCTGCAGCTCGTCGTCGAGTGACGCGATCGAGCGCCTCGCGGAGAACCGACCATGAAGCTCCTCCCCATCCCGCTCCGCCCGGCGCTCGCCCTCGCGCTCGCGCTCGCCGCCTGCAAGGTGACCCCGCCCGGCCGCGTGGAGCGCGCGGCCATGGTGCAGGTGAAGCGCGTGCTCACCGTCGGCGGGCGCTCCGACCGGAATCCCTTCGAGCCGACCGCGCCGAACGTGGCGGCCGGCCGCCAGGCGTTCTCGGCGTACTGCTTCGCCTGCCACGGGCTCGACGGCCAGAACACCGGCGTCCCGTTCGCCGAGGCCATGTCGCCGCCCGTGCCCCCGCTCAGCGCCCCCGACGTGCAGCGGTACTCGGACGGCCAGCTGCACGCGATCATCACCGACGGGCTGGCCCCCTCCGGCATGCCCGCGTCCCGCGGGATCCTCCGCGACGACGAGATCTGGCGCATCGTCCTCTTCATCCGCCACCTGCCGCCGGCCGGCAGCCTCGGCGAGCCGGCGATGTACGGCGGGACCGGCGGCGGGGCCGGCGCCGGCGAGCGGTGAGCCGGGATCGGCCGGAGCGCGCTTCACGCCTGGCGCGCGTACGCGGCGAGGTGCTGGCGGAGGGTGGCGACCATCTCCTCGCGGATCGGGTCGCGCACGTCGCGCATCCAGGCCGCGGCGAGCGGCAGCCGGCCCGGGCCTCCCGCCGGCGTCGCCTCCAGCGGGACGTACCGGACGCCCTTGATCGTCATCCGCGACGTCCATCGCGGGACGATGGCGACACCGAGCCCCGCCGCCACGAGGTGGACGATGGTCTGCTTCTCGTCCGCGAGCTGCGCCACGCGCGGCGTGAGCCCGGCGCCGGCGAAGAGCTTCATGGTGAGGTCGTGGCTGTGGGGCCGCGAGCGTCGTTCGGGCACGATGAGCGGCTCGTCCGCGAGCGCACGGGGAGAGAGGCGTCTCCGCCGGGCGAGCGGATGATGCGAGGGCACCGCCACCACCGCCGTCTCGTCGAAGAGGGGCATGAACTCGAAGCGCGGGTCCCGGGCGTGGGGAGGCCGCACGAAGGCGAGGTCGAGGTGACCGGACGCGAGCCGCGGGAGCAGCCGGATGGTCTTCTCCTCGACGAGGTGCACCACGACGTCGGGGCACCGCGCGCGGAAGTCGTGCAGGAGGAGGGGCACGAGGCCCGCCGCGGCGCTGTCGATGGCGCCCACCCGGATGGCCGCGCTCGCGCCGCGAGCCTGGGCCCGCGCGCGCCGGGCCAGCTGGTCGGCCTGGCCGAGCAGGGCGCGCGCGCCGTCGAGCAGCGCGGCACCGCTCGCCGTCAGCGCCACGTGGCGCGTGGTCCGGTCGAGCAGCCTCGTCCCGAGGTCCTCCTCGAGGAGGCGGACCTGGCGCCCGAGCGCGGTCGGCAGCATCGCGAGCTTCCGCGCCGCGCGCCCGAAGTGCAGCTCCTCCCCGACGGCGACGAAGCAGCGCAGCTGGTGCAGTTCCACGGCGACCCCGCGGCCGGATCATCTCCGAAATTTGCATAATCCGATGCGCTCACGCCCGCCGCCGGCGCGGCGCTAGGGTCCCTGCCGACGCCGCAGCTGCTCCCGCACACGGCGGGGCGCGGCGACGCCCGGGGAGGCCCTCATGACGCGTTCGGTCGAGCAACGCACGCTGCGCCGCATCAGCTGGAGGATCGTCCCCTTCATCTGCCTGCTCTACTTCGTCGCCTTCATCGACCGCGTGAACATCGGGTTCGCGGCGCTGACCATGAACCGGGACGTGGGCCTCTCGCCGGCCGCCTTCGGGTTCGGCGCAGGCATCTTCTTCGTCGGCTACTTCCTCTTCGAGGTCCCGTCGAACCTCGTCCTGGAGAAGGTGGGCGCCCGGCTCTGGATCGCGCGCGTCATGGTGACGTGGGGGCTCGTCTCCGGCGCCATGGCCTTCGTGAAGGGGCCCGTCAGCTTCTACGTGCTGCGCTTCCTCCTCGGAGCCGCCGAGGCCGGCTTCTTTCCCGGGATCATCCTCTACCTGAGCTACTGGTTCCCGGCGCGGCACCGCGCCGGGGTCACCGCGCTCTTCATGGCCGCCGCGCCCGTGTCGACGGCGCTCGGCTCGCCGGTCTCGGCGGCGCTGCTCGAGCTGCACGGCGTGCTCGGGCTCGCGGGGTGGCAGTGGATGTTCGTCGTCGAGGCGGTCCCGGCGGTGATCCTCGGCGTCGTCACCTTCTTCTTCATGACCGACCGGCCGGCCCGCGCCCGCTGGCTGCCCGAGGACGAGCGCGCCTGGCTCGTGCGCACGATGGACGCGGAGGTGGCGCAGCGGTCGGGGCACGCCAGCCACTCCCCCTGGCGCGGGCTCGTCGACCCCCGCGTGCTGGCGCTCTCGCTCGTCTACTTCGGGACGTCGGCGGGGCTCTACACGCTCGGCATCTGGTCGCCGCAGATCATCAAGCAGCTCGGCGTCAGCTCGATGACGGTGGGCTTCCTCAACATGGTCCCGCCCACCGCCTCGGTCGTGGCGATGGTGCTGTGGGCGCGCCACTCCGACCGCAGCGGCGAGCGGTCGTGGCACGTCGTCGGCGCGTGCCTGCTCGCCTCGGCGAGCCTGGTCCTCGCCGGGCGAAGCGGCGCGGCGCTCGTGCCGGTCATGGCCGCCCTCACGCTCGTCAACATCGGGATCAGCTGCGCCAAGCCGCCGCTCTGGTCGATGCCGACGCTCTTCCTCTCGGGATCGGCCGCGGCGGCCGGCATCGCCACCATCAACTCGATCGGCAACCTGGGCGGCTTCGTCGGTCCGACGATGATCGGCTGGATCAAGCAGCAGACCGGGAGCTTCGCCGGCGGCCTCTACTTCGTGGCCGGGCTCCTCGTCGTGTCCGCAGCGGTGACGCTGCTCCTGGCGCGGCGCGCCGGCGCCGCTGCCGCCGCGCGCCCGGCCGCCGCCGCCGTGAAGTGACCACCCCCAACCCCCAGAGGTGAACCATGCGTGAGTACAGGATTGCAGCGATCCCCGGCGACGGGATCGGGACCGAGGTGATCGCGGCGGGCGTGGAGGTGCTCCGGGCCGCCGCCGCGCGCGACGGCGGCTTCGCGCTGACGACCGAGCACTTCCCCTGGAGCTCGGACCACTACCTCCAGCACGGCCACTACATCCCGGAGGGCGGGCTCGAGCGCCTGAAGGCGTTCGACGCCATCTTCTTCGGCGCGGTCGGGGATCAGCGCGTCCCGGACCACGTGTCGCTGTGGGGGCTGCGCCTCCCCATCGCGCAGGGCTTCGACCAGTACGCCAACGTGCGGCCGGCCCGGGTGCTGCCGGGCGTGAAGAGCCCGCTCGGCCGCGGGGGCGAGATCGACTGGGTGATCATCCGCGAGAACTCCGAGGGCGAGTACGCGGGCCACGGCGGGCGCGCGCACCGCGGGCTGCCCATCGAGGTGGGCACCGAGACCGCGGTCTTCACCCGCGCCGGCGTGGAGCGCATCCACCGCTTCGCCTTCGAGCTCGCGCGCAAGCGTCCCCGCAAGCACCTCACCCTCGTCACCAAGTCGAACGCGCAGCGCTTCGGCATGGTGATGTGGGACGAGATCTTCTTCGAGGTGGCGAAGGCGTACCCCGACGTGAAGGTCGACCGCGAGCTCGTCGACGCGGTCACCACGCGCATGGTGCTGAAGCCGCAGACGCTCGACGTCCTGGTCGCGACGAACCTGCACGCGGACATCCTGTCCGACCTCGCCGCCGCGCTCTCGGGCAGCCTCGGCATCGGGCCGACCGCGAACTTGAACCCGGAGCGGAGGTTCCCGTCCATGTTCGAGCCCATCCACGGCTCCGCGTTCGACATCGCCGGCAAGGGCATCGCCAACCCGGTCGCCACCTTCTGGACGGCGGCCCTCATGCTCGAGCACCTCGGCGAGGCGGCGGCCGGTGCGCGTATCATGGCCGCGGTGGAGGCGGTCACGGCCAGCGGAGTGGTGACGCGCGACCTGGGCGGCACCGCCGGGACCGCCGAGGTGACGCGCGCCGTCTGCGAGCGGCTGGCGCGCTGAAGGAGGTCGCATGGCGGGCTTCCAGGAGACGGAGTGGCTCGCGCGGACCGCCGACGTGCAGGTCCGCGTGAACACCCTGCGCCCGGGCGACGGGACGGCCTGGCACTTCCACACGGTCGTGACCGACAGCGTCTTCTGCCTCGAGGAGGGGCTCGAGATCTGGTTCCGCGATCCCGAGGAGCGCGTCGCCCTCCGCCCCGGCGAGCGACGGGACATCCCGCCTCGCCGCGTCCACCGCGTCGTGAACGCCACGCCGCGTGCGCTGCGCTACCTCCTCGTCCAGGCGACGGGGACGTACGACTTCAACGAGGTGGTCTGAGGTCGCGCTGCGCGGGCGGGCGCAAAGCCGCGGGATGCCCGCGGCTGCGCGCCGAGCGCGCCCCCGGCGCGGTCAGCCGAGGTGTCCGTCCTCCGCCCACGAGACGAGCCGCCACCCGCCGCGCCCGTCGAGCTCCAGCGCGGTGATGGAGCCGTTGGCGCAGCCGCCCTGCGGCCGCGGCCCTCCCGGCGACGCGCACGACTCCGCGGCCGCCAGGAGCGCCGCCCGGTGCGTCACCACCACCGCGGGCCCGTCGAGCGAGGTCGTGGCGAGCCGGGCGAGCCCCTCGCGCACGCGCCGCGACACCGACGCGAAGTCCTCGCCCCCGGGAAACGACCGGCGGCGGTCGCCGGCGAGCCAGGCCGCGAGGAGCGCGTCGCGCTCGGCGCGGCCCTCGGGCGTGCCGGGGTCGGCGAGCGTCCCCGTCTTTCTCC
>DASTGH010000042.1:0-3361 GCA_035719345.1 Anaeromyxobacteraceae bacterium
CCCGTCCCTCCCCCCGCTTGGGCGGGGGGCGGGGGTGTGGGCGCCGGCGCCATCGCGACCGCGGTCGGGATCGGGGTCGAGGTCGGGGTCGGGGTCGGGGTAAGGGACGGGGTGGGGGTAAGGGACGGGGACGGGGTCGCGGTCGTGCTCGGCCGCATCGGCGGCGGCGGCGCGAACGCGACCGGCGTGAAGACCGGGCGCTCCGACGCGGCCGGCGCAGGCGCCCTGCGCGTCGGCGCGGTGCCCCACGCCCACGTCGCGGGCTGCGGCGCGCGCGCCGGGGCGCCCTTCGAGACCACGCGAAGCGTGCGCTTCACCACCTCGGTCCCGGCCTGGTCCACGCCGGTGACGGCCTCGAGCCAGCGCTGGTACACGTCGCGCCGGTCGACGCGCTCGGTGCCGCCCGGGATGCGGCGGGTGAGCGTGAGCGCGATCTGCGAGCCGAAGCCCGCCGCCAGGTGGATGGCGTAGTCGACCGGGTACCGGCCGCCGCGGGAGAGGTTGAGGAGCCCGAGGTCGGGGTCCTCCTCCTTGTAGTTCGGGACCGGCGGGACGATGCCGCGCTCCAGGATCTTCACCGCGATGACGTCCTCGACGCCGACGCCCATGGGGTGGCCGGTGAAGCCCTTCGTGTTCGAGACCACGATCTCGCTGGCGGCCTCGCCGAAGACGCGCCGCAGCGCCGCCACCTCGGCCGAGGCGCTGCCGCCGCGGGCCGGGGTGAAGGTCTCGTGCGACATGAACACGGTCGCCGGGGCCATGGCGCGCCGGTCCACGCCGAAGCGCCGCTCGGCGGAGCGGACCAGGCTCTCCACCACCGCCGCGACGTGGTCGACGTCGAGGCGGGTGGCGTGGAAGGCGCTGTTGCGCGTCTCGCTGGAGAGCAGCTCGACGATGCCGCGCATGCCGCGCTCCTCGACCGAGTCCTGGCTCTCCACCACCAGCGCGGCCGCGCCCATGCCGACGATGGTGCCGTGCCGGCGCCGGTCGAACGGAACGGCCGCCTCCTCCACCTTGTCGTCGGTGGCAGCGGCGCCGCTGGCGAGGAAACCGGCGCCGATCCACTCCATGAGATTTTCGCTGGTGGTGTGGTCGGCCGAGATGACGACCACGCGGCGGCAGCGGCCGGTGCGGATCCAGTCCTCGGCCATGGCGATGGCCTGGGCCGTGCTCGCGCAGGCGGCGTTGGCGAGGGCGTTCGGCCCGCGGGCGCCGATGTACTCGGCGAACTGGCTGTGGCCCATGGGCAGGACGCGGAGCAGGAAGCGCCGGTCGAAGGCGTAGGGCTCGCGCCGGAGCTCCTCGTCCACCTGCGAGAGCTGCCGCCCGATCTCGCGCAGCGCCGCGGGATCGACCGTCGTCCGGCGCAGCTCCTCGAGCGTGTCGCGGCGCGCGCGGCGCGACTCGTAGGCGTAGTACTTCCGCATCTCCTCGGCGAACCGGTCGTAGCCTGGGAACGCCGAGCCGAAGATGACGCCGGTCTCGTCGCGCATCGACTCCGGCAGCTCCCAGCGTTCGGGCAGGAACGTCCCCTTCGACGTCCGCCGCCAGGTCTGGACGAGCGGGATGCCGGCCTCGCGCAGCGCGTCCACGCCCGCGGCGATGGCGAGCTGGGTGGTCGTGTCGAGCGCCTCGACCAGCTTCTCGGAGACGCCGTACTCGGCAGCGAGGTCGAACGTCCCCGCCCGGCCGGCGAGCTTGAGCACGTCGGCCGTGTCCTCGATGGTCTCGAAGCGTCCGTCGCCGTCGGCCGTCTTCACGACCCGCGTCACGTGCTTCTTCGCCATGCGCTCGCGGAAGCGCGCTGGCAGGAGATCGATGAACTGCTCGCCGCGCAGGATGCGATCCACGTTGTCCGGATCCATCACCGGCTTTTCCGGCCCGGGGAGCCCCAGGCCGCAGCCGCTGATGACCACCGAGCCGGCCGGCACCTCGTTGCGGTCGAAGGCCGCGGCGCGCGCCTCGCGCGGCGTGGCGGCGGCGGTGGCGAGGGTGCGGGCGAGCAGCTGGGCCAGCTCCTCGACGGTCTTGCTCGACATGGTCTCGGGCTCCTGCGTGGCGCCGTCCCTCGGGGCGGCGGTGACCGGTGCGGCGGTGAGGACGGCGGGCGGCGGCGCGGACGGCGCCGCGGCGACGGCGGCGACCGGCGCCTCCGTCCCGACGTGGCCGGCGGCGTACAGCCCGCACAGCGCGTGGTTGAAGGTGGCGACCTCGCCGATCTTCGGGTGGTTGGTGTGGAGCGAGACGAGCCCGTCCCCGTCGCCGAGGACGTCGTCCACGAACGCCTTCAGCGTCTTCTTGGGGCCGACCTCGACGAACGTCCGGACGCCCTCGCGCCAGAGCGTCTCCAGGCCCTTCACCCACTGCACGGGCGAGGCGATCTGCCGGACGAGCATCTCGCGGATCTCGCGCGGCGTCTCGGGGTAGAGCCCGCCCGTCACGTTGGCGACCACCTTGAGCCGCGGCGACGCGATGCGGAGGCCGTCCAGCACTCGGCCGAGCGGCTCCGCCGCCGGGGCGACGATCCTCGTGTGGAAGGCGTGGCTCACCGGCAGCCGGATGGCGGCGATCTTCACCGCCTCCAGCGCCGTGATGGCGCGCTTCACCGCCTCGGTCTCGCCGCCGATGACGGCCTGCGTCCGGCTGTTCAGGTTGGCGGTGACGACGTAGCCGTCCACCGCGGCGAGCGTCCTCTCGACGACCTCGAGCGGACCGGAGACCGCCGCCATCCAGCCGTTGTCGGCCAGGCTCACGCGCGTCATCTCGCGCCCGCGCGCCGCGGTCGCCTGCAGCGCGTCGGCGAACGGCATGACGCCCGCGGCCACCAGCGCGCCGTACTCGCCGAGCGAGTGGCCCATCACGTACTCGGGCTGGAAGCCGTACTCGGCGAGGAGCGCGCGCAGCGCGACGTCCACCGTCAGCACGGCCGGCTGGGTGATGGCGGTCTGGCGCAGCTCCTCCTCGGCGCGCGCCATCGCCGCCTTGTCGCCCGGGTCGGCGAAGAGGAACGAGGTGAGCGGCCGGCCGAGGATGGGCGCGAGGACGGCGTCGGCCTCGTCGAAGACGGCGCGGACCACTGGCTCGCGCTCGCAGAGCGCGCGGCCCATGTTCACGAACTGGCTGCCCTGGCCGGGGAAGAGGAACGCGGTCTTGCCGGTGGGCCGGCCACTGCCACGGAACACGCCCTTGGCGGTGAGCGCCTTCCAGCCGGGCGCGGCGTCGATCTCGAGGGCCTTCCTCGCCCGCTCCAGCTTGTCGGCGAGGTCGGCGCCGGCCTCGTAGTCGAGGACGAGGCGCTCCTGCGCCAGGATCTCGGCGCGCGCCGGCGGCGCCGGTGGCGGGACGACCCCGCCCTTCACCC
>DASTGH010000043.1:0-2194 GCA_035719345.1 Anaeromyxobacteraceae bacterium
CCGACGTGCTGGGCACCATCGCCGGCGACGATACCGTGTTCGTGGCTCCCGCGCGCGAGCGACGCGCGCGCGAGCTCGCCGATCGCGTCCGCGCCCTCTTCGGCGCGTGAACCCCGGCGCGCGCGACCCGGAGCGCGCGCCGACCCCGACCACGGCGCGAGCCGCGCCCGCCGCGGCCAGCGCTTCGACGGCCAGTCCGCCACGGCACGCCAGTTGCGGAGCCGTCCCGTCGCGCTCCGCCGCGGAGTGCGACGGCGGATCCCGTCACGCCGCCCCACGACACGCCGCCCGGCGACGTGCCGCTGCACGACATGCCTCGGCGCCGACGGAGCCGCAGGATGCCACCGGGGGGAGCACCACATGTCGCGCCAGCTCGCGCTCGTCGGCGCAGGCGCCTGGCTCCTCGCCGCCTGCGGCGGTCCCACCGCCGGCGCGGCGGCGGGCGATCCCGGCCTCTACGGCATCGACCTCGAGGTCGAGGCGGCGCTGCCATACACGTTGCGTGAAGACTTCAGGCCGCGGCTCCGCCGGTACGTGGAGGCGGCGGCCGCGTTCTGGGGCCACGACCCGGGCGAGCTGGCCGGCTGGACCATCCACCTCGTTCCGGGGGCCGTGTCCTGCAACGGCGAGCGGGCCTCGGCCCTGGGCTGCACCGACTCCGACGCCAGGGTCATCTGGCTCGGCTCGCCCGGCTGCGAGATCGAGGACACGAACCTCGGCCACGAGCTCGGGCACGCGTTCCTGCGCGACGATTCGCACCGCGATCCCCGCTGGCGCGACTCCGGGCGGTGGCGCTCCCTCTACGACCGCGTCCACGACGAGGACGACCGCGACGTGTGCGGATCCTGGTACTCGCCGCGCTGGTGGGACGCCTGACGGAGTCATTCGGGCTCCGGGCTTCGGGCTCCGGGCTTCAGGCTCCAGGCTTCAGGACTCGCGTCGAAGCTCGGTTTCGAGCCGCCCCAGGGTCGAGTCGCACCCGCGCGATCGCGTGCCCCACCTCACCCGAAGGCGGCTGCGCCCGTGGACCTCCTGCACGGACGATGAGTGCGGGCGGGCGGCATGGTCGTTGCGATCCGCCCGATCCGCCCCGCGTCCGCGGGAAGCGAGCAGGTGGGAAGGGGCGCGTGCCGGGGGAGACGAGGTCGAGCCGCCATGTCGCTGCGCCGTCAGATCCGGAACGCCGCCGTCGCGCCCGCCGCCGCGCTCGCCGCCATCTTCCTCGGCGCGCTCGGGGTGGCGACCTGGCGGGTCGGCGCCGCGGTCGAGGCGGAGGTCGGCGCGCTCGCGCGCGATCGGCTCGAGCGCGCCGTCTCCGACTTCCGGCTCGCCTGCGCCACCGCCCAGGAGGAGCTGGCGCGCCGCCTCGACGCCGCCGCCCGCGTCGCCGCGGACGTGCTGGCGCGCGGCGGCGGGTTCTCGCTGGGCGAGGACCGGGTGAGCTGGCAGGCGGTGAGCCAGGCCGACGGCGGCGCTCGCGAGGTGTCCGTGCGCGAGCCGTTCGTGGGCGAGGACCCGGTCGTGCGCAACGCCGACTTCGCCGCGCCGTCGCCGGTGGTGGACGAGGTGACCCGCCTCACCGCGGCCGCCGCCACCCTGTTCCTCCGCATGGACGAGGAGGGGAACATGCTGCGCGTCGCCACCAGCGTGAAGGCGAAGGACGGGCGGCGCGCGGTGGGCACCTACGTCCCGGCGCGCGGCGCCGACGGCCCGAACCCGGTCGTCGCCGCCGTGCTCCGCGGGGAGAGGTACGTCGGCCGCGCCTTCGTGGTCGACGCCTGGTACGTGACCTCCTACCAGCCGCTGCGCGGGCCGGGCGGCGAGGTGGTGGGCATGCTCTTCGTCGGTGTGCGCCAGGACGCACTCGCCGGCGTGCAGCGCGCCATGCAGGAGACGCGGCTCGGCGCGACCGGCGCGATCGCGGTGCTGGGCGCGAAGGGGGCGCAGCGCGGGCGGCCCATCTTCGACGCCGCCGGCTGGAAGGCGGGCGAGGACGTCTCGGCGGTGGCGGACGCGCGCACCGGCCGCCGGGTGCTGGACCAGATGATCGACGCCGCGCCGCGGCTGGCCGCCGGCTCGCTGGCCACGGACACCTGGACCCGCCCCGGGCACGACGGCGCGCCCGACCGCGATCGCCTCCTCGCCTACGGCTACTTCGCGCCGTGGGACTGGGTGCTCATGGCGGCGATGGACG
>DASTGH010000044.1:0-15943 GCA_035719345.1 Anaeromyxobacteraceae bacterium
GGTGCCGGCGCGGTTCTTCGTCCTCGGGCGCGCTCGAGGAGGACAACCCGGGAGCTACTCGGCGGCGATCGACGCCAGCAGTTGCGCCATCTCGGCCCGGGCCGCCTCGCTTCCCGCATGGCCGCCTTCGTAGTAGTGGAACGCCGCCCGGAGGTGACCGGTCGAGACGTTCCACGCCTCGAGCGCGCGGACCGGCTCCACCGGCGTGTTCCAGTCGCGCGTCCCATGGAAGACGTGGAACTGAGCGGTGGCGGCGCGTGCGGCCAGGTGGTCGAACATGGCGCGGCCCGGTGGGCGTCGGGTCGCGTCGTCGATGTAACGGCAGGAGATGCCTATCCGCTGCTCCAGCACGGCCCAGTCGCACGATGCCAGCGCCTGCCGCACTCGATCGCCGTCGGGCAGCTATGCGTACGACGCCCTGCTCGACACCGATCCCGATCTCGCCGCTCGGATCCGGACCCTGGTGCTGAGCGGCCTCGCGCTGGAACCGTGATGAATGGCCCCTTCTGGCGAGGCCGAGGCGAGGCGTCTCGAGCGCGAACTGGCGGAGAACGGTGGAGAGGCTGAGGCGCATGCCGTCGCGCTGGCGCTGCGCGATCTCGTCCGGGACATCGTCGTCGCGCTCGCCGCCGGGGAAGGACCGAAGCCAGCCACTGTCCGGCGGCTGAACGCGGAGCTCGCGGCCGTGGCGGCCTATCCGCAGCTCCTGCGCGACGATGGCGGCTGGAAGCTCCACGACGAGCGTGCGGGTCCATCGTGGCGCGTCTCGCTGAACTCGATCGCTCGAGCGGCCGCCGACCTCGTCGCCCGCCCACGCGGCTCGATCCGGAAGTGCGCCGATCCCGCGTGCATCCTCTACTTTCGCGATACGTCGCAAGCCCAGGCGCGGCGCTGGTGCTCGATGTCCATGTGCGGCAACCGCGCCAAGGTAGCCGCCTTCGCTCGCAGGAACGCCTCCACGGCCGGGGCGGTGGCTGAGCGGGGCCGGCGCCGGTGATCGGGCGATCCCGATCCCGTCAGCGTGCGTGCCCAGGCAGGCGCACGGCGACGATCATTCCCGCGGTGACCACCGCGATACCGGCGAGCGCGATCCCGCTCGGGGACTCGGCCAGCAGCGGCACGGCCGCGAGCGTGGTGATGCAGGGGACCGCCGCCGCGAGCAGGGCGGTCGTGGCGGGCCCCAGCGCCGCCACGGCGCGCGTGTACACGAAGATCGACACCGCGCCGATGAGCACACCTTGGACGACGGCCTGCAGCAGTAGTTCTCGATCACCCACGCCGAAGAGCGCCTTGCCCGGCCAGAGGGCGTAGAATGGAAGGAACGCGCACGACGAGAGCACGGCGACGAGCGCGGCCCCCGTTGCCGGCGGAAGGTCGAGGCGACGCGAGAGCAGGCCGTACGACGACCAGGAGAGCGACGCGAGCAACAGGAACGCATCGCCCACGAGCTGCCGCGCACTCGCCGCGGTGACGCTGTCCCAAGCCATCAGGGCCACCCCTGATGCGATGAGGACCATCCCCACGGACCGATGACGGGCGCCGGTTGGCCGCGATCTCATGCGGACGATGGCCTCCGTGAAGAGCGGCAGCGTACCGTGCAGCAGGACCCCGCCGTGCGCTGCTGGAGCCAGGGCGAAGCCGGCATATGCGAGGAGGGCGAATCCGATCCCTCCGCAGAACGCCAGCGCCACGGCATGGCGCCAGGCGATGCCACGCGGACCTCCTCGAACGAGGACCGGAAGAAGCAGGGTGCCGCCGATGCCGAACCGGAGGGCTGCGAGGTCCGGCAACTTCAGCGAGGACGAGAGCCCGAGGCGCGAGGCGAGCGTGAAGCTCGAGAACAGGAGGACGGAGAGCAGGCCGCAGGCGAGCCCGATGAAGCGCTCCCTCGCCATCGACGTCGCCCTGCCCGCGTTCCTCGGACCCGGAGCTGCCAGGTCGGCCATCAGCGACGACCGGGAAGCGAACCCTCTTCGGCCCGGCCCCGCTCCATGCAGTCCATGAGCTCCCGCTTGGCTCGGTACAGCAGGACCCCGACGTGGACCGGCGTCAGGCCGAGGGTGCGCGCGACCTCGGCGGGGCTCAGCTCCTCGAGGACGCGCATCGTCACCACCAGCCGCTGCACCTCGGCGAGCTGTCGAACGCAGCCGAGGAGGGCCACGTGTTCCTCGGCAGCAGCGAGCAAGGTATCGACGCTGGGGACGTCAGCGGGGATCTCCGTGGCGTCATCGATGGGCTCCTGAGCGCGAGAGCGATGAAGGCGGCGGCGCATGTTTCGCGCGGCGTTTCGCACGAGCACCGCCATGAGCCGCGCGGCGCCCTCGTCGTCCAGGGAGAGCTCGCGCGCTTGCGGCAGCGCGAGCAGCGTCGTGAACGACTCCTGCACGGCGTCGATCGCCTCGATGCGCGTCAAGCCCTCGCGCACCGCCACGGCGGCGAGCGCCCGCGCATGCGTGCGTGCGAGGCCGGAGACCCAACCCGTGAAGTTCGTCGTCATCTCGGGAGCTCCACGCTCAAGAGTGTGCCCGCACGTACTTCACGAATCCGAGGACGTCTTGCCACACGAGCCGCCCGATCGCCCCCGAGCTGTACACCGCGAGCAGCACCGCGCCGCCCGGGCCGAGTACGAAGCCAGCGGACTGAAGATACGGCTTCGCGTTCGGCGGATGTGGTTCGTAATAGACGCCAAGTCTCTCGGCGACCTCGTCGACGGATGCGCCGTGAGCGACCGGGAACGCGAGCCGGTGCTCGGCCACCATGGCAGAGGCCTGCTCACGCGAATCGGCCGAGAGACTGATGACCCCGGTCCCTTCGTCCTCGAGCTTCGCCAAGCCTGACTGGAACGCCTTCAGCTGCGCCACGCAGAACGGGCACCAGGCCCCCCTGTTGACCAGGACGACGTTGTAGGGCCTGGAGAGATCGCCGGGTAGGGCGAGGCGCCTCCCATCGGTGAGGTTGAACTCGAGCGGGGGGAACGAATCTCCTGCGTCAAGGAAGGGTGCGTTCGCTTTGTGCGCCATGTGGGTCTCTCCGAGGACGTCTCCGAGGAGAGGTCGCGAGCGGCGTCCCGATTACAGCGAGCCGTTTCGGACCGGATCCGCGTAACGCAGATCCCCCACCCGCCGTATTCACCGTCCGATCTCCACGACGGAGAGAACACGGTGAGTCGCAAATGACGAAAAGAACGATGATGGCTTTGGTCGGTGCGGTCATGAGCACGAAGGCGATAGCAGACGGTGCGGTCTTCACCATCTCGGACGATGCTGCGGCGAACGCCGTCGTCGCCTTCAGCCGCGCGGAAGACGGGGCGCTCAGGCTGGAGGACACGATCGCGACCGGTGGCCGCGGGTCCGGTGGCGGCGAGGGGGTCCTCGGATCCCAGGGTGCCGTGGTGCTCACGACCGACGGGCGGTTCCTCCTCGTCGTCGACGCCGGCTCGGATGAGATCACTGCGTTCCGGGTGGAGGGGGCGCAGCTGACGAGAGCGTCACGCGCTTCATCCGGTGGATCCCTGCCCGTCAGCATCGCCGAGCACGACGGCCTCGTGTACGTCCTCGACGCCGGTGGAGTCGGCAACATCGCTGGCCTGCGACTGGACGGGGATGGGATCCTGCGGCCGATCGCCGGCTCATCGCGCCCGCTCAGCACGTCGGGTGCTGGCGGCGCTCAGATCGCGTTCGATGCTTCGGGCGAGGTCCTGGTCGTCACCGAGAAGGCGAGCCGGACCATCACCACGTACCGGATCGACGACGAGGGCAGGGCGTCCGGTCCTCACCCCGTCGCCTCGGCAGGCTCGACGCCCTTCGGGTTTGCCATCACGAGGCGTGACGTCCTCGCGGTGTCCGAGGCGGGGGAGGGCGCAGTCTCGTCGTACCAGCTCGACGACGGGCGCCTCGAGCTCGTCAGTGGCACGGTCGCCGACGGCGGCGCCGCGCCCTGCTGGGTGGTGGTGACGTGGGACGGGAGCCGTGCCTTCGTGGCGAACGCGGGGAGCGGTACAGTGGCTTCGTATCTGATCGACCGCCACGGTGGGATCAAGCTTCGCGACGGGTCTGCGGGCGTGCTCCCCGGAGGGAAGCCGCTCGACCTCGCGCTCACGGCTCGTGACCGCTTCCTGTACGTGCTCGACGCGAACCAGCACTCGGTTCACGGGTTCATCGTCGGTCGCGACGGCAGTCTGGCTCCGTTCGAGACGTCCGCTCGCGGCTTGCCCCCGAACGCGGTCGGTCTGGCTTCGCGCTGACGCGCGACCACTTGGGTCGGAGACCTGCGCGTCGGCGCTGACGGTGTAACGACCGTCGGTGCCGGCGCGACCTGGCTTCATCGCGGCGGTCGCGGTCGCTGCCAGCTATCGCCGCTACCGACCCGCCGTGCTTGCGGCTCATCTCTGGATGCCAAAGGTGCCGCCATTCTGCCTCGCGGGATCATCGCACGCCGGGCTTGGGCAAACCCGGAGCGCTCGCGAGTCTCACGGGATTGATGCACAGGAAGGAGCAGGCACATGCGCGTCGTTGGAGTCTGCGGAAGCTTGCAGCGCACCTCGTCGAACGCGGTACTGCTTCGGACCGCGGTGACCCTGGCTCCGGATGGCG
The DNA here is from genome assembly GCA_035719345.1 of Anaeromyxobacteraceae bacterium. Classification (GTDB taxonomy): domain Bacteria; phylum Myxococcota; class Myxococcia; order Myxococcales; family Anaeromyxobacteraceae; genus Anaeromyxobacter_A. The sequence continues at coordinate 4,593 of DASTGH010000044.1, forward strand.
TCGAGGTCGTCCTCTTCGATGGACTCCACGAACTCCCGTACTTCAATCCCGATCTAGAGGCCACCGGGGCGCCACCACCGGTCGACCGGTGGAGGCGGGAACTCGCGCAGAGCGATGCCGTACTCATCGCTTCGCCCGAATACGGCCACAGCTTGTCGGGAGTCCTGAAGAACGCCATCGACTGGGTGATCGGATCGGGAGAGCTCTACCGCAAGGTCGTGGCCATCACGGCTGCGGTGAAGGACCCTGGCCGAGGGCATCGAGGACTCGACGCCCTCGCTCAGACCCTGGGGGCGGTCGATGCGTTTCTTGCCTGGAAGGCGCCGATCGTCCAGGAAGCGCCAAGCGTTGCCGCGGACGTTCGCAACATGCTCGCGCGCCTCGTCGACGCGGTGGCGGTCGCCCGAGCCAAATGACGACGCGTGTCGCACGAGACGTGCTGCACGAGGGCGCCTTCGGGCCGTTCAGGTCCAAGGACGCGCAGTCGTCTTTGCCAGATCGACGTCACGCCATGTGCAGGTGCAGTTCGCCCGTCTGGCTGCGGGTGGCGTTGATCAGCACATCGCTGATCTGGATGAGTGGTTGGACGTTGGTGTAGTTCGGAACGTCGGCCAGGATTTCCTTGGCGTGCGGATTGAAAGCCGCCTGGAAGGCCTCGACGGAATCGAAGAAGAGGTGTGCCGAAGCGACGTGGGCCGGACGAGTGCCGGCTGCGCCACCCGCGATGCCCTTGTCCACCCCGATGCCGTGGCAGGCGCTGCCCAGCCTGTCCCGGAGCATGGGCATGTGCGACTTGCAGTAGTAGTCGAAGTCGAAGCGGCAGTCGTTCGCGTTGGGGTAAAGAACGCTGACCTTGATCATGATGGTTGTCTCCTCCTTGGCGGTTAGACTGCGTCAGTTGCGGAGGTAGTGGCAGGTGTAGCCGCCGGGGTGCTTCTGCAGATAGTCCTGATGATAGCCCTCGGCCTTGTACCAGGTGGTCGCCTTGGCGATTTCCGTCGTCATGGTCTTGCCCTTCCAGCGCCCTGAGTCTCCGGCGCGCTTCTTCACCACCTCCGCGGTCGCCCGCTGCGCGTCGCTCGTGTAGAAGATCGCGCTCCGGTATTGCGTGCCGACGTCGTTCCCCTGTCGGTTCGGCGTCGTCGGATCGTGCATCCGGAAGAACCACTTCTCGAGCAGGTCCTCGTACGAGAGCTTCCGAGGGTCGAAGACGATCCGCACCGACTCGGCGTGACCAGACCTCGAGTCGTGCGTGTCCTCGTAGCGCGGGTTCTCCAGCCACCCGCCCGTGTAGCCAACCTCGCTCTCGAGCACGCCGGGGATCTTGCGGATGATCTCCTGCATGCCCCAGAAGCAACCGCCCGCCAGGATCGCGACCTCGCTCGTGTGGTTCGGATCGGGGCTGGTCGAGGCCGTCATGGGCTTCTCCGAGGTCAAGCCGTGGTTCGCCGCACCGAGGGCGAGCACGGCGACGACGCAGATTCCGAGCGTCGTTAGGCGATCCGTCACGCGGAGGCGGTGAGTGTCGAGTCCGCTGGAGGTCACGGCTGGTAGGCTCCTGCGAGAGACCGTCGGAGTTGTGTAGTCTGGAGCCGGAACGAGGGCACGACGCCGTGGAGCTCGCGATGATGCGGCACGGGCACGTGCGAGCGCTCGTCGCCGTCGCGCGAAAGCTTGCAGTCGTGCTGCACAGAATCTGGGTGACGCGCCGGAACTACGACCCGAACTTCAAGACGGCCGCCGCCTAACGGAGGCAGGAATTCCGCGTACCGAGCCGAAGGAGACCCGAGCGTTTCGTGGCGACTGCGCCGATGACTATGGAGGACGGACCTCGGTCCGCATCTCGATGCGTAGATTGCAGCGCCACCCTGAGTTCACGGACGCCAGCGTGCAGCAGCTGAGGCACGTGCCGAGGTGACCATGGTCGACCTCCGGAAGATACGAAAGCGTTCGTCGCGCTCGATGTGGAATGAACCTCGTGGAGTGGCCACTTGGTTCCGCAGGCATCTCCCGACGGCGCGGGCAACTTCCTTTACGCAGCGTTGAACGAAGTCCGCGCGTTCTCAAGAGGGTAGTGGGCGAGGCCACATGGGGGTCAACGATCGCTCCCCTGCGAAGGTGGTGCATCGACGTGGTGGCCTCCGGAAAGCGACGGGAAACGGACGCCGTGCGCCCGCTTCTCCTGGATCGCCGGTCGCTGCCTCATCCCGGTGATTTCGCTGTCGAGCGCACGATCGGTCGCGGGCATGCGCCGACCCCTTACGCTTCGTCGCGGTTCGTCGACGCGGAGGTGAAACGACCGGCGCAGCCGGACGGCACAACTTGCGACGGGGTCCGGCTCGATGCGTATTTCCTGTTCCCGGGACCTCAACGGCCGGCGGAGCGCGCCGCCAGCGCCTCCGCCAAGTAAGGCTTCCACACCGCGGCGAGGCGGAGCGTGAGGTGTCCCTGGGTCTTGTCGCTCGCCGGTACGAGGACCCACCTCGCGCCCGGCACGCTCCGCACGAGTGACTCGGTCTGCGGCAGCTCCGGCGGGTTCACGGCATCGTCGGCGAAGTCCACCGCCACCACCTTCGCCTTGATCTTGCCGAGGTCCGGTTGCGGGGTCATAGTCAAACGACGACTCCACCCAGTAGAGGAAGTCGTTCGCATCGTAGTCCCGGCGCGCGACCTCGACCCACTTGTCGTAGCGCTCGATGGCCGCCTGCCGCGTGGGCGCCGTCTCCTGCAGCCGGACCACGTTCTCGAACATCATCGGCCAGAGGGGAGCGGTCGCGAGCCAGTGGCGTGGCGGGTCCACATAATCACCGTTGCGCCCGTCGGGGTCGGTGCGGATGGCCTGCGTGAGGATCCGTCGGAACACGAGGTTGCGTCCGGAAATGGCCGAGGGTTGGCAAGCGATGGGCATCGCCACGTCCATCATGTCGGGGAAGCGCTCGGCCCACATCCAGGCGTGCATCCCGCCCATCGACGTCCCCACGACGGCGCGCAGGTGCTCGATGCCGAGGCCGCTAGTGACGAGGAGGTGCTGCGCTGCCACCACGTCGCCGTAGCCGTAGCGCGGGAACCGTCCCCGGACCCCGTCGCTCGGTTTCGTCGAGCCGCCGCGGCCGAGGCCGTCGGGCATGATGACGTAGTAGCGCGCCGCGTCGAGCGGCTGCCCAGGCCCGAACAGCTCGGGCGCCATCGTGGGCACGAACCACTGCTTCGAGGTGCTGCTCGTGCCATGCAGGAGCAGCACGGCGTTTGCGACCTTCCCTTGGCTGTCGCGCTGCGGCGTTCCGAGCGTCACGTAGTGAAGGCGCACGTCTGGCAGCGTTTCGCCGCTCAGGAACCGGAACTCCTTCGCGACGAAGTCGGCCTCGTTCTGGCCTGGGTACGACGACGCTGCGGCCGCTACGGCGGTAGCGCTTTGGGCCGCGACGAGAAATCTCCGTCGATCGCGCGACAGTGACGCCCCGTTTGCCCAGTTGGCGTGCTCGCGTGACGACAGGACACTACGCCAGCATGCGCCGCGCGGGGGGCAGCGGTCCGCCGTGCTCGAGGCTTCGGCTGCGACGTCGTTCTCCGGCGCACGCTCTAAGAGCATTCATCCGGGGGGAACTCATGCGCCAGTTGCACTCGCTTGCTTTCGCGTTCGCCGTTGCGTTTGCCACCGCCTCGCCGGGCCTCGCCGCCGGCAAGGGGCAGCCGGAACTCCCGCCGACGGAGACGTCCGGGGAGATCGTCTTCCCCGGCGTGTGCGGGTTCGACGTGATCTTCACGCTCGACGGGAAGGGAGCGACGATCACGGTGCCCCGTGACCGGCTCATCGTCATAGCGCCCGGGCTGAAGGTGACGGCAACCAACGCCGCGAACCCCGCGAACAGCGTCGTGCTCAACTCGACGGGCGTGTTCCACCAGTTCACGGAGAACGGGAACGCCGTCACCGTCGTCACGGGCCGCAACATCCTGTTCGATCCATTCGCCGGGCTCGTCCTTGCGATCGGAACGTTCAGGTTCGCCTTCGACGCGAACGGAAACCTCGTCGAGCCGCTCAACGGGACCGGGCAGCTCGTCGATATCTGCGCGCTTATCCAGTAGCGGCCATACGGCGTTTACAGCGGCAGTTGGGATGATGCACAGGTGCTGCTTGCGCTGGAGCGCGCGGTTTCCGGCTCCGGCGCAGGCACCCACCTCGGCGACGGTGTCGCGTCGGCGGGACGCGCTGGGGGCCGGCCATCGCTGCGCGCCTCTACGACAGGAAGCAGGCCGATCGGCGACGACGCGGGCAGGCACGACTGCGCGGTCAGACCCCCTGCTCTCGACGGTGCCGCCGGTGCGCGTCTGTTAGTGAGGCGGCCGAAATCCACGGAAACCCCGAACCTGCCGCCTTCCTGGGCTCCCGTTCTGCTCGGCTCGCCCGCACGCGATTTCGCGAGGCACAAATCCTAGCGAGACGGCGAGCCCGCCTCCGCCGGCGCCGTGACCGCGCAGCGTCGGTCGACGTCCGCCACGAGCGCGCGGAGCCGCTCCCCCGCACCCTCGGGCGACGCTGCCTCGAGCGCACGGCTCGCGAGCTGCCGTGCCTGCGGGCACTGGCCCAAGCCGGCCGCGACTCCGCCGAGCGTCGCCACCGCGACGGGATCCCAGGGGGCCAGGTCGAGCGCGCGGTTTGCCGCCGCGAGTGCGTCGTGCGCCTTCCCCGCCGCGAGCAGTGCCGCGGCGAGCGCGCGATGGGCGAGGGCGACGTCAGGGAGGAGCTCCGCAGCCTTGCGCAGCGCGGCCGTGCGCTCGGTCTCGTCCGCGGCGCCCGGTAGCGCTTGCCCCAGCTCGAGCCAGGCCCAGCCGTCGCCGGTGGCGGCGCGCGTGCGCTCGCGCAGCGCCTCCACCGGGGAGGTCCCCCCGAGCCGCGCCGCCCAGGCCGTGGCGATGGCGTGACCGGGCTCCTCGCGGAGCGCTTCCTGCAGATCGGCGCGCTGCTGCGACGCGTCGGCGGCGACCTCGCGCGCCTCGAGGATCGCTACGTGCAGGTCGCCGCGTGAGAGCGGGACCTCCCGCGACGCACTGTCGAACTCCGCGCGCACGCGGTAGTAGCCGTAGGCGCCCCGGCGCCGGTACTTCTCCAGCTCCTCCGAGAGCAGCTCCATGGCGTCGGGTCGCGCCGGGTCGAGGTCGGGGAAGGCGGCGAGCCAGGCGGCATCGGGGTCCTCGCCGTCGGAGAGCCGGCGCGTGAAGTCGTCGAACCGTTTCGAGCGCGTGTTCCACATCCAGTGATAAAGGAGCCAGCTCCACGCGTGGCGCCGGCCGTCGTCAGACTGGCTGCGCCACCGCAGGAGCTCGCCGGCGTCGATGGCCGGCAGCACGTTGAGCCACCGCCGCATGCGCGGTGTCGCGAGCCCCGCGGCCCCCTCGCGCGGCTCTGGGCCTCGCCTCAAACTCGGCTTCGCTCAGAAGGCCGACCCGGATCTCCGGAGGCCTGGTGCATCGGGCCACCGGTACTTCCTGGGCCCTCCGCTGAGCGAGCAGTCGGTGGACGACTTCGAGCAGGCGAACGGGCTCCGGCTGCCCTCCTGTTACAGGGCCTTCGTCACCGAGGTCGGGCACGGTGGATTCTCCCCGCGACCAGTCGCGTCGCGGCCGCCCGAAGGTGATCCGACGGCACGCTGCTCATGGCGCGCTTCGGGGGAGACGCGGTCTCTTCGCTCACGTCAGCGATGATGTCCGAGCAGAGGCGGATGCACCGTCGCTGTGGCTTCCGTGATTGTCATCCATATTCAGCGCAAGACGGACCATGCGCCCCGGGAGGTTCACCCGAACGCGGAGGCGCCCCTGCTCCGTGCCGGAAAAGCGACCGCTCCTGTACGCCGATATCAGACCGCCGACGTCGTCACACCGTCGGCTCTGCCCGGCACCATCGGAGGAGAGGGAAGGAGGATCGGACATGTTCGGACCAGGGATCGACGAGTACCGCAACGTCCTTCGGCGGTACTGGCGCGTCGGGCTGGTGGCGCTCCCCGGGCTTGCGCTCGCCGCCGAGCTGTTGCGGCGCGGGCGCATTCCGCAGGCCCGCGACTACTTCGGGTTCGTCGACGGCCGCACCCTGGGTCGCGTGCCGAATGCCTTGAACGTCCTCTCGAACCTCGCGTTTGCGGTCGTGGGGATCGCCGGCTTGTGGATCCTGCTCTCCGGGCGAGCGCGCCTCGGCGATCCCCGCGAGCGCGCACCGTGGCTGGTCTTCTTCGGCGCGGTCGCGGCGACGAGCTGCGGATCCGCCTGGTTCCACATCGCGCCGTCCATCGACTCGCTCGTCTGGGACCGGCTCCCCATGGCCGTCGCCTTCATGGCGCTCCTCTCAGCGCTCATCGCGGAGCGGATCGGCGCCGCGGCCGGCGCCCGTCTCCTCGCACCGCTCACGCTGGCGGGACTTGCGAGCGTTCCCGCGTGGTGGTGGACCGAGCACATCGGCGCGGGCGACCTCCGGCCTTACTTGCTGGTCCAGTTCTATCCTCTCCTGGCCGTGCCCGTCGTCCTGGCGCTGTTCCCGGCCCGCTACTCCCATTCGGGAGTGTGGCTCGTGTCACTGGGCGCATACCTGCTCGCGAAGGGCGCCGAGGTCGCGGACGAGGCCGTGTTCCGCCTGGGTGGCATCGTGAGCGGGCACACGCTGAAGCACCTCCTCGCGGCGGCCGGCATCGGCGCGCTGGCCGCGATGCTGGCCCTCCGCCGGCCGGAGCGCTCGGCGCGACCAGCGCCCGCGCGGCGCGCCGTGGCGACCGACGGGTGGTACGCCAAGTGATAGCGCCCGAGCGGGCAGGAGAGTCGGCCCGAGGCCGACCCCCGGCCGAGATCGAGCGCCCGGAATGACTGTGAGGGAACGAAGGCGGCCGACGATCGCCGCGCGGCTCGAGCTGACCACCCCGACCCTGCCGAAATACCGAAGTATTTTGATCCCACCCGTTCCGGCGCGTGCAGCTTGAGGTCCTTGCGCTACGCCCCATGGCGAGGCGCATGCCCTGACGGTGAGAGGCCCGTATCCGTTCCGCAACTTCGAACCACCCGGATCTACGAAGACGACCTGTGGTTCAGCGAGTCGAGTTCGGACGAACAGGCCGCCGGCGCGCGAGCAGGAGCGCCGCGGCCATCGCGAGCGCGGCGGTGCCGGCCGGGGCTCCTGAGCTGCTGCAGCCGCCTCCGTCCCGCGGCGCGGGAGCGGGGGGACCGGGGGAGCCGGACGGAGGACCCGGAGCGCTGGGGGTCGGGGTGCCGCCCGGTGGCGGGGCGTCGGCCGGCAGATCGAGGTGCAGCACCTGGAACCCGTTGTCCATCGTCGTCACCCACACGTCTCCGGAGGCCATGCCGCGGTCTTTCGGGAAGCTCGCCTTGGAGGGCGCCCAGTCGACCGGCCGCGGGAAGCCGGCGCCGGCCAGCGGCGGGTACTGCGACCCGGGGAGCGCCTTCGTCCCCTGCTCGGGCGCCTTGTAGTAGGCGATCTCGCGGGGGTGGACCGGATCGCGGATGTCATAGAAGCGCCACCCCGCGGCGAAGCAGCTGCACGCCGCGATCTTCGCGTCCGACGGGTCGTCCACGTTGCAGTAGTGGCAGGAGGTGCCGAACCACTGCGTCCCCGCCGCCGTCAGCGGGATCATGGACAGGATCGCCGGACAGTTCGCAGGGTCGTCGGTCTCCTTCTCGAGCTTCGAGACGAGCTTCGGCGCCGCCGGGTCGGCGATGTCGAGGATGCGCGGCGGGCCATTCGGGTGCAGGCCGGCGGCGCATCCGGCCTGCGCCGCCGCCACGCCCTCCAGCGCCTCGCCGCCCTCGTCGGTGACGAGCAGGTACGGCCTGTCGGCCACGCGGAACGGCAGCGGATACTGCGCGGCCCGGCCGCCGTCGTGCCACGTCGTGACGGACACGATGCGGAAGGTGGGGTTCGGCCGCCGCTGCTGGACGTCGCTCACGTCGAGGATGGCGACACCATTGCCGAGCAGCGGCGTGAACGGCGGGTTCTCGTCGAGCGCCACGTAAGCGGTGTTCCCATCGGCGCTGAGCGCCATGTCGTGGAAGGTCGGGTTCACGTCCGGCGGGGGCGTCCACTGTGCGAGCGATCGCGGGTGGGACGGATCGCTCGTGTCCACCGCCACGATGCTGGGGTTGGGAAGGATCGTCGTGATGTAGAACGTGTTTCCGCCGGGCGCCCACTCGCCGGTGTGCCCGAGGGAGCCCGGGATGTCGAGGCTGGCGCGGACCTGGGGGTGGCGGCAGTCGCCCGAGAGGTCGTAGATGGCGAACCCCGGCGCGACGTGCTGCGCGCCGGCGAGCAGCTGGCGAGCGCCATTCACCTTGAGCGACTCCCAGGGGTCGATCATGGCAGGCGCCGTGAGGTGGTCCGAGATCGTCGGGTGGGCGGGATCGGAGGCGTCCACCACCACGACGCCGGCGTGCGCGAGCGCGGCGCTGGCGGCCTGGTCGTAGTAGGCGCAGGTCTTCCACGCGCTGAGCACCCAGCTCGCGCCCTCGCCCTGCACCGCGCCGACGAGGTCGACGTTGCAGGCGAAGCCGCGCTGGTTCGCGCCGCTCTCCACCTCCGCCCTCGTCGTCTCGCCCTGCATCCCGCTCTCAACGCGGTCGGTGGGCCGGCACTGCGCCCGCGGGACGGCGGCGCGGCCGGCCGCCGGAAGGAGGGCAAGCGCCGCGGCGGCCAAGCGCAAGCTGCGCCTCACGGAGAGCCTGTGCGCGCCGACGATGCTGTAGCGGCCGTTCGAGCGTGCAAAGCAGCAGGGCACGGCAGCGCCAGCGCTGATCCATCGAGTCCGGGTCGTGTGAGCGCACATCGATGCTTCCCCAGGAGGTGGGCCTTCATGACCTCAGCTGGACAACACGGCCGTGCTCGGGTCCTTGCACCCGTCGCGACCGAAGAGTCCATGCCGAGCGAGCGATGGCAGCGCCAGCGATGGTCATGATCGAACCCTTCGGCGAGGAGCCGGCGTGGGTGCCGCTCGTTCAGCACGACGATGTCGTCCAAGCACGCGCGCTCGGATGCTGCCGATCGGCCTCACAGTGACGTGCCAGCACGAGCCCGATGAGAGCGTGGACGCGCTTGCGCGAGACCTCGCGCGAATCTGGTCGAGGACTGGGCGCGCCTCTCGGCGCTCTCGATGTCCTCGTACACGACCGGGTTGGAAGCCGCGGGCGGTTGCGAGGTGGCGCTCCTCCAAGGGGTCGGTCTCGATCGTCTGTTCGCCGAGACGACGATTCGCGGTCTCCGGAAGGTTCGTGCTCACCGCGACGTTCCCCTCGTAACCCCCACTCCAGAGAGGCTACCGTGCGCTCGCGCTCCACGCTGCTGGCCGTATCCTGCTTCGTCGCCGCGTGCGGTGCGCCCGCGACCGTACCGGCGCCCGGCCCCACGGGTGGAATGGGCACCCCCGCCCCTTCGGCCGCAAATCCGCCGGGCGGCAGTGAGGCAGCGCCCGCCCCCCCGCCCGCTTCCAACTCGCCGCGCCTGCTTGCGCCCGCGCCACCCATGGGCTGGAACGACTGGGCTCACTTCCAGTGCCGGATCGACGAGCAGATTGTCCTCGACAACGCCCGCGCGCTCGTCGCCTCGGGGCTCGCCGCGAAGGGCTACGACACGGTCACCGTCGACGACTGCTGGATGTCGACGAGCCGTAGCCCGGCGGGCGACCTCGTGGCCGACGCGTCCAAGTTCCCGAACGGCATGAAGTGGCTCGGCGACCAGCTCCACGCCATGGGGCTCAAGTTCGGCATCTACGAGGACGCGGGCTGGAAGACGTGCGGCGAGTATCCCGGTAGCGGGCAGCCACAGGGAGGCGGACCCGACCACTTCACGCAGGACGCGCGGCTCTTCGCGTCGTGGGGCGTCGACTACCTCAAGCTCGACGGCTGCAATGTCTGGGTGCCGCCGGGGCAGACGATGGAGGAGGCGTACCGCGCGGCCTACGGCGCACAGAGCGCGGCGCTCGCCGCGACCGGCCGCGACATCGTCTTCTCCGAGTCAGCGCCCGCCTACTTTCAGGAGAGCGACCGCTGGTTGTCCGTCCTGGGATGGGTGGGCGACTACGGGCAGCTCTGGCGGCTCGGCTACGACATCCAGATCTACGACTCCTGGAACCCGACAGCGGACCGCTGGCCGAGCGTGATGAGGAACTACCTCTACACGCGCGACCTCGGCCGCTTCACTCGGCCGGGCAACTGGAACGACCCGGACTTCATCATCGGCGGCGACCCGGGCACTACGTTCGAGGAGGCGCGCAGCCAGTTCACGCTCTGGTCGATGATGGCCGCGCCGCTCATCCTCAGCTCCGACCTTACCAAGGTAACCCAGTCGCCCACTCTCATGGCGATACTCGGAAACGCCGACGTGATCGCGATTGATCAGGACCCTGTCGGAGAGGCCGCCGCAGTTCAGCAGGCCGGCGACGCCGTCGACGTGCTCGTGAAGCGGCTCGCGAACGGCGACCGCGCCGTCGCCGTGTTCAACCACGGCTCGGTGGCCTCGAGCCAGGAGGTCGCGGTCGATGCGCTCGGGTTTGGCGCGTGCGCCGGATGCACGTACCAGCTGAAGAACCTGTGGGACGGCACGAGACCTGATCGCATCACGGTGACGCTGCCCGCCCACGCGAGCGCGCTTTTCCGTGTCACCCAGGTGAAGTGACGGGGACCATCGATGATACAGTTCGTGGCGGCGGGGGGAGGCTGTCAGACGAACAGGTAAGAATTTCTATTCTCTCTTCCCACATCTTGGCTTTGCTGGCCGGCACGTATTGCCAGGCATTGCCCGAGCGGACGGAACCTCACACGCGATGGCGGAGAGGCTGACGCACTCGCCGTCGATCGTCGGCGTGTCCCGCAGCGGAACGTGATGCGCGCCGCGAAGCTCACCGCCATCGACCTGCTCGCGGTCGACGACTTCGCGCTCGAGCCGATGACGCGCGAGGAGAGTCGCGACGTGTACCAGCTCTTCGTGGAGCGGACGGGCCGGGCCGCCAGCGTCGTCACGAGCAACCGCGACACGGCCGAGTGGCTCACCACGCTCGACGACACGCTGCTCGCGCAGAGCGCGTCGGCCGCAATGAGCTCTTCGACCGCGCGTACCTGCTCCACGCGATCGCGCTGCAGGCGCCTGCATGGTCGCCTGGAGCCAGTTCAACTTCGTCGGCTAGGCCGAGGCGGATCTCGCCCCGCGGCGCGCTCCGCGCACAGCGGCGCACACGCACTTCCCGTGTGGGATGTCTCCTACCCGCGCGGGGGAGTATCGCTCGCGAACGAGGTGTTCTGGCGGGGAACCCCCGCCGCGCCCTTCCGGGCGCTTCCAGGAGCACTCGCGCATGCCCAACCGACTCGCCGCC
>DASTGH010000045.1:0-6216 GCA_035719345.1 Anaeromyxobacteraceae bacterium
CGTGCCAGGGGCGGCGGGCTGCGTCGCGGCCGGCGGGCTCCCCGGGAGCGGCGCGGGCGCGAGGCCCGGGACGACCACCGGGACCGGGTTCTGGACCGGACCGCCGGGGAGCGAGACGACCTGGAGGCCGAGCAGCTTTCCCGTCTGGTCGAAGAGCGTCTGCACGAGCGCGCCGCTGGCGTCCTTCACGACGCGCAGCACGCGGCCGTCGCCCAGGGCCTGCTGCGAGACGACGGGCAGCTCGCTCAGCGTGCCGACCTGCTGCTGGCCGACGAGGTTGCCCGCCGTGTCGAGCGTCCGCTCGACGAGCCGGCCGGTGGTGTCGAGCGTGCGCTGCACGGTGTTGCCGACGACGTTCACCGTCTGCGAGAGCAGGCCGTTCGGCGCCGTGACCTGGGTGAGCGTGGTGCCGATGGCGCCGACCGCCTGCTCCAGGACGCCGCCCGGGCGGCTCACGTTCTCGAGCGTGTTGCCGACGGCGGTCACCGCCTTGTCGAGCACGCCGCCCGGCTTGCTCACGTTCTCGAGCGTGTTGCCGACGGACGTGACGGCCTTGTCGAGGACGCCACCGGGCTGGAGTGCCGTCTGGCCCAGCGCGCCCACCGTGCTCACCACCTGCGACACGACCCCGCCCGGCTGGATGGCGGTGTCGACCGTCTTCACGAGCTGGGAGGCGACGCCGCCGGGCTGCAGGAGCGTGTTGGCCACGTTGCCGACGGTGTTGACGGTGTTGTCGATGGTGTTGAGCAGGCCCGACACGATCTGCGGGTTGCGGTCCACGGTGGTGAGCGCGCGGTCGACGATGGCGGCCACGTTGTCGAGCCGGACCACGAGGTGCGCCTCCACCCGGACGTTCTTGATGGTGAGCCGGATCTCGTCGATGGACGCGTCGGCGCCTGCGTTCAGCTGCACGAGGTTGCCCACCTTGGCGTCGAGCGAGACGTGCGCCCGGACGTTGCGGACCACGAACTCGATGAGATCGATGCTGGCGCCGGCGTCGAGCAGGACGTCCGGATCGCCCTCGGCGCGGGACATCTCGCGCGCGGTCTTGCGGAAGTTCACCGGCTTGGCCGGGCGCGGCTTGCGCGGGCCGGGCTGGTTCGCCTCGGCGGCGTCCATGGCGGCATCCGCCGCGTCGCTGGCGGCATCCTCCGGTGATATCGCCGGGGATGAGGACGCGGTCGAGGACGGCGACGCGGCCGGGGACGGGGTCGGGGCCTTGGTCGGGGCGGCGGTGGCCGCCGCAGCGGTGTTCGCGACCGCGCCCGTCGCCGCGCCGAGGGCGGGAGCGGCGGCGCCCGTCACCGCGCCGACGGCGGGAGCGAGGGCCCCGGTCACGGCGCCGACCGTGGGCGCGACGGCGTTCGTGACCGCCCCGACCGTCGGGACGACCGCGTTCGTCACGGCGCCCACGGCGGGAGCCACCGCGCCGGTGACGCCCTTCACGGCGTCCGTGACGGTGCCCAGCAGCGGGGCGACGGCCCCCGCGACGGTCGCAGGCACACCGCCGCCTGCGGCGCCGGCGACCGCCGCGGGCGCACCGCCACCGGCGAGCGCCGCGACCGGGGCGACCGCGGCGTTCGCGACCGGGGCGAGCGCGTTCGCGACCGGCACGACGGCGCTGACCGGCGCGACGGCTGCGTTCGCGAGCGGCTTCACCGCCTCGACCGGGGCCGGAGGGGTCACCGCGACCGGCTTCACCGGCGCGACGGGCGGCGGGATGGCGGTGACGGGGGCCACCGGCGCGACCGGCGCGACGGCGGGCGCGGCCTGGGCCGGCCCGGCGGCTGGTGGTGCTGCTGCCGCGGCGGGGTCCGCGGCAGCGAGGAGGGTGAGCGCGAGAGCGGCGACGGACATCGATCACTCCTTCAGGGCTGGGCAGCGGAGGCTGCCGGCGAGGCGGGAGAGAGGGCGGCAGCGGGGACCGCGACCGGGGATGCGGCACCCGCCGGGGCGAGCGGGACGGGCAGCGGCGGCGCGGCGGGCGAGCCAGCCACCCGGACGGCCACGGGCACGCCCGCGACGGGGGACGGCGCGGCGGACAGCGGCGCGTTCCGCGGGTTGTCGAGGACCGCCAGCGCGCTCTTCAGGACGTCGGCGACGCGCTCGAGCCGCACCACCAGGTGCGTCTCGGCCGAGACCTTCTCCAGCTCCATCTTGAGCTTGTCGACGTGCGCGACGACGCCAGCGCTGATCTGGACCAGGTTCGAGACGCGGGTGTCGAGGTCGAGGCGCGCCTCCAGGTTCTCGACGTCGAGCGCGAGCTTGTCGATGTCGGCGCGCGGGACGTGCAGGACGACGTCCGGACCTTCGACCGGTTCGACCGCCGACTCGGCCGCGCTGGCCGCGGACGGGGCGCCGGGCTGCGCGGCCGGCGCGGTCGTCGCCCCGGACACGGCGGCTGGGGAGGCGGGGACGGTGGCGCTGGCGGACGCGGCGCCGGGCGCCGCGGAGAGCGCCGCGAGGAGGAGGAGGGCCTTCATGGGCCGGTCCTCCCTTCCGGCGCCGCCGACCCGGGAGACGCCGCGCCTGGGGCGGGGACGCCCTCGCGCTGCGCGGGGGCGCGCTTGCGCGGCGCGAAGGTCGGAAGCGTCACCGGCAGGAGGACGGCCCCGAGGATCGGGATGATCACCACCGCCGGAGGCGGCTTCTTCACCGCCGGAGCCGGGTTCTTCGCGGGGGGATGGCCGGCCGCGGCCGGCGCCTCCGCATCCGGCGCCGGGGCGACAGCGAGGCACACGGCGACCGTGCGCGCCGCGAGGGCGAGCGACATGGCGTCTCCTGTTGGAGGTGGGGTGAGCTAGTGCGAGGCGGCGGGGGCCGGCGCCGCGGGCGGGACGGGCCGCGCGGGCGGGGCGGGCGCGGCGGGCATCACCGCGGCCGGGGCGTTGGCGGCAGCCGGGACGACGGCGTCGTCCCGCTCGATGCGGATCCCGCGGGCGATGTGCTTCGCCTGCGCCAGGAGGTCGCCCAGCTCCTCGGCGGTGCTGGTCACGATCAGGCGCACGGCCACGTCGCGGTATGTGACGCCAGGGTCCGGGTGCATGGGAAGGTTGACGCGCTCGGTCCGCCAGGTGGTGCGGCGCTTCCCCGTACCCTTGAACTTCACGTCGATGTGCGGGACCTCGTCGAACCTGATCGCCTTGGCGCGGACGGTGGCGACGAGCTCGAGCTCGGGGCCGTGCACCGCGGGGGGCGGCGACGGGTCGGGGGGGGTGAACCCCTCGCCGCCCTCCGGGCCGTGCGCGCAGGCGAGCGACACGGCGAGGGCGATGAGGGTCGGGTCGTCGGCCAGCGGCGAGGGGGCGGCCTGGGCCGCAGCGCGTCCACCGGGGAGCGCCGCGGCTGCGGCCACCAGCAGCACCCAGCGGGTCAGCGCGCGCAGCGGAAGGGTCATGGGGGCGGGTCTCCAGCCGCTCTCCGTCCGGCCGGGGGACCGGGCGCGGCGGCAGGCGGAGCTTTGCGACGCAGTGACGCAGCGCAAAGTCTCCGCCGCGGTGCCTACCCGCTCAGCAGCCCGACCCGCTGGCGCGCTCACGCCCCATCACGGCGCGTGATGCGCTCGAACCTGCCAGCCCGCGTCCCGTGAAACGTCCATCTCGGCGGCGGGCCTCGCGAGCGGCCCCTCGCGGCGCGCCGGCGGCGCCCGCAGCGCCCCGGTGCGCAGGCCCCCCGCGCGTGGAGAGCCCCCTGCACGCACTGTGCAACGCCGCCTGCCCGACGGAGCTTCGGGCGGCCGGTGGACCCCACGTCGCCGGCCGCCCGCGAGACGTGGTGGCGGGGGCGGCCGGCGAGCCACCGAAAAACGGAGAGACGCACGATGAAGAAGAACCTCGCACGAGCCCTCGCGGTGCTCCTCGCGGTCAGCCTGATGCCGGGGGTCGCGTTCGCCGACAAGGGCCGCAACGAAGGCAGGCACGAAGGAAAGCACGAAGGCAAGGCGCAGCCCGGCAGCAACAGCCCGTTCACGAACATCCCGGTGAGCGGCACGTCGGTGGACGGCAACACGTTCAAGGGCTTCATGGACATCGCGGGGTTCGTCTCCGACGAGTTCGGGAAGCCGAAGGCCATCGGCGTGATCACCGGCAGCATCACCGACCGCTTCGGCAACACGACCAACGTCTTCAACGAGGTGGTGACGATGCCCGTCACCGGCGGCTCGACGCCGACGAAGGGGATCAGCGCGCAGCAGACCGCCGCCTGCAGCATCTTGAACCTCGTCCTCCAGCCGCTCGACCTGAACCTGCTCGGCCTGACCGTCCACCTCGATCAGGTGGCGCTCGTCCTCAACGCGGTGCCGGGCGCCGGGAACCTCCTCGGCAACCTGCTCTGCGCCGTCACCGGCCTGCTCGACGGCCTCGCCCTCGGCCCCGCCGTCGCCCAGCTCCTGAACGCGGTCTCCGGGCTCCTCGCGGCGCTCTAGACGAGCGCTGCGGGCTCGCGCCCGAACGCTCCGGCCGGCGCCCGCCTCAGCGGGGCCGGCCGGACGCGTCGAAGGCGTTCCGGTACAGCGTGAAGCGCGGCTCGGGGCCGGACAGGTCCACGCCCACCACGTCGAAGCGCATCGCCTGGCGCAGTCCGCCGTGGCGCAGGGCCCAGTCGGTCGCGGCCGAGACCACCCGGCGCGCCTTCGCCACGGTGATGGAGGCGGCGGGCGTGCCGTAGTCGAGGCGCGCCCGGCTCCGCACCTCGACGAAGCAGACGACGCCGCGCTCGCGCGCCACCAGGTCCACCTCGCCGCGTCGCGTGCGGTGGTTGCGCGCCAGGATCTCGTAGCCCTGCGCCTCCAGCCAGGCCGCGGCCGCGGCCTCGGCGGCGCGCCCGCGCGGCCCGGTCGCACCGCCTCCCCGCCCGGCCGGACTCATGGCCGCTCCTCACACGACGTGGTCGGCGGACTCGCGGAACGCGGCGTCGGCGCTCGCGTGCAGGAGCTGGCCGGGCCGGGCCAGTCCCTTGAGCAGCCGCCCCGTCGCGCGGCGCACGCCCTCGGGGAGCGCGGAGAACGGGTCCTCGAACAGCGCCAGCTCCTTGCCGGCCGACAGCACGCGCTCCACGACCGCGAGCTTGAGCGCGAGCCAGAGGAGGTCGCGCTCCGCCGGCGCGAGGGCGGCAGCCGGCCCGCTGCGGCCGGCGGCCTGGGCCACCAGGTTCCCGCGGTCGTCGACGGAGAGGCTCGCCAGGCGGCCGCCGGAGAGCGTGTGGGCGAGCTGCGAGGCGCGGGCCTGCACCTCGCGCACCGCCGCCGCCGGGCTCCCCCCGAGCTCCTCGGCCGCGCGCTGCATGAGCTCGCGCAGCGCGTCCGCCGGCGGCGGAGACACCGCCGCGACGGGCGGCTCGCCGCCGTCGGTCGCCACCGGCTCGGCCTGGACCCGCTCCAGCTCCATCTCCACCGAGCGCGGGTCGCGCACCCAGCCGCCCGCCTCGGCGGCGAGCGCCGCCTCCGCCTGCCGCAGCTCCACCTCGACGTGCGTCCGCTCCTCGAGCGCGACCTTCGTCTCCGGCCGTGCCTCGAAGGCCGCCAGGCGCTCGCGGGCGTCGCGCGCGGCGGCAGCCGCGTCCGCCACCCGGCGCAGCGCCTCCTGCAGCTCGGCCAGGTTCGCGGCGGAGAGCTCCGCCTGCGCCGCGCGCAGGTCGGCGACCGCCGGATCGCGCTCGAACGCCTCGGTCACCTTGCGCTCGTGCTCCTCGACCAGCTTGCGGCGCCGCCCCAGGCGCCCGTGGTCCTCCAGCGCCGCCACCCATCGCAGCGCGATCCAGGCGGAGGCGCCGAGCGCCGGGATGTCGAGGAGCGCCAGGTAGCGGAGGCCGGGGCTGGCGCCGGCGCCCACGGTGGCGCCGCCGGCCGCCGCCGCCGCCACCGCCACGCCGGCCCAGAAGCGCGGATCGAGCCAGAAGCCGCGGGGCGCGCCCGCCGCCTCGGCGCCCTCGATCTGCGCCCGGTCGACCTCGAGCCGGGCCAGACCCTCGTCTCGCTTGGCGATGGCCTTGGCGTGGGCGGCCAGCTTCTCGTCGAGGTCGCCGAGCCGCGCCGCGACCGCGGCTGCCGGCCCTGCGGCGGCGAGCGCCGCCTCCGCCGCCTCCGCCGCCTCGCGCAGCCGTGCGCCCTCCTTGAGCAGCTCCTCGAGCTTGAACAGCCGCGTCTGCAGCCCGTCGAGCGCGTACTGCGCCTTCTCGGCGCGCACCGCGCGCGCCAGCTCCTCGCGCAGCTCGGCGAGC
>DASTGH010000046.1:0-3628 GCA_035719345.1 Anaeromyxobacteraceae bacterium
CCTGATCCCGCAGGGTGGAATCACCGATGCTGCAGGCCCGCACGGCCTGGAGCAACTCGACGGCGACGCCGTACGCGAGCAGCGTGTGGTGTGGGAGGGAGTTGGTCTCGTTCATGGCGCTTCCCCTTTCACCCGAGAAGAAGGGGAAGCGCCATGAACGGCCAGGCCCACCGCGGCGCGAAGGGCGGCGTGGACAGTGCACGCAGAGTGCCGCCGAAGGTGGCGCGAGGCGTGCTCGCGGACCCCGATCCGGAGCCCGAGCCGTGGTCCCCTGCCCTCTCCCCGACCCTCCCCCGCGCTGACGCGGGGGAGGGGGATCAGCCGCCGACCTCCAAGACCCGGGCCGGCACCCCGTCCCCGTCCCCGTCCCCGTCCTTCTTCGGGTTCGACGGCCATTCGGCCGCCGAACCCTCGCGTCCCCGCCCCTGGCCGCGAGACCGCGGCCAGGGGTCCTCCCCGTCCTGCGGGCTGCGGACGCATGCGCGCCCCCAGCCCTTCCCGTCCCCGGTTCGGCCGGCATTCGCCGACCGAACCAAACGACGAAGGGCCCCGCTCGCGCGGGGCCCTCCGGTCTACGTCAGCCGACGAGCGAACCGGCTAGGCCGCGTACTTCGTCTCGGCCTTCTTGCCGCACTTGCACTCGCCCTTCGGGCAGCCGCAGTCGGCCGTGCCGCCGGCGCACTTGCCCTTGCAGGCCTTCTCCGCCTCGGCGAACTTCGCGTCCTTCTTGTGCTCGTGGCACTTGCACTCGCCCTTGGCGCAGCTGCACTCGCCCTTGCCGCCGTGGCACTTGCCGTCGCAGCCCTTCTCGCCGGCGGCCGTGTACTTGGTCTCCGCCTTCTTGGCGCACTTGCACTCGCCCTTCGGGCAGCCGCAGTCGGCCGTGCCACCGGCGCACTTGCCCTTGCAGCCCTTCTCCGCCTCGGCGAACTTGGTGTCGGCCTTCTTGCCGCACTTGCACTCGCCCTTCGCGCAGCTGCAGTCGGCCGCGCCACCGGCGCACTTGCCCTTGCAGCCCTTCTCCGCCTCGGCGAACTTCGCCGCCTTGGCGCAGTTCTCACACTTGCAGTCCTTGGGCTTGCAGACGCAGCCCTTGCCACCGGCGCTGCACTCGCACTTGGCGTCCGCCGCGGCCTTCTTCTCGGGCGTCGCCGCCGCCTTCTCGGCGGGCTTGTTCTCCGGCTTGGCGCCGGCCTTCGCGTCGGACTTCTCCGCCTTGGACTTCTTGGCGCAGTCGCAGCCCTTCTCACCCGCGAACGCGGGGGTCGCCACCGCGAGCGCGAACGCGCCGACCGCGGACAGGGCGAGCGTGAGGAAAAAGCGCTTGGTCATGACTTTATGTGCTCCTTGGAGCCCCGAGGGTTTTCGGAAGCGGGCAGAGCCTAGGAGGTGGCGTGATCCGGTGTCAAGCGATTGGTTGCCCGTATGGGGCCTGGGCGCGGACCCCGTGAGGCGTCTGATTCCAGGGACGCAGCGAAAGTTTCCGATCTTCATCTCGCGCGCCCCCGATTCCGTTGTGACCGCGCTGCGGCGGCGAGTAGATTCGCCCGTCAGATGAGCCACTTCGACCCCGAAGCGCTCCTCGCGATGATGCGCGATCCGAACTGCGAGACGCAGGAGATCGCCTCCGCGGCGGGCGTGCCTCGCGAGGCCGCCGGACGCGCCGCCCGCCTCGTCCTCGGCATCGCCCGCGCCAAGGCCGAGGACGTCGTGACACTCCCGCCCACCCTCGCGGTGACCGTCCTGCGCGCTGCCGCCGCAGCCGGGCGCGCCGACGTCCTGGCGGCGGCCGCGGCGCACGCGAACCGCGACGTCGCCAAGGAGGGGAAGCGGCACCTCTACGTCCTCAGGGCCCGGGGCGTCAGCGTGCCGGAGCCAGCGCGCCCCACCGCCACGCCCCCGCCCGCCCCCGTCGAGCCGCCCGTCCCCTGCTTCGCCTCGGCCGTCGACGGACGCGGCGAGCGCGCCATCTGGATCGGTCGCAACGTCCCCGGCAAGGGGATCGAGGTGGGGCAGGCGGTCGTCTCCGACCAGCACGGCATCACCGAGCTGCACGTCGGCGTCCTCGGCCGCAAGGAGTATCGCCTCTTCGCGAAGGACCTCGTCGAGCGCGGCCGCAACATGGGGGTCGCCGAGGTGGACCGGGAGAAGGCGAAGTCGCTCGTCGCCGCCGCGCGCGGGCTCAACGACGCCGCCGGGCGGCTCGCGCCGGAGGGGGCCGACGCGTGGCTGGCGCGCCTCGGCCCGGCCGCGCCGCCCGAGGACCTCGCCGCGCGCTTCCCGCCGCTCCCGCCCGACGAGGAGCAGGCCGCGCTCGACGCCTCGGCGCGGCTCCACGACCTGCCGCTCGTCCGCGGCTGGCTCGCCGACGAGGGCGCGCTGCGCGCGCTGGCCGGCAAGCTCGACGAGATCGCCGTGTCCACGCTGTACATCGACGAGCGGCAGCGCGCCGAGGCGGGGGAGCGCGCCATCGCCGACGCGGTCGCGGCGGAGCTGGCGCCGTCGGAGCGGCGCGAGCGATGGGCGAGCCGCCTGCTCTCGGCGGCGGATCACCTCGAGGCCGCCGGCGATCCGATCCACGCCCGGCTCGGCGCTGCGGCGGCGCGCGCGCTGCGCGGCGGCGTCGAGGCGGCGCGCATCCCGTTCGCGCGGCTCCTCGTGGAGAAGGCGTTCCCCGCCGGCGCGGCCACACCTCCCGCCGCCGCGCCGGCCGCCCCCACCTCCCTCATCGTCCCGCCCTCCCGCTGACATGCCCGAGCACCGGAACCCGAAGCCCACGGTCGACGTCGTGATCCTGCTGCCGGGGGACCGCGTGGTCCTCGTCGAGCGCGCCCACGAGCCGCACGGCTGGGCGCTGCCGGGTGGCTTCGTCGACGAGGGCGAGACGCTCGAGGCCGCCGCCGCGCGCGAGGCGCAGGAGGAGACCGGGCTCGCGGTGGCGCTCACCGAGCAGTTCCACGCCTACTCCGATCCGCGCCGCGACCCGCGCGGCCACACCGTCAGCATGGTGTTCCTGGCCCGCGCCGACGGGGAGCCGAAGGGCGGCGACGACGCCGCCCGCGCCGCCGCCTTCGCCTGGTCGGAGCTGCCCGGGCCGGTCGCCTTCGACCACGCCGAGATCCTGGCCGACGTGCGCCGCTACCTCCTCACCGGCGCCCGGAGGCGCCTGTGAGCGCCGTGCCTTCGCTCTCCCCGGCCGACCGCGATGCGCTCGTCGACCTCGCCCGGCGCGCCGTCGCGGCGCGGCTCGGAGCGGGGGCGGAGCCCGAGACCGTCGCGGCCGGCGCGCTCCTCGAGCCGCGCGGCGCGTTCGTGGCGCTCGAGGTGGCCGGCGCGCTGCGCGGCTTCGTCGGCACCCTCGCTGCCGCCGGCCCGCTCGCCACCACGGTCGCCGCCGCCGCCCGGCGCGCCTGCGCCGACGACCCCCGCTTCGCCCCGCTGCGCGCGGAGGAGCTCGCGTCGCTGCGCGTGCGCATCGCGGTCGTGGGCCGGCGCCGCGCCCTGCGCGCCCCCTCCGACGTGGAGCCGGGCCGGGACGGGGTGTCGGGTTCCACCTGCCGCCGACACGCTTGCTGTAGGAGCTATCCATTGCGTTGGGATGCCTTGCACGCACGAGCCGGTAGACGGC
>DASTGH010000047.1:0-2090 GCA_035719345.1 Anaeromyxobacteraceae bacterium
CCCCGCCCAGCGCGCGTAGGCGTCGGCCTCGTACCAGGAGAGGTGCGCCACCGGCTCCGCCGGGTCGAGGTCGCGCACGCCGTGGAGCGTGAACGCGCGCCACGCCCCGCCGTCGCGGATCCAGTGGAGCGGCGCCTCCCAGCCGCCCCCCTGGGCGGCGGCGAGCCCGTCCGACATCCACAGCTCCGGCCGGCGGTACCCGCCGTCCCCCATGAAGGCGAGCCATTCGCCGCAGGTCACCGGGCGCGAGGCGAGCGCGAAGGGCTCGAGCACGACGCGGTGCCGCGGACCCTCGTCGTCGAACGCGAAGCCGTCGCCGGCATGGCCGACCTCGTAGACGCCGCCGGGGTGCTCGACCCAGCGCGCCGGGGCCGCCGGCGCGCGGCCGGGCGGGGGCAGCGCCGGCGCGTACGCCGGCCGGAGCGGGCTCTGCGCGAGGAGGTGCTTCACGTCGGTGAGCACGAGCTCCTGGTGCTGCTCCTCGTGCGCGAGTCCCAGCGCCAGCACCGCCTCCCCCCCGGCGTCGAGCCCGCGCGCGAGGAGCGCCTCGACGCGGAGGTCCACCGCGCGCCGGTAGGCCGCCACCTCGCGCAGCGACGGGCGGGTGAGCAGCCCCCGCTGCGCGCGCGCGTGCCGCGGGCCGACCGCCTCGTAGTACGAGTTGAACAGGTATCCGTAGCCGGCGTCGAAGGGGGCGAAGCCGGGCTCGCGTCCGGCGAGCAGGAACGTCTCGAAGAACCAGGTCGTGTGGGCGAGGTGCCACTTCGCCGGGCTCGCGTCCGGCATCGACTGGACCACCGCGTCCTCGGGCGAGAGCGGCGCGCAGAGGGCCTCGGTCCGGGCCCGGACCGCGCGGTAGCGCCCGAGGTCGTCCTCCGCGGGGCGAGCGGGGCCTGCGGGCGAGGTGTCGGACGGCGGGCGGGCCTGACGCATGCGCATCAGGGAACGTGGGACGGCAGAGGGTGCGTCGCAACTTGGAGGCGGGGGACGTCGCGGGCACCCGGGCGGGCACCTGTCCGCACCGCGACCGCCCGAACCGCCCGTTCGGTGGAGGAGCTACGGATCCATCAGCGCCGCGATACCCGGTCGGCAGCGCGCATCGCCGGCACCGCCGCGGCGGGGTGACGCGCCTTCACCTCGGCAGGCGCCGGGAGCCGCTCCCCGCGGGCAGCGGTCGCCCGGAAGAGGAGGTCGAGCGCTGCGGCGGCGAGCACCAGCCAGCCAGCGACGCTCGCGAGCAGCACTCCGAAGGCCTTCAGGGCAGCGACGAGATCCATCTCCATTCCCTCCGGAGGCTAGACACTGGTGAGCCCCGGCGGGAGCGGTCTTCGTTGGGTCGTCCCCGTCGCGGGGTCTGGCGCGCCACGCAACAGCATCCCCCGCTGACGCGGGGGAGGGGGATCAGCCGCCGACCTCCAAGAATCCGGATCGCTACCTCGACCTCGTCCCCGTCCTCGAGGCCGTCTATCGTTCACCGCCATGCAGCCACCCTCCGGAACGGAAGCCGCCGCCGGCCCGGCCGGGTTCCCGCCGCGTGCGCCGTGAAGGTCCCCGCCCTGCGCATCTGCGCCGTGAACGGCGCGCCGGTGCGGCCGGGCGGCGACTTCGTCCTGTACTGGATGATCGCGGCCCGGCGGGCGGCGCACTCGTTCGCGCTCGATCGCGCCGTGGCGCTGGCGCGCGAGCTGTCGCGCCCGCTGGTGGTGCTCGAGGCGCTCCGCGCCGGCTACCCGTGGGCGAGCGATCGCCTGCACCGGTTCGTCCTGCAGGGCATGGCCGTGAACGCGGCCGCCTTCGCCGCCGCCGGCGTCGCGTACCACCCCTACGTCGAGCCGCGCCCCGGCGACGGGAAGGGCCTCCTCGAGGCGCTCGCGGCGCGCGCCTGCGCGGTGGTGACCGACGAGTTCCCGGCGTTCTTCCTGCCGCGGATGGTCGCCGCGGCCGGCGCCCGGCTCCGGGTCCGCCTCGAGGCGATCGACGGGAACGGCCTCCTCCCGCTGCGCGCGGCCGAGCGCGTCCACCTCACCGCCTTCGCGTTCCGCGCCTTCCTGCAGCGCGCGCTGCCGGAACACCTCGCCGCCTTCCCCTCC
>DASTGH010000048.1:0-5583 GCA_035719345.1 Anaeromyxobacteraceae bacterium
GTCGCCCACGTCCGGGTTGAAGGCGGGCTCGGCCGCGAGCGGGAACTTGGCCTTCACCGCCTCCTTCACCCGGTTCACGTCGTCCGCGGTGAGGAGCGCGATGCGGCCGACGCGGATGAGGTAGGTGTGCTCGCTCTCCGCGCCGTAGGTCTGCACCGACGCGTCCTTGAAGCCGAGCGCCTCGACGCCCTTGCGGATGTCGCCGGCGTCGATGCTGCGCGAGAAGCGCACCTCCATCTCGGTGCCGCCGGCGAAGTCGACGCCGAAGTTGAGCCCGTGGAAGATCGCCCACAGGATCACCGCCGCGTTGGCGATGAGCGAGAGCGTGACCGCGATGTGCCGCTTCCCGACGAAGTCGAACTTCGTGTCGTGCGGGATGATGTCGAAGGTCTTGAATCGCATCACACGCTCAGGCGCGCCGCATCACGGCGCGTGAAGAAGTCCATGAAGGCGCGGGTCACCACGATCGACGTGAACATCGAGGCGACCAGGCCGATGATGAGGGTGACCGCGAAGCCGCGCACCGGCCCGGACCCGTACTGCATGAGCACGACGCCGGCGACGAGCGTGGTGACGTGGCTGTCGACGATGGTCCAGAAGACCTTGTCGTAGCCCTGGTCCACCGACTGGCGGACGGTCCGTCCCGCGCGCAGCTCCTCGCGGATGCGCTCGTTGATGAGCACGTTCGCGTCCACCGCCATGCCCAGCGTGAGCACGAAGCCGGCGATGCCCGGCAAGGTCAGCGTCGAGCCGAGCAGCGACATGATGGCCAGCACCAGCAGGCCGTTCAGCACCAGCGCCAGGTCGGCGATGAGGCCGGTGGCCCGGTAGTAGAGGATCATGAAGGCGACCACCAGGATGAGGCCGATGAAGGCGGCGGTGGTGCCCTTGCGGATGAGCTCCGGCCCGAGGGTCGCGCCCACGGTGCGCTCCTCGAAGATGGTGACGGGCGCGGGGAGCGCGCCGGCCTTGAGCACGAGGGCGATCTCGTTCGCCTCCTCGAACATCTCCTGGAAGTTCCGGCCCGAGCCGAGCGTGATCTGCCCGTTCGTCGAGATCTTGCCCTGGATGTAGGGCGCGGTCTCGACCTTCCCGTCGAGCACCGTGGCCATGCGGCGGCCGAGGTTCTGGGTGGTGAGCCGCTCCATGAGCCGCCCGCCGTCGGGCGTCATCGTGAACACGACCACCGGCTTGCCCGCGCCCGTGGAGTTGTCGGTGGCGGCGCGCGCGTCGGAGATGTAGTCGCCGGTGAGCTCGGTCTTGGAGTGCAGGAGGTAGGTCCGGTAGTAGCGCTCCTTCACCATGCCCGCGCCGACCACGCCCTCGCCGATCCCGATCTCCTGGCCCTGCTGCAGCTTGGCCTTGAGGTGCTTGTCGATGGCCGCCTCGAGCTGCGTGCGGGTGGTGGCCGCCACGAGCGTCGCCTGGCGCGACCCGCCGCCCGGCAGCTCCACGTTCTCGACCGACCAGCAGCCCGTCTCCGGCAGCGGCAGCCTGAACCCGCCGACGTTCGGGTCGGTGGGGCACTGCGGCAGCTCGGTCCGGACCGGGTCGAGCACGGCCGACTCGTCGTCCGTGATCTTGAACTCGAGCTGGGCGGTGCGCCCGAACAGCTCCTTGGCCTTGTCGGGGTCCTTGAACCCGGGGAGCTGGATCTGGATCTGGTTGTTGCCGCGGCGCTTGATGTCGGGCTCGGAGACGCCCCACTTGTCGACGCGGTTGCGGATGATCTTCTCCGCCTGGTCCACGGCGCGAACCTGGAAGTCCTGCAGGACCTTGCCGCGCAGGCCGAAGATCACGGCGCCGTCCTGGCCGGAGGACGCCGTCATCTCGGCGCCGTACTGGTCGAGGACCGCCGACTCCACCTTGCGCGGGTCGCCCGCCTTGACCGCCACCCGGTTGCCGTCGGGCGTCGGCCGCGACGACTCGACCGTGAAGCCCTTGGTCTTCAGGTGCTCGGCGATCTCGTCGGCGCGGCGCGCCATGCGCGCCTTCACCGCGCGGTCGACGTCCACGCCGAGCGCGAGGTGGATGCCGCCCTGCAGGTCGAGGCCGAGGTTGAGGTGCTTGCGCGCGTCCGGCGCCCAGCCTGGCACCGACTGATCGAACTCGGCCGTGGCCCGCTTGTCCGGCGGGAGCCGGAAGTAGAACCACGTCGGGACGAGCTGATAGACGCTGAAGACGAACACGCCCGCGATGAGGGCGACCCGCAGATACCAGTTCCGTTCCATTTACTTCTTCGCCTCCACCTTCGGCTGCTCGGACGCCTCGCCCTTCTCCTTCCACTCCCCTCCCACGAACGCCTTGAGGACGCGGATCTTTCCGGCGCCGATGTCGAGCACGATCGCCTGGTCCTCGACCTGCGAGACGGTGCCGATGATCCCGCCCTGCGTCCAGACGCGGTCGCCCTTCTTCATGCTCTGCCGGAACGTCTCCACCTTCTTCCGCTCCTTCGACTGCGGGCGCCAGAGCACGAAGTAGAAGACGCCGAACATGAGCGCGAGCATGAGCGGCAGCTGCATCGAGCCGCCGAAGGGGCTCGCGTCCGGCGCGGTCTGGCTCGTGAGAGCCGTGAAGAGCGCGTGCATGCGGGGGTTCCCTCGGGAAAAAGTGCCGTCTTCTAGCAGGATTCGACGCGGGGAGTCCACCCCATTCCGCCCCGACGGGCGCGGCCCGGGCGTCCCGCGCCCGGACCGTCCGCCGTCGCCCGCGGGCTAGCCCGGCCCGGCGCGCCACCCCTCGGCGCAGGCGCGCCGGTAGGCGTCGAGCCGCCCCTCCTCCACCGCCCTGCGCGCTCCCGCCATGAGATCGAGGAAGTACTGGACGTTGTGGAGGGTGTTGGCGCGCAGGCCGGTGAGCTCGCCCGAGCGGAAGAGGTGGCGCAGGTAGGCGCGCGTGAACGTCCGGCAGGTGTAGCAGGCGCACGCCGGGTCGACCGGCCGGTCGTCGTCCTGGAACGCCGCGTTGCGGATGGTGAGCCGGCCACGGCTCGTGAAGAGCAGCCCGTTTCGCGCGCAGCGCGTCGGCAGCACACAGTCGAACATGTCCACGCCGGCCGCCACGCCGGCGAGGAGGTCCTCCGGCGTCCCGACGCCCATGAGGTAGCGGGGCTTCCCGGCCGGCATCCGCGGGGCGTCGCGCGCCACGCCCTCCCACATCGCCGCGGGCTCCTCGCCCACCGCGTACCCCCCGAGCGCGTATCCGGGGAGGTCGAGCGCCCCCGCCTCCTCGATGGCGCGCGCCCGCAGGTCGGGCAAGAGCCCGCCCTGGCAGATCCCGAACAGGCTCGACGGACCGTCCGGGTGCCAGGCCTCGCGGCAGCGGACGAGCCAGCGCTGCGTCCGGCCCAGCGAGGCCTCGTGGTAGGCGCGGTCGGCGAGCGACGGCGGACACTCGTCGAAGGCCATGATGACGTCGGCCCCGAGCGCCTCCTGGATCTCGATCGACCGCTCCGGCGTGAGGAGGTGCCGCGAGCCGTCGAGGTGGCTGCGGAACTCGACCCCCTCCTCCGAGATCCGGACCAGCGCCGCCTTACCGCCGTCGCGCGATCCCTCCCCCAGGCTGAACACCTGGAAGCCGCCCGAGTCGGTGAGCATCGCGCCGCTCCAGGCCATGAACCGGTGCAGCCCGCCCAGCCGCCGCACCCGCTCGTGCCCCGGGCGCAGGTAGAGGTGGTAGGTGTTGCCGAGGACGATGCGCGCGCCCGCCGCCTCGAGGTCGCGCGGCTCGAGCGTCTTCACCGCCGCCGCCGTCCCCACCGGCATGAAGACGGGTGTCTCCACCGCGCCGTGCGGCGTCTCGAGGCGCCCGCGGCGGGCGGCGCCGTCGGTGGCGAGGACCTGGAAGCGGATCACGCGCGGGGTGTCGCGCGCGCCCGGGGCGCTGTCAAGCGGTCCGCGCGCCGGCCCTGGCCGCGTCGGCGCAGAGGGCGCGCCAGGTGCGCGGGGCGCGGCCCTCCGGGTCGATGCGCAGCCCGACCGCGCGCGGCGTGGCGCCGCCGAGCGAGTTCCAGCAGACGACGGCCCGGCCGGACGCGGCGAAGAAGCCCGGCCCGACCTTGAACCCGAGCACCTCGCCCACCATCGGCAGCGGCCCGTTCCACTGGAGCGCGCAGCCGCCCTCCGACACGTTGAGCGTGCCGGCCTCGAGCTCGACCCCGTCGCGCGTCACGAGCACCGTCCGCTCGACGACGAAGCGCGGCGCCCGCTCGCGGAAGGTCACGTTCTCCCCCTTCGCCGCCAGCGCCAGGAACTGCGCCGCCGGGATGCTCATCCTGTCGAGCGAGAGCTCGACGCCGGGCGGCAGCGAGGGACGCCCCATCCGCCGCACGAGCGCGATGGTGCCGAACACGGTGGCGCGGATGGTCCGGCCGAAGATGCCGACGCGGACCGCCACCTCGTCCCCCACCCGCCCGTCGGAGAGCGCCGGCAAGAAGAGCGTCGTCGCCTCGGGTCGCCAGCCGGCGAGGTACTGCGCTGCCTCGAGGTTGAGCGCCACGCTGTGCAGTCTCGGGGCCCGCAGGCTCATCGTCGTGCTCCCGCGTCAGCCGAGGAACATGGCGTCGCCATAGCTGAAGAACCGGTAGCTCCGCTCCACCGCTTCGGCGTATGCACCGAGCACCCGCTCACGCCCCCCGAAAGCGCAGACCAGCATCAGGAGGGTAGAGCGAGGCAGATGCAGGTTCGTGACCAGCGCGTCCACCGCACGGAAAGCATAGCCTGGGCGGATGAAGAGCGAGGTGCGACCGGACCCGGTGCCGAGGTGACCCTCCCGCCAGGCCGACTCGAGCGTCCGCACCGTGGTCGTGCCCACGGCGACGACCCTCCCCCCCCGAGCGCGGCATGCGGCAAAAGCGCGCGCCGCTTCGGAGGGAACCTCGTAGCGCTCCTCGTGCATCCGGTGGGCGTCGGCGTCGTCCCCGCGCACCGGCATGAACGTGCCCGGCCCGACGTGGAGCGTCACGGTCGTCCGCTCCACGCCCCGCGCCGCGAGCTCGGAGAGGAGCCGCTCGGTGAAGTGCAGGCCCGCGGTCGGCGCCGCCGCGCTCCCGGGCGCCCGCGCCAGCACCGTCTGGTACCGGTCGCGGTCGGCCGGTGTCGGCTCCCGGTGGATGTACGGGGGGAGCGGGATGCGGCCCTCGCTCTCCAGCGCCCGGGCGAGCGCCACCCCCGCCCGGTCGAAGCGCAGGACGTAGAACCCGTCCCCCTCCGCCGCCTCGACCGTCGCGCGGAGGTCCCCGAAGCGGAGCGCGGCGCCGGGGCGGATCGCCTTGGAGGCCTGCCCCAGCGCCCGCCAGCGGGCGCCGCCCTCCTCGAGCGGCTCGATCACCAGCATCTCGCAGCGACCGCCGGTCTCCTTCGCCCCGACGAGGCGCGCCGGGATGACCCGCGTGTCGTTCAGGACGAGGAGGTCGCCCGGTTCCAGGAGCCGGGGCAGCTCGGCGAAGCGGTGGTCCCGCAGCGCCCCACCGGAGCGCGGCACCACGAGGAGCCGGGAGGCGTCGCGCGGCTCGACCGGCTCCTGGGCGATGAGGCGCTCCGGGAGCGCGTAGTCGAAGTCGGACAGCTTCAAGCGAGGTGGGAT
>DASTGH010000049.1:0-3998 GCA_035719345.1 Anaeromyxobacteraceae bacterium
GGGCGCTCGCAGGACCCGCCAAGGTCTCGTCCGGGGCCGCCGCGGTTCGTAGTGATCTCGCGGTTCGCGCCCCGCCCGGGCGCCGCGGACAGGGAGGACGGATGTCTCCGCCCATCGCTCGCGCGCTCCTCGCCCTCGCCCTCGCGGCGGCGTTCGACGTCGCGCGCGCCTGCTCCGTCTGCAGCCGCGGCGACCCGCTCGCCCCCGCGGCGGACGCGCACGGCAGCGGAGGCGACCTCCGGCTGGCGCTCGACTTCGAGGTCCTCTCGCAGCGCTCCGGGAGCCCGGGCGCGCCGACGATGCACGACGACCTCGATCAGGTCGCGCTGAAGCTGACGACCGTCTACAGCCCGGTGCCGCCGCTCAACCTCGTCCTCTCCGTGCCGTTCGTGCACAAGAAGATGACGATGGAGCACGCCCCGGGCGACATCTTCGTCGCCTCCGATCTCACCGGCCTGGGAGACGTGGAGGTCGGGGTGCGCTGGTTCTTCTGGGAGAGCGTGAACATGCGCGCGCGCATGCGCCAGAGCGTGGGCGTCTCGCTCGGCAGCTCGTTCCCCACCGGCGCCAACGACGCCGGCGCCTTCGAGATCGGGCAGCCCAACCCCGAGCACGGGCAGCCCGGCACCGGCGCCTTCGGGCCGTACGCCGGGCTCTCCTACCGGCTGGCGCGCGATCCGTTCGCGGCGCTGGTCTCCGTCTCGGGTCGCACGCACGACGCCAACGCCCAGGGCTACCGCTACGGCAGCGCGCTCCTCTGGACCGTGCAGGGCCAGTGGACGGCGCTGCCCTGGCTCGCGGCCGGGTTCGGTCTCGACGGCCACCACGGGCGCCAGGATCTCCAGGCCGGCGCCCTCGTCCCGAACACCGGCGGGACCGTGATCTGGGCCTCGCCTTCTCTCTTCGTGAACCTGTACGGGAAGCTCTGGGCCACGCTGCGGGGCCAGATCCCCGTCGCCACCGCGTTCGTCGGGGATCAGAGCGTGAGCCCCGTCGTCACGGCGGGCCTCCAGTTCACCGTGTTCTGACGCTCGCCGGAGCGGGTCCGTGCGAGAGTGAGCGCCGTGCTCCGGCTCCTCCTCGCGGCCGCCGTCGGCCTGGCGGCGCTCTGGCTGGCGCTCGTCGTCGCGCTGCTCGTGGCGCGGCCGCGCGGCGGGCTCCTGCGCGAGGCGATCCGGCTCGTGCCGGACACGCTCGTGCTCCTCCGGCGGCTGGCGGCGGACGCCCGGCTCGGCCGCGGCGTCCGCGTCCGCCTCGGGCTCCTCCTCGCCTACCTGGCGATGCCGTTCGACGTCATCCCCGACTTCGTGCCCGTGCTCGGCTACGCGGACGACGCCATCGCCGTGGCGCTCGTGCTCCGCGCCGTCGTCCGCCGCGCCGGCCTCGACGCCGTCCGGCGCCACTGGCCGGGGACGCCGGACGGTTTCGCGGCGCTGTGCCGCGCCTTCGGCCTGAAGGACGCGACGTCCCGGAGCTAGAAGCCCGCGATGAGCCCGGAGCGGATGGCGGCGAGCGTGCCGGCGCCCATCGCCACCCAGAGGCCCAGCGCCAGCAGCAGCGGCCGCGCGCCCACGGCGCGGAGGCTCTCGCGGGAGAGGCCGAGGCCGATGAGGAAGAGCGTGACGACGAGCGCGCGCTGCGCCACGGCCGCCAGCGCCAGCCCCGCCGGCCGCAGCGCCGGGAGGTAGGTCGCCGCCGCGGCGGCGGCCACGAAGCCGAGGATGAACCAGGGCGGCCGGGAGGCGCGGATGCGATCCCCCTCGCGCCGGCGGAGCAGGCCCAGCGCCAGCGTCACCGGGACGATCCAGAGCGCGCGCGCCAGCTTCACGGTGGTGGCCGTGGCGAGCGCCTCGCGGCCATACTGCAGGGCGGCGCCGACCACCGAGCTCGTGTCGTGGATGGCGAGCGCCGCCCACAGCCCGAAGTCCGTCTGGCCGAGCGCCGCGCGGTGGCCGACGAGCGGAAAGGCGATGAGCGCCACGGAGTTGAGGAGGAAGACCGCGCCCAGCGAGACGGAGATCTCCCGGTCGTCGGCGCCGATCACCGGCGCGGCCGCCGCGATGGCGCTCCCGCCGCAGATGGCGGTGCCGAGCGTGACGAGCATGCCCGTCCGCCGGTCGACGCCGAGCACCCGCGTCGCGAGCCAGCCCAGCGCGACGCAGGTCCCGATGGTGGCGATGGTGTAGCCGAAGCCGTGCACCCCGGCCATGAGCACCGCGCGCAGATCCATGGCGCCGCCCAGGCCCACGACGGCGGCGGGGAGCAGCGCGCGAGAGAGCGAGCGCGTGCGCGCGGCGAACGGGTTCCCCAGGGTGGTGGCGAGCGCCATGCCCCCGAGGAGCGCCGCGGCGCCCGGGACGCCCGGGACGCAGCAGAGGGCGACGCCGGCGACGACGAGGAGGCGCGCGGCGCGCCCGCTCGCGCCGCTGGTGGGCGGCGCGGTGACGACGGCTCCGGTGGGCATGGCTACTTCCCCGCCGCGCGGAGGTCGCGCTGGTAGCTGCGGGCGGCGACGACGAAGCCGATGCTCGCGACGACCGCTGCGAGCGGCACGACGGCGAGCGCCCCGGCGATGCCCAGCCGGTCGGAGAGGAGGCCGGTGACGAGCGCGCCGGCGCCGAGCCCGATGACGTTCTGCACCACGGCCAGCGTGGCGAGCGCCGTCGAGCGCATCCCGGGGTGGACGAGCGAGGCGATGACCGAGCCGATCGGTCCCTGCGTGCCGGCGAGCCCCACCGAGCCGAGGAGGATGAGCGCGTACTGGAGCGGCCCCGGGCCGAGCCGGAAGGCGGCGCCGAGGAGGAGCGCGACCGCGGCGGCGATGCCGGCCGGACCGAGGAAGAGCGCGCGCCGGTCGCGCCGCGCCAGGCGGTCGACGAGGAAGCCGCACAGCGACGACCCGACGCCCGCCGCCAGGATGGCGAGCGCGGCGCGGAGGCCCGAGCTCGGCAGCGACAGTCCGTAGACCCGGTGGAAGAACGTGGGCAGCCAGGCGCTGAGCGTGCCGGTCACGAAGACGAGGACGCCGTTCGCGGCGAAGCCCACGACGATGGAGCGCGAGCGGGCCATCGTCGCCATGGCCTGGCGCAGCGTCGGGCGCGGCGCGCCGGCGGTCGCGGCCGCGGGAGCCTGGACCCCCGCGTCGCGACGGAGCCCGAAGAAGAGCGCCGCCAGCACCAGGCCGGGCAGGCCCACCAGCCAGAAGCCGGCCTGCCACCCGAAATGGGCGCCGACCGTCCCGCCCACCAGGACGCCGAGCACCGAGCCGAAGAGCGCGGCCGACATGAAGGAGCCGATGGCGGCGCTGTGCTGGCGGCCCGGGAACACGGAGGCGAGCAGCGAGGCGCCGGCGGCGCCGTACGCCGCCTCACCCACGCCCACGAGGAAGCGCGCGGCGAGCAGCTCCTCGTAGCTGCGCGCCAGGGCGCCGGCCGCGGTCGCGGCGCTCCACACGACCGCCATGATCGCGATCGACCTCACCCTGCCGAAGCGGTCGGCCACGACCGCCAGCGGGATGCAGAGCACGCCCACCGCCAGCGAGACGATGGAGACGAGGCTTCCGAGCCGGGCGTCCGAGAGCTGCCACAGCTCCTTCAGCACCGGGAACATGGCCACCACCACCTGGCGCGCCATGTAGTCGAGCAGCATGAGCGTGAAGCAGAGGAAGAAGACGTAGTAGCGGCGCCGCGCCGGGAGGGACGGCTCGTGGTCGCGCGCCGGGGTGGCGACGTCGCGGCGCGGGAGCGGGAGCGGCATGGCGGGCCCGGGGCCCTCCGGGCGGAGCCGGAGCACGAGGCTGGAGCGGGTGATCATACGCCCTCCGAGGCGAGCTGGGTCCGGGGCGCGGGGGCCCCGGAGAGGAGGAAGCGGGAGAGCGCGGGCATGAGCACCAGCGCCCCGACCATGTTCCAGACGAACATGAAGGTGAGGAGGATCCCCATGTCCGCCTGGAACTTGATGGGCGAGAAGGCCCAGGTGACGACGCCGGCGGCGAGCGT
>DASTGH010000050.1:0-5995 GCA_035719345.1 Anaeromyxobacteraceae bacterium
GGTGCCGGCGCGCGTCACCTCACCCATCACGGAGAAGCGCGGGCCGTTGATCTCGCGGACGAGCACCGCGACCGACGCGTCGCGGACGTAGGGTGCCAGCGACCTGGCGAGCGCCTGCTGCAGCTCGGCGGGCGTCTTCCCGGCCGCCTCGATGTCGCCGGCCAGCGGCAGCGCGATGTGCCCGTCCGGGCGCACCGGCATGACGCGGGTGAGCTCGGGCTCGTGCCAGACCACGATCTCGAGCACGTCCTCGCGGCCGATCCGGTACTCCTCGACGGGGCGCGGCTCGATCTTGTCGCTCCGCGTGGTCGCGCACGCGACGAGCGCGAGGAGCGGTCCGAGATAGGTGGTTCGGCGCATGGAGTCCCTCTCGTGTCTTGGGCGCGCGCGGAGGACTCCCCCGGCGCGGCGCCGCGGTCGCGGGGCCCACGAGCACGGTGCGTGCCACGGCTCGCGCGGGGTGGATCACGGTGGGTTCACGCCACGGCAGGGCGCCGGCGGCGGCGCGGCCGGGTCGCGAGCGCCCACCCGACGGCCGAGCGACGGTGAAATCCGGTTCCGCTCCGCGCGCCTCCGCTTCCACGGTCGCGGCGGCCGCGCGGCGTTGCTCCCCGCGCCGCGCGACATGACCTTGTCCTCCGTGGCGGACGACTTCGGGGGACGAGGCATGCTCAGGGCGGCGGCGTGGACCGGGGGACTCTTCGCGTTGGGCGGCGGCATCTGCCAACTCTTCCCCGGACCGTGGGTGGAGCCGGTGGTGCTGCTCGCGCTGGGGAGCGCCCTCTTCTTCATCAGCGGCCGCACGCCTGCGGCGGAGCGCGCGGCCGAGGCGCCGGCGGACGGCGCCGTGCCGACGCGCGCGGCGCGGTAGGCCGCACCGCACGTCACCGGGGGGCGAGGCGCCGCTCCGGACCAGCGCCAGGTCGCGCCGGGCCGGAGCGGTCGCACCTACTCCCCGGAGCGGCCGTACTACTCCATCATGGCCGCGTTGCGCGGGTCGACGATCTCGCAGTCCTTGATCTTGTAGAGCAGCGCCTTGTAGCTGATCTGGAGCCGCTTGGCGGCCTTCCGCTTGTTCCAGCCGGTGCGCATGAGCGCGCGCAGGATGGCCTCACGCTCGGCGATGCGGGCGGCGCGGCGGCCCACCTCCTTGAGCGGCGCGTCGTCGGGCAGCGGCGCGTGGAGGCTGCCGGGGACGGGCGTCGGCGCGATCGCGCCCGGCACGGAGCGCGGGTCGGCCACGTTCCGCGGCGGAGCCGCCGGGGCGCGCGGGCCGAGCTCGCCCAGCACCATGGCCGGGTCCTTCAGCACCACCAGCCGGCGCACCAGGTTCTCGAGCTCGCGCACGTTGCCGGGCCAGTCGTAGGCGTGGAAGCGGTCCATCACCTCGTCGGGCACGCGATCGAGCCCGCCGTGGTAGCGGCGCCGGTACTTGTCCACGAAGTGCCGCACCAGCGGGGCGATGTCCTCCTTGCGCTCGCGCAGGGGCGGCACCCGGATCGTCACGACGTTGAGCCGGTAATAGAGGTCCTCGCGGAAGCTGCCGGACGCGATCTCCGCGTCGAGGTCGCGGTTCGTCGCCACCACCACGCGCGCGTCGACGCGCAGGCTGCGCTTGCCGCCCACCCGGTAGAACTCCTCGTCCTGCAGCACCTGGAGGAGCTTCGCCTGAAGCCGCGGGTCCATCTCGCCGATCTCGTCGAGGAAGATGGTGCCCTGGTGCGCCAGCTCGAACTTGCCCGGCTTCTCCGCGTGCGCGCCGGTGAACGCGCCCTTCTCGTGCCCGAACAGCTCGCTCTCCAGGAGCTCGCCGGGGAGCGCCGCGCAGTTGATCTTGACGAAGGGCCGGCCGGCGCGATGGCTGGCGGCGTGGACGCGGCGCGCGACCACGTCCTTGCCGACGCCGCTCTCGCCAACGAGGAGCACCGGGACGTCGGTGTCGGCGACGCGCTCGGCCAGGCTCCACACCTTCTCCATGGCCGCCGAGAGCGTCACCGGCCCGGCAGCGACGTCGGCGTCGGACGCCGGCGGGTCGCGCACCGGGCGCGGGCCGGCCAGCGCCGGCGCGCGGCTCTCCAGCGTGCGGCGCAGGACGAGGTCGAGCTCGGAGGGGTCGAAGGGCTTGGGCAGGTAGTCCGCGGCGCCGAACTTCATCGCCTTCACGACGTTCTCGGCCTCGGACAGCCCCGAGAGCACCACCACCGCGGCGCGCCCCTCCGCGGCGCGGTGGCGCCGGAGCAGCTCGAACCCGTCCATGTCGGGCATGACGAGGTCGAGCAGCACCGCGTCCACGTCGACGCCGCCCTGGAGCGCCGCCAGCCCTTCCGCACCGGTCGCAGCGGTGTGGACGCGGTACCCGGCCGCCCCGAGGTACTCGCACAGCGCGCTCCGGGTGTCCGCGTCGTCCTCGACGACGAGGATGGTGGCATTGCGATCCATCGTGGAGCGTCCTTCTTCCTTCGAACCGACTCTGCGCCGCGCGCTGGCGCGCGCCGGCTACAACCTCACCCGCCGTCTACCGCGCCGCTGGAACCGCTTCTCCGCCGCGGAGAACCTGCGTTCTCTCCTCCTTTCCGGCATGTGCCCGATCGCGTCCCCCGGCGATCCGAGCGGCGCTCGCCCGCCCGCGGCACGCACGGGGCGTGCGAGGCCCCCGGCGGGATCCGTGCGCCGGCCAGCCGTCGCCGACAAGGAGACACCCCGTGCGCCTCTCCCGCCCCCGCGTCGTCGCGCGCGCCGCGCTCCTCGCCGCGGCCAGCGCCTATCTCGCGTGGCGGGCGGTCGCGGAGCGCGCCGGCGGCTCGCCGCTCGCGATGGGATGGGCGATCATGTCGGGGCTGGCGCTGCTCGCCGCCCTGGCGGCGGTCGCGGCGCTCCGGCGACGCCCGGCGCGGCAGACGCTCCGCCTCGGCGATCTCGGGTCCCCTCGCGGGTCGGAATCCCCGCGGGCGCCCCGTGGCTCAGAACATGGAGGAGGCTCGACATGACCCCGCGCTTCGCCACCGCCCTCGCCGCCGCCGTCGCCCTGCTCGCCTCGCCGGCCCGCGGCGCCGAGGCGACGCCCCCGCTGCCCGCGCCCGGGCCGGTGGACGGCGCCACCGGCCACGCGCTCGCCGCGCGAGGCGTGAAGGTGGTCGATGTGCGCACGCCGGAGGAGTTCGCCGAGGGCCACGTGCCGGGCGCCGTGAACATCCCTTACGATCAGATCGCCGCGCGCGCCGCCGAGATCGGCCCGCCCGCGACCCCGGTCCTGCTCTACTGCCGCTCGGGGCGCCGCAGCGGCATCGCCGCGCAGGCGCTCGCGGCCAAGAGCTTCACCGCGATCTACGACATGAAGACCTTCGACGCCTGGAAGGCGGCGGAGAAGAAGTAGCGGTCAGTAGATCTTCGCCACCTCGGCGCCCGCGTAGTAGGCGCGCAGGATCTCGCGGTAGCCCTGCCCCGCCTCGGCGCGGCCGACGGCGCCCCACTGGCACATGCCGGCGCCGTGCCCCCAGCCGCCGCCGTGCAGCACGAGCGCGCCGCCGTCGCGGTCCACCACGAACATGGCCGAGGGGAGGTTCCCGAGGAGGCGGCGGATCCGGAGCTCCCCGTCCACGACCGCCCGCCCGTCCTCGGCCTCGACGGCCAGCGAGCGGGCGCGCCCGGAGGCGCCGCGCGACGTGACCACCAGCGCGCGCACGCTGCCGAGCCCGAGCACGCCGGCGACGCGCGCCAGCTCGGACCCGTCCAGCCGGCGTTCCCAGCGGTAGCGGTCGCGCCGGCCACCCGCGCCGCGCGCGCACCACGCCTGCGGCGCCGCGGCGAGGAAGGCGCGCAGCCGCGCCTCGTCGGCGAGCCCACCCGCCCAGGCGCGCGCCTCCGCCGGCGGCAGATCGGGACGGCCGCGCAGGCTCGGGTCGGGCAGCGTCGGCCAGACCGCGTCGTTGTCCTCGCCGTGGCCGCCGCACATGGCCGAGTACACCGCGTCCACCAGCGCACGGTCGGCGCGCCCGAAGAGCGCCTCGCCCGCGGTGTCGCGCACCGCCGCGTCGGTGGAGGGCGCGCGGGCACCGGCGCCCCGGTAGGCCTGGCAGTGCACCTCGCTGCACAGGACGTACGGGTCGCCGAGATGGCGCGTCCCGATCTGCGCCAGCACGTTCGAGCGCGCCGTGACCGCCTGCGCCCGGAGCGCCTCGCGGGGCGACCCGGCCGGCATCTCGCTCGGGACGAGCCCGCGCAGGAGCTCCTCCAGCCCGACGCCCAGGACCGCGGCGAGGCGACCGGAGGCGTCGAGCGTGAGGTGGAGCACGCCCTGGTAGGCGCGGTCCTCGAACCCGTGCGCCGCGTGGCCGGCGTCGTGCTCGACGCGCTCGACCGTGAACCCGGCGTCGCCGTCCACCTCCAGCGTGACGAGCGCGTCGCCCTGCGCCACCACCGCCCCGGCGGCGTCGCGCACCTCCACCCGCCCGGAGGGCCGGCGCACCACCTCGCTGAACACGCCGGTGCGCCCGCCCCACCGCGCCAGCGACTCCTCCGCGAACCGCCGTGCGGAGGCCTCGCTCCCGTCCCCCTCGACCAGCAGCGCCACGCGCCGGTTGTCGATGACGCGGCCGGCGATGCCGTAGACGCCGCCCACCACGCGCTGCGAGACGACCTGGCCGCGCCCCTCCCACAGGGCGCGGGTCGTGTCGAGGCGGCGCCGGTCCGCCTGCAGCGCCTCGCCGAGGAGCGCGTGGTGCGCGAGCGCGGCCGGGAGCGCGCCGTCGGCGCGCACGCGGAAGGTCTGACCGGCCGGGATCTCCACCGCCGGCCCGCCCCGCGGCTGGAGCCGCGCACGGCCGCGCGGGCGGAAGGCGATCTCGCGCTGTCCCTCCGCGAGCCGGATGGTGACGAGCGGCGCGCCGCCCGGGGCGAAGACGAGGCGGTGCGCCCAGAGGAGGTCGAGGGGGTCGTCGGGCGTGCGGCGGGGGGGCGAGGGAAGGTCGCCGGGCGGCGGGAGCGGAGGCGGGAGGGGCGACGAGACGCCCGTCACCAGCAGCAGGACCGCCGCCGCGCCCGCGCGCACTACGGGCCCAGCCTCCGCGCCTTCTCGGCGGCGAGCTGCGCGGCGACCTCGCGCGCCTCGTCCCCCGTCGCGCGGGCCGCAGCCTCGAGCCGGCGCTGCTCCTCGGCCTCGCGGGCGCGCAGCGCGCCGACCATGGCACCCACCTCCTCGGCCAGGCCGGCGAGCAGGTCGCCGCGGCGGAGCGGCCGCGGGGGCGCGAGGCGGCCCTCCGCCACCGAGCGGCAGGCGCGGGCCAGCGCCAGCGCGGGCCCCGCGATCCGGTGCGTGACGACCACCGCCAGCACCAGGAGGCAGACGAGCACGCCGCCCAGGACCGCCGCCATCCAGAGCATCCGGGCGCGGTCCTCGACGTGCAGCATGGCCGAGATCGCCTCGTCGGAGCGCGGATCGCCGAGCGCGACGAGCTTCGACGCCTCGGCGTACGCGCGCCAGATCTGCCAGCCGAGCACGGCCGAGAGCGCGGCGGCGACGGCCACCAGGTACCCGGCGAGCCGGAGCTGCAGCCCGGGGTCGAGCAGGTAGTTCCTGAGCTGCCGGCGCGGGCTGCCCGCGGGCGGGGCGGCGGCGGTGGCGGTGGCGGGCTCGGTCATCGCGCTCCCCCATTTACCTCGAGACGACCAGCAGCCGCCCGGCGAGGTCCTGGGCCAGGCTGGCGGCGGCCGCGTCGAGCGCGCGGCCGGTGAGCAGCGCCGGTGCGGCGCCGCGGCTGGCCGTCTTCGCCCGCGCGCCGCCCTCGATCATGGCCGCGATGCCGCCGTGGCGGTCGATGGCGACGACCGATGCGCGGACCTCCACGCGCAGCTCGCCGCCCGCCTGCTGCACCTGCACGCGCAGCAGCGCGGGCTTGAGGCGGAACCCCGGCTCGCCCTCCTCCAGCACCGCGAAGCCGCGCCGCTGCAGCTGGGCCACCAGCGCGGCGCGCAGCGCGCTCCGCGCCGCCGCGTCGCC
>DASTGH010000051.1:0-10521 GCA_035719345.1 Anaeromyxobacteraceae bacterium
GGTCGCGCTCTCCGGCCGCCCCAGCGCGCGGGCGCAGGGCGCGCTGGCGCGGGCGCTCGATCACCGCGCTCCCGAGGTGCGTGCCGCGGCGGCGCGCGCGGTCGGGCGCTGGTCGGGCGAGGCGGTGGACGCGGGAGCCCCGGAGCCGGAGCGCCGGCGCGCCGCGCGCCGGATCGCGGGGAAGCTCCTGGCCGTGGACGGGGCCGAGCTGCGGAGCGCGGTGCAGAAGGTGCCGGTGGTCGCGGCGGCGCAACCCGCGGTAGCGGCCCCCTCACCCCGACCGGCGACAGCGCCTTCGGCGCTTGCGCTCGCTTCGCGAGCTACGTCACCGGCTTCGCCGCCTTCGAATTCGGGGGCTCCGCCCCCGACCCGTACCGGGACCTCCTCGCGAGCGCAGCGGAACCAGCCAAAGCAACAAGCCGCCGCCGTGGCCGCGCCGGACGCGGATCCCGCGCTCGCCGAGTCCGCCCTCGCCGAGGTCCGCATGGCCCTCCGCGGCCGCACCGCGGAAGAGCTGGCCGCGGCGCTCGGCCGCGATCGCCTCTCCGTGGAGGCCGCTGCGCGCGCGCTCGTCGCGCAGGGCCGGCTCGCGGCGCGGGGGCCGCGCTACTTCGTGAGCTAGGGAAGGGATCCCGATGGAGAACCTCCGCTACAGCCCGAAGCGCCTCGCCCAGATCCTCTCCGCCACCCCGAAGCAGGTGGCGGAGGCGCTCGGCGGCAAGCGCGACGGCTACGGGCCCGACGAGCTGGCGAGGGCGCGCCAGAAGCTGCGCCGCGAGCCGCGGCCGCGCCCCGTGCGCACCCAGCTCTTCCTCAACTTCAAGGGCGGGACCGGAAAGACCAGCCTCTCCTCGTCCTACGCGTACCGCCTCGCCGAGCGCGGGCACCGCGTGCTCATGCTGGACCTCGACAGCCAGGGCCACGCCACGAAGTGCCTGGGCAAGGAGGGCGCGAGCTTCCCGCGGACGCTGCACGACGTCCTCATCCGCAAGGTGCCGCTCTCCGAGGTGACCATCGCCACCGGGATGCCGGGGCTCTCCCTCGTCCCGTCGAACCTCTCCATGAGCACGATCGACCTCGCGCTCATGCCGCTCGCCGGCCGCGAGTTCCGGCTGCGCAAGGCGCTGGAGGAGGCGCGCGACCGCTACGACTTCGTGGTCATGGACGCGCCGCCCTCGTTCGGGCTCCTCAACCTGAACGCGCTCATGGCCGCGGACGACCTCGTCATCCCGGTGCTGGCGGACTTCCTCTCCTACGACGGGCTCAAGCTGCTCTTCGAGACGGTCCAGGGCCTGGAGGAAGACCTCTCGCACCAGCTCGCGAACATCTTCATCGTGGTGAACGCCTACAACCAGACGTTCAAGATCGCGCGCGAGGCGCTCGACGCGCTCAAGGACCACTACGCCGACTACCTCCTCGCCAGCGTCGTGCGCCAGTGCACCAAGTTCGCGCAGGCGTCGAGCGAGGGCACGCCCATCTTCGCCTTCGACCCCGAATCGAAGGGCGCCGTGGACCTGGAGGCGATGCTCGACGAGGTGATGGACCGGATCGAGGCGGCGGGCGGCGCGGCGGCGCGCGCCGGCGCCGCGGGAGCGTGACAGCGATGCGCAAGGCCTTCGATGCGAACGTCCCGAAGCTCCGCCCCCGGCTGCGGCCGGCGCTGGATGGGGAGCAGCCCGTGGCACAGGTGGCGGTCGAGGAGACGGCGGCGGTGGTGGTGACGGAGAGCGTCGAGGAACCGTCCTCGTCCTCGTCCCCGTCCCCGTCCCCGGACTCGACCCCGATCCCGGAGCCGGGCCCGGAGCCGATCGCGACGGCGACCGCGACCGCCACCCCGGCCCTGACCGCCCTGTCCCCGGCCCCCATGCCCGTCACCTACGCCGAGGCCCCCGACTTCCAGGCCCGCCGCGAGCGGCTCGAGCACGTGAAGCGCAAGGTCCAGGCGGCCATGCGCGCCCAGCCGCCCATGCCCGCGCTGCCGGAGACGCCGGCGCGCGCCGGCGAGAGCGCGCTGGCGCTGGTGAAGGACCTCGAGGCGCAGCTCGCCCGCTCGCGCGAGACGGAGGAGGCGCTCCGCGCCGACCTCGACCAGGCGCGCGCCGAGCTGGCGCGCGGTGCGGCCGAGAACCGGCGCGTGGCCGAGCGGCTGGCCGCGGTGGAGGAGCAGGTCGAGGAGAAGCGCGGGGTGCTGGAGGAGATGCTGGGCGAGATGCGGGCGCTCGAGGACGAGCGCGACGGCGCCGTCCAGCGCGCCCAGGCGCTGGGCGCGCTCGACGAGGAGCGGCAGGTGCTCCTCGACGGGCTCTCGACGCGCGCCGAGGCCGCCGAGAAGGGGCGCGCCGAGGCCGAGGCCGAGGCCCGCCGGCTCGAGGGCGAGCTCGACGAGCGCGCCGCCGACGCCGCCCGCCTGCGCCAGGCGCTCGGGCAGGTGACGCGCGAGCGCGACGACCTCGCCCGCGAGCTCGATGGCGCCCGCAAGGAGCGCGACGAGCTCTCCGACGCACGGCGCGCGCTGGAGCAGGTGCACGAGGCGCTGGCGACGGCCCGCGCGCGCCTGGGATAGCTACCCCGCCTTCGGTACCGACTGCAGCTGCGGCTGCGCCGGCGCGTGCACCTGCGCGCCGGGCATCCCCATCTTCTTCATCCGCCCGCGGGCGTCGTAGGCCGCGTACTTGTAGGCCTCGCCCAGCGTCGGGTAGTTGAAGACGGCCTGCGTGAAGTAGTGGATGGTGCCGCCGAGGGCCATCACCGCCGAGCCCAGGTGCACGAGCTCCGAGGCGTGCGGCCCGATGCAATGCACGCCCAGGATCCGCCCGTCGTCGGGCGCGGCGATGATCTTGAGGAACCCGACCGCCTCGCCGATGAGGTTCGCGCGCGCGTTCTCGGCGAGCGGCGTCTTGCCGATCACGTAGGGCACGTCCTTCGCGTGGAGCGACTCCTCCGTCTCGCCCACGCTCGAGACCTCGGGGATGGTGTAGATGCCGACCGGCAGGAGGTCCGAGACCTTCTGCTGGTACTTCTTCTGAAAGGCGTGGGTCATGGCCACGCGCCCCTGCTCCATCGAGGTGGAGGCGAGGCCGGGGAAGCCGATGAGGTCGCCGGCCGCGTAGATGTGCGGGACGGCCGTCTGGTACTGCGCGTTCACCTCGAGGTTGCCCTTCTCCGTGGCCTTGAGCCCGGCCTGCCCCAGGTCGAGCGCCTCGACGTTCCCGATCCGCCCGGCGGCGACGAGCACCTTCTCGGCCACGAGCCGCGAGCCGTTGGAGAGCGTCACGAGCACGTCGTGATCGCCCGGCTCCAGCTTCTGCGCCCGGACCTGCTGCCACATCTCGATGCCGGCCATGGCGAAGAGGTCCTGCATCGCGTTCGACACCTCGGCGTCGAGCCAGGGCAACAGCCGCGGCTTCGAGTCGATGATCGAGACGTGCACGCCCAGCGCCGCGAACATCGACGCGTACTCGCAGCCGGCGACGCCGCCGCCGAGGATGGCGAGCGAGCGCGGCACCTTGTCGAGCATCAGGATCGAGTCCGAGTCGTAGATGCGCGTGTGGTCG
The DNA here is from genome assembly GCA_035719345.1 of Anaeromyxobacteraceae bacterium. GTDB lineage: Bacteria > Myxococcota > Myxococcia > Myxococcales > Anaeromyxobacteraceae > Anaeromyxobacter_A. Next base: position 3,555 of record DASTGH010000051.1, read on the forward strand.
AACGGGTACTGCGGCGGGTGGAACGGCCGCGTGCCGGTGGCGAGGAGCACGATCTCCGCGTGCAGGTCGGTGGCGTCGCCGTCGGGCACGGCCACCCGGATCGTGTGCGGGTCGCTGAAGCTGGCGATGCCCCGGAACACGTCCACGCCCGCCTCGGAGAGGCGGTTGCGGATGCGCGAGTGCTCGCGCGCGGTGACGAGCCCGCGGCGGCCCATGAGCTCGGGGACGGTCACCGTCTCCGAGACCCGGAACTCCAGGCCGTGCGCGTCGCGCGAGCGCGCCTGCTGGATGGCGAGCGCGGTCTCGCGCAGCGCCTTCGACGGGATCGTGCCCCAGTTCGCGGAGGCGCCGCCCGGCACCGCCTCCTTCTCCACCAGGGCCACCTTCTTGCCGTAGTACGCCACCTGCACGGCGCCATGCTCGCCCGCCGGGCCGCTGCCGATGACCACCGCGTCGTAGTGGAGCATCCCGCTGTCATAATGCATTTTCGCGGGTCCGACGATATCCTCCGCGCCCCGTGCAGAACGTCCCCGAGAACCCGGTCACCCGCGCGCTCCAGACGAACCTCATGGTCGCGCTCGACGAGCGCAAGCAGGCGCTGCGCGCGGCGGGGCGCCGGCTCTTCGACTTCGGCCTCGGCGATCCGAAGGAGCCCACGCCCGCGTTCCTGCGCGAGGCGCTGCGCGCCGCGGTCCCCGAGACGTCGCAGTACCCGAGCGCGCAGGGCACGCCGGCGCTGCGCCGGGCCTGCGCCGGCTACCTCCAGCGCCGCTTCGGCGTGACCGTCGACCCGGAGCGGCAGATCGTGCCGGCCACCGGCGCCAAGGAGACCATCTTCCACCTGCCGTTCGCGCTCGCCGGCGGCGATCCCCGCCGCACGAAGGTGGTCATGCCGGACCCCGGCTACCCCACCTACGAGGTCGGCGCCCGCTACGCGGGCCTGGAGCCGGTGAAGGTCCCGCTCGGCCGGCACAACCGCTTCCTGCTCGAGCCGGACGAGGTGGGCGAGGACGTCCTCTCCCGCACGCTCGTGTTCTGGGTCTCCTACCCGCACAACCCGACCGGCGCGGTCGCCCCGCGCGACTACCTCGAGCGCGTCGGCCGCGCGGCGCTGCGCCACGGCTTCGCCGTCGCCTCCGACGAGTGCTACGCCGACATCTACTTCGGCGAGAGGCCGTGCTCCATGCTGGAGGTGCAGGTCGAGAACGCGGTCGCCATCCACTCCTGCTCCAAGCGGAGCGGCATGACGGGCTACCGCTCCGGCTTCCTCGCGGGCGATCCCGACCTCGTGCGCGTGCTGAAGCGCTTCCGCTCGCACCCCGGCGTCGCCTCGCCCGACTTCGTCTCCGCCGCCGCGACCGCCGCCTGGTCCGACGACGCGCACGCCGCCGAGCGGCGCGACGTGTTCCGCCGGAAGCGCGACCGCTTCCTCGCCTTCTTCCGCGAGCACGGGCTCGCCTGCGACGCCTCGGAGGCGACGCTCTACCTGTGGGTGCGGGTGCCGGAGGGCTCGACGTCGGCCTCCTACGCGGCGGCGCTGCTGGAGGAGGGCATCGTGGTCGCCCCCGGCACCGCGTTCGGCGCGGGCGAGGGGTACGTCCGCGCCGCGCTCGTCCCGACGCTCCCCGAGTGCGAGGAGGCCATCCTGGCCTGGAGGAAGGTGCGACCATGACCGAGCCGTCCCAGCTGCGCGCGCGCGTCGAGGCGGCGTTCGCCGATCGCGAGAAGATCAAGGATCCGGTCCACCGCCAGGCGGTGCTGGAGGTCATCGCCGGGCTCGACCGCGGCACCCTGCGCGTCGCCGAGAAGCGGGGCGGCGCCTGGGAGGTGAACGGCTGGGTGATGCAGGCGGTGAACCTCTACTTCGGCGTGGCCGGCTTCGAGACCCACGACTTCGGCCCGTTCCAGTCGCGCGACAAGATCCCGCTCAAGCGCAACCTGGAGGAGGCGGGTGTGCGCGCCGTGCCCGGCGCCGTCGCCCGCTATGGCTCCTGGGTCTCGCCGGGCGCCGTGCTCATGCCGAGCTTCGTCAACATCGGCGCGCGGGTGGGTGCAGGGACCATGGTGGACACCTGGGCCACCGTCGGCTCCTGCGCGCAGGTCGGCGAGAACATCCACCTCGCCGGCGGCGTCGGCATCGGCGGCGTGCTCGAGCCGCCCGGCGCGCGCCCCAACATCATCGAGGACGGCTGCTTCATCGGCAGCCGCTGCATCATCGTGGAGGGCACGCTCGTCGAGGAGGAGTGCGTCCTCGGCGCGAACGTGGTCATCACCGCGTCCACGCCCATCATCGACGTCACCGGGCCGCAGGAGGTCGTCCACAAGGGCCGCGTCCCGGCCCGCTCGGTGGTCATCCCCGGCACCCGCCCCAAGCAGTTCCCGGCCGGCACCTACCAGATCCCGTGCGCGCTCATCGTCGGCAAGCGCTCGGCGGCGACCGACAGGAAGGTCTCGCTCAACCAGGCGCTGCGCGAGTTCGAGGTCCAGGTGTGAAGGAGGCCGCCGCGCTCGCAGAGGAGCTCGCCCGGCGGACGGAGCGGCTCTGCGCCATCCCGTCCGAGATCGGGCAGGAGGCGGCCATCGCCGCGGAGGTGGAGGGCTGGGCGCGCGGGCGCGGGTTCGCCGAGGTGGTGCGCGTCGAGAACTCGGTGGTCGTGGGCGTCGATCGCGCGCTCGCGCCGGCCGCTCCCGGCGCGGCCACCCGCCCGCTCGTGGCGCTCTGCGGCCACCTCGACACCATCCCCGTGCCGGCCGCCGACCGCGGCCAGGCGCCGCGGCGGGAGGGCGGGCGGCTCGTCGCCACCGGCGCCTCCGACATGAAGGGCGGGCTGGCCGTCATGATGTCGCTCGCCGAGCGGCTGGCGCGCCCGGCGCGCTTCTGCGACCTCGCGCTCGTCCTCTACGCCCGGGAGGAGGGCCCGTTCGCGGAGAACGAGCTCGGGGTGGTGCTGGAGAGGATCCCCGGGCTGCGCGCCGCGGACCTCGCCATCTGCCTCGAGCCGACCGACAACGCGCTCCAGCTCGGCTGCGTCGGCTCGATCCACGCCACCTTCGAGTTCGCCGGCCGGTCCGCCCACTCGGCGCGGCCGTGGCAGGGCGAGAACGCCGTCCACAAGGCGGGCGCGCTGCTCACCGAGCTCGCCGCCCGCAGCCCCCGCGAGGTCTCGAGCGGCGGGCTCGCCTATCGCGAGGTCATGTCGGCGACGCGCATCGAGGGCGGCCACGCGCGGAACGCCGTGCCCGAGCGCTGCCGCGTGAACGTGAACTTCCGCATCGCGCCCGACAAGGCGCTCGACGCGGCGGTGCGCGAGCTCGAGGCGCTGGCGGCGCGCGTCGGCGCCTCGTGCCAGCCCACCGATCTCTCGCCCTCGTGCCCGTCGTTCGCGGACCACCCGCTCGTCGCGCGCCTCGCCGCCCGCACCGGGGCGGCGCGCGAAGCGAAGCAGGCCTGGACCGACGTCGCCCGCCTCGCCGCCGCCGGCGTGCCGGCCGTCAACTTCGGCCCGGGCGCGACCGCCCAGGCCCACCAGGCGGGCGAGTGGATCGAGATCGAGGCGCTGGGGCGGAGCCACGCGCTGCTGGGGCGCTTCCTCGCGCCGTGAGCTACTCGCCCTCGGCGCGCCGGAGGAGCCGCTCCAGCTCGGAGCCGAGCCCGGCCGAGTCCCCGACGACCGCGCCCACCACGTCGCCGCGCGCGTCGAGCGCGACGAACGCCGGGATGCTGGCGATCCCTTTCCGCGCCGCCGAGGCGGCCCCGCCCGGCCACAGGAACGGCTCGCCGGCCGGCGGTTCCACGGCGATCCGGCGCCGCACGGCCTCGGGGTCCGCGTCGAGCGCCACCGCGTAGGCGGCGACGCCCGGGTGCCGCTCGAGCACGCGCCGGGCGCTGGCGGTGGCCGGGCCGCACGGCTTGCACCAGGTCGCCCAGAACTCGACGAGCCGCACCGGTCCGGGACCGCCGAGCGCGCGCCGGCCGCCGTCGAGCGAGGCGACCTCGAGCGCGGGCGCGTGCCCGAGCGCCTCCGGTGGCCGCGCGTGGGCGCAGGCGACGAGCGCGGCGGCGGCGAGCGCGAGGCGGCGTGGCACCAGGACGACATCGCGCGCGGCCGCCCGCCGCGCAACCCGGCCGTGGCGAGGGCCCGGGCCGGCGCCTAAGAAGGGGACGTGCCCACGCGCGCGCTCCCGGCGATCGTCCTCGCGGCCGCGCTGGTGCCAGGCTCCGTCCGCGCCCAGGACGACGACGAGTACACGTTCACGCCTCCGCCTCCCGAGCGCGATCACTTCCACCTCTCCGCGCTCGGCGGCGTCCTCTTCTCGACGAGCGGGCGGAGCGAGACCTACGAGTTCGCGGGCGTCGAGGGGGCGTTCGTGCTCGACTCGGCCGACCTGGGCGTGCTGGTGCAGGGGTATCACCTCGGCACCCAGCGAGCGAACGCGCAGTGGTCGCCGGTGATCCTGGCGCGCTTCCTCAACCGCTTCGAGACGGCGCGCGGCCTCGAGGCGACGTTCGGGATCGGCATCGGCGCGGGGCGCGCCAACGGGTGGACGACCTGGTACCAGCTCGTCCTCGGGATGCGCCTCATCGAAGGGCCGATCTTCATCACCGGCGAGCTCGGCTTCGAGCAGCTCGACCTGTTCCGGCTGGGCGGGGGGCTCGGCATCCGCTTCTAGGCGACGGGTCGCCGATGACGACACGGACGCCCCGACCGTGGCGTTTCGGACGGGTCGCCTGGCCGCCATCTACACGCCCCGTCTCGAACGTCCAGGAACGATCCGGGGCGTCGCGCATCCAAGGGGGCGGCTCGGACAACCCATGAAGGAGAACGCATGACCCGCATCCTCGCTCTGGCCCTCGCCCTCGCCGCCCCCGCCGCGGCGCTGGCCGAGGCCACCACCTACAGCATCGATCCGGTGCATTCCGGCTCGCACTTCGCGGTGAAGCACCTCGTCATCTCCACCGTGCGCGGCGACTTCGGCAAGACGACCGGAACCATCAGCCTCGACGAGAAGAACATCGCGAAGTCGACCGTCGAGGCGACGATCGACGTCACCAGCATCGACACCAAGAACGAGGACCGCGACAAGCACCTCAAGTCGCCCGACTTCTTCGACGCCGAGAAGAACCCGACCATGACCTTCAAGTCGAAGAAGGTGGAGAAGGCGGGAGGCGACAAGCTCAAGGTGACGGGCGACCTCACCATCAAGGGCACCACGAAGCCGGTGGTGCTGAACGTCACCTACACGAAGCCCGTCACCGGCATGAAGGGCGAGACGCGCCGCGCGTTCAACGCCACGACCAAGATCAACCGCAAGGACTTCGGGCTCACCTGGTCGAAGACGGTCGAGGCAGGCCCGGTGGTCGGCGACAACGTCGACATCACCATCGACGTCGAGGCGGTGAAGGAGGCCGCGAAGACCACCTCCGCCAACACCGAGGAGAAGAAGGGCTAGCGCCGACGCCGATCACTCCGCGGTCTGCCTCTCGCGGCCCGGCTGCCGCGCCCTCTCGCCCGACGAGGCGGCGGACGAGCCGCGCCCTCTCCCGCAACGAGGCGCGAACGAGCCGCGCCCTCTCCCGCAACGAGGTGGCGAACGAGCTGCGCCCTCTCCCGCGTCGCCGCGGGAGAGGGCTCCTGTTTCCGTTCGTATCGTGCGGGTGAGGGCGGCGTTCCCCGGGCACCGCCGGCCGCTGAGCCGCAGGGCGGACCTCGCGTTCGCGCCGCGGCCCCCGCTCCTGCGCGAACGCGCGGAATCGCGCCACCTCTCTCCCGGCACGCCCGCTGCACCACGGCGCGCCGTGCTCTCGCCAACACCTCACCTCCGCGTCGCGCTGCACCCCGGGGCCGGGCCGTGAAGCGCGCGCCGGCGGCCCCGGCGTGCCACGAGCGCCTGGAGCAGCTCGGCGTGCGCGTGCTCACCGACGCCGAGCTCCTGACCCTCCTCCTCTCGCCCACCGCCGGCATGAACTCGACGCGCGACGCCGCGCAGCGGCTGCTCGACGCGCTGCCCATGTCGGAGATCGCGTGGGCGCCTGCCGAGCAGCTCCGGCAACACCCGGGGATCGGGCCCGCGCGGGCGGCGGCGATCGCGGCGGCGTTCGAGCTGGGCCGCCGCGGCGCGTGGGCGCCGCCGAGGCGCGGCGAGCGCGTGCTCGATCCGGCGCGGGTCCACGAGCTCATGCGGCCGCTCGCCCACGCCGAGCGCGAGGAGTTCCACACCGTCCTGCTCGACGTGCGGGGGCGGCTCATGAAGACGGTGAGGGTGGCGGAGGGTTCCCTCACGCAGTGCCCGGTGTCGCCGCGCGACGCCCTGCGGGAGCCGCTGCGCATCGGCGCGCACGGCGTCATCTTCGTGCACAACCACCCGAGCGGCGATCCGAGCGCGAGCGCCGAGGACGCCGACCTGACGGAGCGCCTGCGCGCCGCCGCCGACCTCGTCGGCGTGGTCGCCCGCGACCACGTGATCGTCTCGACCGGCGGCTACTTCTCCTTCGTCGAGGCCGGCCGGTGGAGGCGGTGAGCGCGCTCCGCCGCGCCCGGGCGATCGCACGCCACCGAGCCCACCCCGTGCCCGGCACGGGCGAGGGCGCCGAGTGCTCGCTCGTGCGCCTGCTCCGCGCGAGCGTGGGCCGCGACGGACCAGGACGCGGCCTCGCGGCTCGCCTTTCGCAGCTCGCGCGACCTGGCCACCGCCCTTGCGGCGCGCTCGGAGCTCTCGGAAGCCATGCGGTCGATCCCGGGGACCAGCCGTCACCTTGAGCACATCCGCGCCGGACGGCTCGCCACCTCGCCCCTCGCCCGTCCGGGAGCACGATGGGCCGACCACGCTGGAGCGCCGAGCGTCCTGCTTCCTCTCGCCATCGAGGCGGAGGCGTGCACGGGCCAGCGGGTTCAGGTGGTCCGACCTCTCGTGGCCGAGGCGCGCCGCTGCCGGACGGCTGCGCTCCCCTCCGCGGCGGGTGGGTGCC
>DASTGH010000052.1:0-19997 GCA_035719345.1 Anaeromyxobacteraceae bacterium
TCGAGGTACGGGATGCCGTACTGCTTCTTCATCTTGCGGGCGAGGTTGGTGAGGCTCTTCGAGCAGATGATGACCGAGAGCTTCGCGCGGTGGGCGTGGCGCAGGTCCTCGAACCTCGCGTCGCCGCTGATGCAGGAGAGGACGCGGATGCCGAGGCGCTCGAAGAGCGGCAGCATCCCCCACAGGTCGCCGGCGATGTTGTACTCGCCGATGAGGTTCACGTCGTACGGCGTGGTGACGGCGGGCTCGGCGGTGCCGATGACGTGCTTCAGCAGGATCTCGCCGGCGAGCCGGTTGCCGATGTTCTTGTCGCCGATGAACCCGGGCGTGTTCACCGGGATGAGCGGGATCGCCACGTCCTTCGCCGCCGACCGGCACACCGCCTCCACGTCGTCGCCGGTCATGGCGGTGACGCAGGTGGCGTAGACGAACATGGCCTTCGCCTGCCCGGCGTAGCGCGCGGCCAGGTCGACGATGGCCTGGCGGAGCTTCCTCTCGCCGCCGAAGACGACGTCGTTCTGCAGCATCTCCGTGGTGAAGCCGCGCCGGTAGAGCTGCGACCCGGAGGAGCGCGCCCCGCGGTTGTCCCAGGAATTGCCGGCGCAGGCGATGGGGCCGTGGACGAGGTGGATGGCGTCCGTGACCGGCATGAGGACCACCCGGGCCCCGTCGTAGGCGCAGCTCCGCTCGGTGCCCTCGCCGGGCTCCGACTTCTTGCAGAACTTGGGCGCCCCCTTCTCCTGGGTCTCGCACTCGGGGGCGTCGTAGTAGTCGGGGCGCGCCATGCGGGGCCTCGGGTGGTCAATAGCTGGTCAATCGTCGCCTATCGCATCATCTCGAAGTGACGGTCGTCGCAGGTCTCGTCGCGGATATCGATGAACTTGTTGCAAATCTCGGTGACCATGTTGATGACGCCCTGGTAGCCGATGATCGGCGCGCGGTGCTTGTTCACGCGGTCGAAGATCGGGAACCCGAAGCGGAAGAGCGGCACCTTCGCGTCGCGCGCGGCGAACTTGCCGTGCGTGTCGCCGATGACGGCGTCGACCGGATCCGTGACGAGCAGGCTGCGCAGGTGCCACAGGTCGCGGTTCATCCAGATCTGCGCGCCCTTGCCGAAGGGCGAGGCGTCGAGCAGCGCGCGCAGCTCCTTCTCCAGCTTCTTCGAGCCCTTCGAGCAGAGGACGTGCCAGGGCGTGGCGCCCATCTCGAGCAGGAAGGAGACGTAGCCGATGAGCTGGTCGGGATCGCCGTACACCGCGAACTTCTTCCCGTGCATGTACTGCTGCGAGTCGGTCATCGCGTCGATGGCGCGGCCGCGCTCCGCCCTGAGCACGTCCGGCACCGGCTTGTCGAAGAGCTCCGAGAGCTTGAGCAGCAGCGCGTCGGTCCTGGCGATGCCCATGGGCATGGGCAGCGAGACGTGCTTGCCGGCGTAGCCCTCCTTCACGAACGTCATGGTCTTCGACGTCGCGTACGGCTGGACGGAGAGCGTGGCCTTGCCGTTGACCGAGTCGCCGGCCTCGGCGAGCGGCGTGCCGCCGGGGTAGAGGCGGTAGGTGCCGTCGTTGGGCGAGTCGAAGACCTCGGAGATGTCGGCGATGAAGGTGCAGGGGATGCCGAACGCGTCGAAGATCTTCTTGTACTCGCGGTAGTTGCCGGTGTTGGCGTCGAAGCCGGCGAGGAAGTTGAGCTTGCCGGTGCAGCGCCCCTCCACCTTCTTCCCTTCGGTGAGGGTCTGGAGGATGGCGCAGACCATGTTGTCGTAGCCGGTCACGTGCGAGCCGTTGAAGCTCGGCGTGTTGGCGAAGGGCACCGGGAAGTCCCTGGGGATGTGCCCCTTCTGCCGCGCGTTCTTGAGGAAGGCGCTGAGGTCGTCGCCGATGATCTCGGGCATGCACGAGGTGAAGATGGCCATCATCTTCGGCTTGTAGAGCGCGTATGCGTTCTCCAGCGCCTCGTGCAGGTTGTTCTGGCCGCCGAACACGGCGCCGTCCTCGGTCATCGCGTCCGAGACCGCCGGGGCCGGCTCGCGGAAGTGCCGGTTCAGCGTGGAGCGGTAGTACGAGGCGCAGCCCTGCGACCCGTGCACGAAGGGCAGCGTGCCCTCGAACCCGTGCGCCGCCAGCTCCGCGCCGAGCGGCTGGCACGCGTGCACCGGGTTGATGACGAGCGCCTGCCGCGCGAAGTTCTTCTCGCGGTACTCCTGCGTGTCGATCCACGCCGCGATTCGCTGCTCCTCCTCGGGCGTGATGGTGGTCACCGGCTTCACGGGAAGTCCCAGATTGTTCGACATGACGCACGTCTCCTGATCCGGGGCGCAATCTCGCCCACGGCGAAAGGACCTCGGCTTCGGTTCCCTCTCCCCCCGGCTCGACCGGGGGGAGAGGGCAGGGGTGAAGGGGTCTAGAAGGGAGCCTTGACGAGCTTCCAGGTCGGGCTGTTCACGGCCATGTCGATGTCGCGGGCGAACACCGGGAAGCCGTTGTACGCGTGGTACGGGCCGGAATAGTCCCAGCTGTGCATCTGCCGGAAGGGCAGGCCCATCTTCTGGAAGACGTACTTCTCCTTGATGCCGCTGCCGATGAGGTCGGGCTTGAGCTCGTGCACGAACTGCTCGAGCTCGTGCTCGGAGGCGTCGTCGTAGATGACCGTCGCCTCGGGCATCTCGGGGCTCGTGCGCTCGTAGTCGTCGCCGTGGGCGAACTCGTAGCCGGAGCCGACCACCGTCATGCCCAGGTCCTCGTAGGCGCCCACGGTGTGGCGCGGGCGGAGCCCGCCGACGTAGAGCATCACCTTCTTGCCCTCGAGGCGGGGGCGGTACTCGTCGATCACCTTCTGCATGATCGGGTCGTACCTGGCGATGACCTTCTCCACGTTGTCCTGGACCTTCGCGTCGAAGCGGGCGCCGATCTCGCGCAGGCTCTCCTTGATCTTGGTGGGGCCGAAGAAGTTGAACTCCACCCAGGGGATCCCGAACTTCTCCTCCATGACCTTGCACATGTAGTTCATGGAGCGGTAGCAGTGGATGAGGTTCAGCTTCACCTTGTGGGTGGCGGCGATGCGGTCCATCTCGCCGTCGCCCGTCCAGGTGGCCTTCACGTTGAGGCCGATCTCCTCGAGCAGCGGCTTCACGCTCCAGACGTCGCCGCCGATGTTGTAGTCGCCGATGAGCGCCACGTCGTACGGCGTCTCGGGCTCCTGGAACTCGCGCGTCTCGATGATGTAGTCGCGGATGGTGTCGTTGGAGATGTGGTGCCCGAGCGACTGCGAGACGCCGCGGAAGCCCTCGCAGTTGCAGGGGATGACCGGGAGGTCCAGCTCCTTCGACATCTTCTTGGCGACGGCGTTGATGTCGTCGCCGATGAGGCCCACCGGGCACTCGGACAGCACCGAGATGCCCTTCGCCAGCGGGAACAGCTCCTTCGCCTCCTTGAGCAGCACGGCGAGCTTCTTGTCGCCGCCGTAGACGATGTCCTTCTCCTGGAAGTCGGAGGTGAACTGCATGCCGAACTGGGACACGCCGTTCTTGCCGGTCATGAGGTTGCGGCGGGTGCCCCACGAGTACCAGCCGCAGCCGACCGGGCCGTGCGACACGTGCACCATGTCGCGGATCGGTCCCCACACCACGCCCTTGGCGCCGGCGTAGGCGCAGCCGCGCGCGCTCATCACGCCCGGCACCGTCTTGCGGTTCGACTTCACGCAGGCGCTCGTGGCGGCCGGGTCGTTGGGGGCGAGGTGCGGCTGGCGCTTCTTCTTGCCCTTCTCCGGGTACGCCTCGAGCGCCCGGTCGATCATCGACTGGGTCGACTCCCTGGTGATTCCTTCGACCTTCTTCATCGTGCTCGACATGCCGTACCTCGCGCGGCTAGGCCGCGGCCTCCGCCACGCCCACCTTCGACTCGTCCTCGTCGGCGATGATGCCGTACTGCATGAGCAGGTCCTCGAGCTCCTCCATCTGCAGCGGGCTCGGCACCACCAGCATCTTGTTCTCCGAGATCTTCCGAGCGAGCTGGCGGTACTCGTCGGCCTGCTTGTGCTCGGGGGAGTACTCGATGACGGTCATCCGGCGCAGCTCCGCGCGCTGCACCTGGTTGTCGCGTGGCACGAAGTGGATCATCTGCGTGCCGAGCTTCTTCGCGAGCGCCTCGATGAGCTCCGCCTCGCGGTCGGTGTTGCGCGAGTTGCAGATGAGGCCGCCGAGGCGGACCTTGCCGCTGGAGGCGTACTTGAGGATGCCCTTGGCGATGTTGTTCGCCGCGTACATGGCCATCATCTCGCCGGAGCAGACGATGTAGATCTCCTCGGCCTTGTTCTCGCGGATGGGCATGGCGAAGCCGCCGCACACCACGTCGCCGAGGACGTCGTAGAACACGAAGTCGAGGTCGGGCGTGTAGGCGCCGTTCTCCTCGAGGAAGTTGATGGCCGTGATGACGCCGCGGCCGGCGCAGCCGACGCCCGGCTCCGGGCCGCCCGACTCGACGCACTTCACGTCCCCGTAGCCGGTCTTGAGCACGTCGGAGACCTCGAGGTCCTCGACCGTGCCGCGCTCGCGGACGAGGTCCATGACCGTGGCCTGCGCCTTCGCGTGCAGCATGAGGCGCGTCGAGTCGGCCTTGGGGTCGCAGCCGACGATCATGACCTTCTTCCCGAGCGAGGCGAGGCCGGCGACCGTGTTCTGCGTGGTCGTGGACTTGCCGATGCCGCCCTTCCCGTAGATTGCGATCTGCCTCATGGTCGGAACTCTCCTTGTCGTTCCAGGCGTCCTCGCCGTGCGTCCGATGCCGGATCACATGAGCAAGGTGCGTGCCGGGGGCCCCGTCCGCGCACCACATCGCTGGGAGACAGGCGATCCCGGATGTCCACCGCACGGCGCAGGTGGCCCATCGACCACCAGTGAGGGCGTACCTTGGTCTCGAACCAGACCACCCGTTGTCGGGATCACGACAAACGCGCGCCGATCTTGCGCGGCGATCCCTCGGGGCTGGTACGTCCTGGAGAGGGGCGACTCACGCCCTCGCTGCGGCGCGTGCCATCATGCCGTCACCTCCGCGCCCGATGGCCTCCTCGTTCAACCTCTGCAACCTGCCGCCGTGGGTGATCGCCTCGCGCCACTTCTGCGAGCACCCGCAGCCCATCGAGATCCAGGGCGTGCGCGAAGCGAACCGCTTCCTCTTCGCGCTGCTCGACGGGATCGCCTCGCCCGAGGAGCGGGCGGTCCGCTTCGACGCCTACGTCTCGGTGAAGTTCCAGCTCCACGCGTGGCGGCAGCAGGCAACCGACGGCGCGCGGCGCAGCCTGAGGAACGGCTACCTGCGGTTCCTGCGCGGCTGGGGGTTCGACTCCAGCTCCGTCGAGGGGGCCGTGCTGAAGGGCTGGGTGGAGAGCCGCCTCGGCCTCGCGCCCACCTTCCACAAGGAGCGCATCGACGGCCCGCAGTCCGACGCCTACTTCCGCTACGTCGTCGATCGCATGAACGGCGCAGCACGCACTGCCGGCATCCACGACCAGCTCGACCTGCTCTACGCGTTCACCCAGTACGAGCTCGCCCGGCAGCGGCCTGGCGAGCGCTGGGTGACGCTCTGGCGCGGCGTGCACGACGCCGAGGAGCACGAGGTCCTCGAGCGCAGCGGGCCGCGCGACCTGGTCATCCGCGCGAACAGCCTCTCGTCCTTCACCGACGATCGCGAACGGGCGTGGGAGTTCGGCACGACGGTGTGGGAGGCGCGCGTGCCGCTGCCGAGGGTCTTCTTCTTCGGCACCGCGCTGCCCGCCAGCATCCTCAAGGGAGAGCGCGAGTGGCTCGTCGTCGGCGGCGAGCTGCCGGTGCACCGCGCCCCTTGACGCGCATCAAGCGGCCTAGCCTGCCAGTGAACCGTGCAGGAGGGCTGCCCGCGCGTCGCGCAGCGGCCGTGGCACCTCGCTTGCTCTCTCCGGCGGCCGATGGCGCGGCGCGCGAAGCTCGAGCTCGAGGCGCTCCACGAGATCGGCGGGGTGCTGTGGCGCGGCGGCGACATCAACAAGGCGTTCACCTCGACGCTCACGATCCTGCGCCTCGTGCTGGAGATGGAGAACGGCACCATCTCGCTGTTCGATCCCGTCACGGGCGAGGTGTTCGTCGAGGCCGCCCCGGAGATGACGGACGAGGAGCGCATCCAGGGGCGGCTCCGTCCGGGCGAGGGTGTGGTCGGACGTATCTTCGCCTGCGGCATGCCCATGGTCGTGCCCGACATCGGGGCAGAGCCGCTGTTCCTGAACCGCACCGGGTCGTGGCGCGACCTCGCCTCGGCGCCGCGCGCCTTCGTGGGCGTGCCGGTCCGCCACGCGCTCGAGACGCTCGGCGTGCTCACCATCGACCGCCTCCACGGCGCCGGCCCGGTGTCGTTCGATCGCGACGTGCGCTTCCTCACGCTCGTCGCCGGCATGCTCGGCGCGCGCGTGCGGCTGCAGGGGCACGAGGCGCCGATCCAGCTGAAGCGCGCCGACCTCGGCGCGCGCGAGCCGCCCGGCACGGCGCCGTTCGGCGTCGTGGCCACCGGCCGGCGCATGCGCGAGGTGATGGACCAGGTCGAGCGCGTCGCACAGAGCCGTGCCACGGTGCTGCTGCGCGGCGAGAGCGGCACGGGGAAGGAGGTGGTGGCGCGCGCGCTCCACGACGCGAGCCCGCGCGCCGAGCGGCCGTTCGTGGCGGTGAACTGCGCAGCGCTCACCGAGTCGCTCCTTGAGAGCGAGCTGTTCGGGCACGAGAAGGGGGCCTTCACCGGTGCGGTGGCGGCGAAGCCGGGGCGCTTCGAGATGGCCGACGGCGGCACGCTCTTCCTCGACGAGGTGGGCGAGCTCACGGCCGCGGCGCAGGTGAAGCTCCTGCGCGCCGTCCAGGAGAGAAGGTTCGAGCGCGTCGGCGGGCGGCGCACCATCACGGTCGACGTCCGCATCGTCGCCGCGACGAACCGCGACCTCGAGCAGGCGGTGCACGAGGGCAGCTTTCGCCTCGACCTCTACCACCGGCTCTCGGTCGTCACGCTGGAGCTGCCGCCGCTGCGCGAGCGGTGCGACGAGATCCCGGCGCTCGCCGAGCACTTCCTGCGCGTGCTCTCGCAGGAGAACGGCCGCGCGGTGGCGCTGGCGCCCGATGGCCTCGAGGCGCTCTTGCGCTGCCGCTGGTCGGGGAACGTGCGCCAGCTGCGCAACTGCCTCGAGCGGGCGATCGTCACCTCCGCGTCAGCGCGGCTCGGGGCCTCGGACCTGTGCCTCGATGGCGAGGTCTGCGGCGTCGAGCGCGTGAGCGTGGGCGCAGCGGCGGGCTCGCTGGTCGAGGCCGTGCGCGCGCCCGCGGAAGCGTCCGCCAGGGCAGCGGGCGCGCCGCGGGTGAACCGCGACGCCCCGCCTCCCGGAGGCGACGAGCGGGAGCGCGTGGTGTGGGCGCTCGCGCGCTGCGGTCACGTGCAGGCCAAGGCGGCGCGCATGCTCGGCATGTCGGTGCGCCAGCTCCGCTACCGCGTGCGAAAGTTCGGGATCGCACTCGAGCGGTTCTAGCGTCGTAGCTCTTCTGCGCGCCCGGCCGTCGCGTACCATCTCATCGTCGCGAGCAGCGGGTACTTCTCGTCCGTCAGGCAGGTCCTCGCGCCGCCGAGCGCTCCCTTCGCCTGCGCGCTGATCCGAGCAGTCCAGCCATGATGTGGGACGCCGCTGCTCGACGTGTGCTCGAGGCGCGCCACCGTCCTCGCGATGATGAAGAGCGACCCTGCGCTCTCTACGATCCCGATCGTGTGGATGAGCGCAGATCCCGAATGCCCCGCAGCGGCCGCGCTGCATCTCGCAAAGCCGTTCGAGATGGATGCATTCGTCGAGACGCTCTCCTCCGTCTGCGCTTCGTAGGTCGCCTAGCCAAGGGCGCACGTGGGTGTGCGCATCGGACGCGAGCTCGTTCGCGCTCACGTCGGAACTGTCATGCCGATCTGCAAGGGCGTACGCGTCATCGTTCTCGATGCGCCCTGCGATGCCTCTCCGAGAAGCGTCCCTTCCAGGTACTTGATGGAGCGCTGCTCCGCGCGGCGGGTCGAGCGACGTGCCGTTACTCCCTCACGCGTGTGATGGTTGCTCGAGGAGGGCGGGCATGGATTTCCAGTTGCTCGATGTCCTGCCGGACGCCGTCGTCGTCGTCGACGCGAAGGGCATCATCAGGTACGCGAACAAGACGACCCACAAGCTTCTCGGGTTCGCGCCAGAGGAACTCCTGGGTGTGCCACTCCTCGCGCTCATTCCGGAGCGCTTCCGAGCCGCACACGTCGCGCACCAAGAGGCCTATTTCGCCGCGCCACGTATCCGTCCGATGGCGCTCGGCCTCGAGCTCTCGGCGCTGAAGAAGGACGGCCGGGCCATTGCCGTCGACATCAGTCTCGCGCCCCTCACGCTCGGAGCGGAGACGTACGGCATTGCCGCCATTCGTGATTCGACGGAGCGTCGTGCTTTCGAGGAGCGCGAAAGGGAACTCCGACGGGCACAGCAGGAGATCCGTCACCGCGACGAGGTGCTCGCGATCGCCTCCCATGAGCTGCGGTCGCCGGTCGGGGCGATGCAACTGCAGGCCGGCATGCTACGTCGCGCGGCCTCGGCTACGGCGGGCGAGCTCAGCTCGATGCGTGAGCGCATGGAGGCAACTGCCGCGGAGCTGGCAAAACTGCGCGACCACACCGCCACCGTCGAGCGGCAGAGCTTGCGGCTCGCTCGGCTCGTCGAACAGCTGCTCGACTCGGCGCATGCGCGGTATGGCAATTTCCAGCTCAAGGTAGAGGAAGCGGATCTTGCCGAGCTCACGCGTGATACCGTCGGGATGCTTCGCCACGAGGTCGATCGTTCAGGCTCGCGGCTCACGATGGAAGCCGCGACACCGGTGCGCGGCCGGTGGGATCCCATTCGCATCGAGCAGGTGATCGGGAATCTGTTGCTGAATGCCGTGAAGTTCGGCGAGGGAAGACCAATCACAATCGCAGTGGAGGCCGACCGAGAGCGAGCGCGAGTCGCGGTCACCGACCACGGCGTCGGCATCGCGCAGGAACATCACGAGCGGATCTTCGAGCAGTTCGAGCGTGGCGTCGCTGCAGGCGGAGCGCTGGGCCTCGGGCTCGGACTGTACATCGCCAGGCAGATCGTTCAGGCACACGGAGGGGCCATCAGCGTCCGCAGTTCGCTCGGCGAGGGCTCGACATTCACGATCGAGTTGCCACGTGTGGCTAGAGACGGCGGCGAGTAGGCGAGGCGCTCCGCCGAGTCATGTCGAAGATCGACGGTGAGGGAAACTGATCACGGCAGACGAGCTTGTCGCGATGATTTTTCCAGCACCTTCGGCGGAGATGCCGACCATCAGAATGAGCAGAGACGCGAGGGCTGCGAACAGGACCATCATCTCCACCCGCTCCGAGCGCGCCGTGCAGGCGGCGTCCATCGCCCAGCCGAACCGCGAGTTCTTCGCGTCTCGGAACGCCTCCTCGATCTGCATGCGCGCAGCGTAAGGGCGCGACGATCTTCTCAGGACCCCGACCTTATCGGCGATGGCTCGGTTCGAGCGTGCGAGCCGCGCCAGCCCGACGTGCCCGCCAGCGCCACCAGCGGTGTCGTTGATCGGTCCGCCCTCTCCGTTCCGCGCCGAGGATGACGTCCACGAACGCCGCGAGAATCATCGCCAGCATCACTGCGCGCGAGATTGAGCGCCGGCGTATCCGCGACGGGAACGTCCCGCAGTCGAGGGACGTCTCCGGCTTCGAGACGGCCCATCAAGTCGACCCAGGCGGCTCGATTCCGATCCACCGGTTCGCCCAAAGTGCGGCTCGTTGATCGCGGTGGAAGCGTCCGCCGCCAGCTTGCAGCGGACAGAAGTGGCTCGCATCACAATGGCAATGGAGGCTCGCAGATGAATCTCATGAGAATGAGTGCCAGGAGCACGTGGCGCAATACGCTCCTGGTCCGGCAGTTCCTGCTGCTGGCTCTGTACCCGGTGACTTCCGCGCATGCGCAGGTCGCGCCGGTCGGGAACGGATTCTCCATCGACTCGGGCGATCTGCGGTTCATCTTTCACCAGATCGAGGTCGGCCAGTTCCACGCGGCCGGCGGCGCGCTCCTCGGGACCGGACCAAACCAGGTCAACCTCAACGGCGTCGCCGACCCGCAGCTTCCAATCGGGCTGCGCACGGTCGACGGGACGTTCAACAACCTTGTCCCAATACCGGATCAGCACCTCTTCGGCTCCGCGGATCGGCTCTTTCCGCGCCTGACCACGCCGATGTTCCGTCCGGCGGAAAGGGGCACCTCGTACGCGACGAAGACGGACACCGCGGTCATCGACTCACAGCCCCGCATCATCACCAACCTGATCGTCGACCAGTCAGCAGCCAACCCGGCCGCTGCGGCGGTCGCGGCACACCCGTGTGGCTCAGGGGGCTTCGTGTGCTCGGAGCCGGGGACGACCGATCTCGACTCCGGGGCGCTGTTCATCCCGAACATCACGCCCGACTTCGGTCTCTCCGCGCCGTTCAACCTGATGTTCGCATTCTTTGGACAGTTCTTCGACCACGGTCTCGATCTCGTGACGAAGGGCGGCAGCGGGACGGTCATCATGCCGCTGCAGCCGGATGACCCGCTGTTCGTCGCGGGCAGCCAGACCAACTTCATGGCCATGGCGCGAGGGCAGAATCAGCCGGGCCCGGACGGCATTCTCGGAACGGCGGACGACATCCAGGAGACCATGAACACGACCACGCCGTGGGTCGATCAGAACCAGACCTACACCTCGCATCCCTCCCATCAGGTGTTCCTGCGCCAGTACGTCATGGAGGCAGGGAAGCCGGTCCCCGACGGCAAGGTGCTCGACGGCGGACACTGCGCTCCGCGTGGCACGGGAATTCCCGGCGATGAGATCTGCAACATCGGCAACTGGGCGGAGGTCAAGGCACAGGCAGCGGCCAAGCTCGGCATCCGGCTCACCGACCCCGACGTGTTCGACGTGCCACTGATCGTGACGGACCCGTACGGCCACTTCAAGCCCGGCCCGCACGGATTTCCGCAGCTCGTCCTGCCGGGCAACGTGCGACTCGAGGGCGACCCGACGGCGAACGGCGGGACCGGTGTCGCCGTCCCGGCCAATGCGCTCCGGACCGGTCATGCCTTCCTCAACGACATCGCGCACAATGCAGCGCCCAACCCGGGCCTCATCGGGGTGCGCGACGGCGTGTACTGCGATTTCCGCAGTGCGACCTGCACCACCGCTCCCGGCACGTACGATGGCGACGTGCTCGACGCCCACTTCGTCACGGGCGATGGCCGTGGCAACGAGAACATCGCCCTGACGCTGGTCCACAACATCTTCCACGCGGAGCACAACCGGCTCGTCCATCACATCGATCGGCTCATCAACAGCGTTCTGACGCCTGCTGAGATCACGAAATGGAAGGCCGTCGACCCTGGCTCGGGCTGGGGCTACGGCGAGCGGCTGTTCCAGGCGGCGCGGTTCGTGACGGAGATGCAGTACCAGCACCTGGTATTCGAGGAGTTCGCGCGCAAGATCCAGCCGCTCATCAATCCGTTCCTCGGAGGCATCACCTCGATCGACGCGGCCATCTCGGCCGAGTTCGCACATACCGTCTATCGCCTCGGGCACTCGATGCTGCCCGAGACGGTGGGGCGTACCAACGTCGACGGATCGGCCAACGACGCCCGCCTGCTCAACGTGTTCCTCAACCCGGGCGCATACAACGACGGAGGGGCGGCGGGACCGCTGAGCGCGGCGGCAGCGGCCGGCAGCATCATCCGCGGCACCGTTCGCCAGGTCGGGAACGAGCTCGACGAGTTCGTGACCTCCTCGGTCCGGAACACGCTCGTCGGCCTGCCGCTCGACCTCGCGGCGATCAACATCGCGCGCGGCCGCAGCGAGGGGATCCCGCCGCTGAACGTCGCGCGGCAGCAGTTCTTCGCCGCGACCAAGGACGCGGCGCTCCAGCCCTACGCAAACTGGGCGGAGTTCAAGCTCGGCCTGAGGCATCCCGAATCCTTCGCGAACTTCGTCGCCGCGTACGCGACGCACCCGAGCGTCACGAGCGCGACCACGGTGGCCGACAAGCGCGCCGCGGCGGGAGCCTTGATCACGGCAAATGATCCGATCCTGTTCGCTCCTTCCGCCAGCAGCGGCCTCGACAACGTCGACTTCTGGGTCGGCGGTCTGGCCGAGAAGCCCGCCGTGTTCGGCGGCCTGCTCGGGTCGACGTTCAACTTCGTCTTCGAGCACCAGCTGGAGCACCTGCAGGACGGCGATCGCTTCTACTACCTGCAGCGAACGGACGGTCTGAACCTCCGGTTCTCGCTGGAAGGGAACTCGTTCGCCGAGCTGGCCCGGCGCAACACGAGCGTCGGCGTCGACGGCGTCGGAACGATGGGCAACCTGTTCGACACTGCCGACTTCATCTTCACTGCGGCGAACATCGCCCCCGGCCAGCTCGATCCGACCGGTATCTCGCTCCTGGCGCTCGGCGACGGAACGACGCAGTTCTTCGATCCGCTGCACACCGGGAAGAACATCCTCTTCAACGGCGGCCCGGGCGACGACAGGTTCCGGGGCGACGTCGGTGACGACACGATGTGGGGCAACGAGGGCAACGATCGCCTGGACGGCGCCGAAGGCAACGACACGCTCATCGGCGGAGACGGCGACGACGTCCTCTTCGGCGGCAACGGCGACGACGACCTGAAGGGCGGACCCGGCAACGACGCCCTGAGCGGCGGACCCGGGTTCGGCGGAGACATCCTCCAGGGCGGCGAGGGGAACGACTTCCTGCTCGGCGGCGACGATGGCGTCGAGTACTTCGGCGGCCCCGGCAACGACATCATCGTCGATGGAGCGATGCGCAGCGAGGGCATGTTCGGCGGCCCCGGCGACGACTGGCTCTACGACGGCGATGGCCACGACGGCGGCATCTTCGGCGACAACGGGAACGTCTTCGACCTCCTCGCCGGGCTCGATCCGGTCGGCGGCGACGACGTCCTGGGTGGCGGCCCGGGCCAGGACAACCACTTCGGCGAAGGCGGCGACGACATCTTCCTGATGTCGGAGGGCAGCAACAAGTTCTTCGGCGACTACGGGTTCGACTGGATCACGCAGCGAGGCTGGCCGGTCCCGGCCGATATCGAGCTCGATCTGCTGGCGGTGCCCGCAGTCCCGCTGAACTTCAACGATCTGCGGAACAAGTATCGCCTCGTGGATGGCGCGTCTGGCTGGGACCTCGACGACCACATCCGCGGGGACAATCGCGTGGACGATCCTGCCGCTCCGGTCGAGCGTCAGAACCTGCCCGGCATGGAGCTGACCGTCCCGGGCGCGGCGAAGATCGCCGGACTGACCGAGCTGGTGGGGCCCTCGGGATTCAACATCACGCTCCCGTGGAAGGCCGGCAACATCCTGCTCGGCGGCGGTGGCCGCGACGTCATCGAGGGCAAGGCCGGCAACGACCTCATCGACGGGGACCGCTGGCTGGACGTCCAGCTCGTCGCGACGCTGAACGACGGGACCGTGAAGACGGTCTGGGATCCGCGCGACCTGGTCGCCGACGTGTTCTCGGATCCGCAGCGGCTCAATCCGGGGAACATCAAGATCGTCCGCACGATCCGGCTCGGGCCACCTGCCGTCGACACCGCCGTGTTCTCTGGCAATCGCAACGAGTACAACATCACGCTCAATGCGAATGGATCCGTGACCGTCGCACACACCAGGCCCGTCGCCAAGAAGGCCCTCCTCAACGACGGGACGGACACGCTGCTGAACATCGAGGTGCTGCAGTTCGCGGACGGCACCGTCGCTGCACCCGGCGCTCGCGTCAGCAGCGTGCCGAGCATCACCAACCTGACGCAGGCACAGGCGACCAGTCGGATCACCGGTGCGGGTCTGGCCGTCGGCACCATCACCACGGCTGCCAGCACGACGGTCCAGGCAGGCCGGGTGATCAGCTCGGAGCCGGTCGCTGGCACCTTCGAGTTCCTGGGCTTCGCGGTGAACCTGGTCGTCTCGAGTGGTCCGAGCGGCGCGCCCGGGCCGCTGGGCGTGTCGATCACGTCTCCCGCCGCCGGCGCCATCGTCACCGGCACCGTGAACGTCACGGCGTCCGTGGCGAATCCCGTCGCCGGAGTGCAGTTCCTGCTCGATGGCAACCCGCTGGGCGCGGAGGACACGACCTCCCCGTACGCCACGTCCTGGAACACCACCACGACACCCGATGGGCTGCACGTCCTGTCGGCGAGAGCGCGTGACGCTGCGGGGAACACCGCGACGTCCGCCAACGTCGCGGTCGATGTCCTCAACGACTCGCTCGCGCCGTCCGTGTCGCTCACGGCGCCTGCCGATGGCGCGACCGTCACTGGCATCGTGACGGTATCGGCAACCGCGACGGACAACGTCGGCGTGGTGGGCGTCCAGTTCCTGCTCGACGGCGCTCCGCTCGATGCCGAGGACACGACGGCCCCCTACACGGCGAGATGGAACACGAACGCAAGAGGCGGGGTCGTCGGGAATCACACGCTGTCCGCGCGCGCTCGCGACGCGGCCGGCAACCTGACCACCTCGGCTGCCGTGACGGTGAACGTGCAGTGACGTGAGCGGCCTTGGCGGCCTGCCCCGAGTCAGGCAGCCGCCCGGGTAGCGCGGCCGGGCACGATGCCGTGCCCGGCCCGCTCCCGACCCGCCGATGGTCGACCATCATCGAGAACGGAAAGGGAACGCCATGAGGAAGAGCAAGCTCGCAGCGATTCCGGCGCTGCTCGCCGGCGTGGTGGGTTACCTGGTCATGATGAGCCACCCCGCGGCAGCCTCGCGGACCGGGTTCCCCGCGCAGTTCGTCGCCAGGGCCGTGAGCGCCTCCGGGTCCGAAGACGCCGGACGGATCGACATCTACGTCGAGCGGTGGTCGACGGACGCAGAGCTCGACGAGCTGCTCGGAAGGCTCGAGAAGGGCAAACCCGGCGAGCTGCTGGCGGTCCTCGAACGGCAGCCGAGGCGCGCCGGCGTCCTCCTGATGCCCGGGGTCCAGGCCCACGGCGACAGGGCTCGCACGCGAACGCCGAAGAACTTCAAGTTCGCGCGCGAGATCATCACCCCGGCCGGACGCCGCGTGATCCTCGCCTCCGACGAACGCCTGGGGCTGGGCGAGAGCCCGCTCGATGCCCGCAAGCAAGCCTACGAGTTCAGCCTGATGGACATTCGCTTCGGGCCTGACGGGATGGGCGTCGGCAAGATCGCAGCCGCGACCGACGTCGTCTACGACAGGAAGACGAAGACGATCGCGCTGAAGGATTACGACGCGAAGCCCCCACGACTCGTCAACGTGACGACCGCGAAACGCTGATGCTCATGCCGCTGCTCCCTGGCTCCGCCGCCCGCCGAGTTCGCCCGAGGAGGATCCCATGTCGTCCGTGAAGAGGCTCGAGATCGAGAAGGTCGGGGCCCCGATCGTCGCCCTGACGATGGTGCTCACTTTCGCCACGGTCGCCTTCTTCCTGGTGGCCCGCGACCCGCCCCCTCCCGTCGGCACGGCGCCGCCGGCTGGACCTCCGTACGAGGCCGCCGTCGACCAGGTCCCGTCCGAGCGGGTGGCACCGTACCAGGGTCCGGACGTTCCGGGAGCGGGCCCGATCTCCGCATCCGAGGAGCCGCAGCCCGCGACGTCGCCGCAGCCGGGCGCGCCTCGTGATGCCGAAGACGCCTCGCCGGGCGCCAGCGAGCAACGCGTCTTCAAGGCCCGGAGGGCCCTCGAAACCGTCGACGCTCGTGAGCTCCTGCGGCAGGTCAACATGCCGAAGTGAGCGAGAAGGCATTCACACATGCGATCACCTCTCAGCTCTTCGAACGGCAGGACCATCCCTGGCGCGAGCCGGCGCCTCGTCCCCTGGATCGTGTTCGGCATCTTCGTCGTCTATCTCGCCGCATCCGCTCTTCCCCTGGCGGCTCGCCCGGGCGGGTTCGACCTGGCCGCGTTCGGGCGCCTGCCGGTGTGGGCGAACGGCCGGGTGCAGACCTTCGACTCGGTGGCCCGGACGGGCTTTCTGCAGATCCGCGGTCCGGTGACGGCGTCGCTCGATACCTTCAAGCGGCCGCAGGCGCGCCCGGCGACGATCGATCCCACCGCCTGGCTGCTCGAGGTCCTCGCGAAGCCGGATGCCGCGGACACGCGACGGGTCTTCGCCATCCGCGATCACGAGCTGATCGGCAGGCTGCAGCTCGGGGTGGCGAGCAGCGGAACGAACTACTACGCCTTCGACGCCCTCGGGCCGAAAGCCTCCGAGATCCAGGAACACGTCCGGCGCATCGCGGACGTGAAGGCGGCCGATCGCGCAGGGTGGCAGGAGGAGCTCATCGCGCTCCGGGACAAGCTCGTGCTCTACGAACGGCTGAAGAACAGCCTCATGCCGAGCACGCGCCTGCAAAGCGACGCAAACGGCAAGCCGGTCACGTTCGACTTCGCCGCACAGCTCGCAGCGTACCAGACCGATCTGGCGGAAGCGCTCAGGGTGGACGCGGGACGCCGGCGCGGGAGCACGGAACGGCTCGACGTCGCGGCGGAGATGCGAATCCGGGCGTTCGCCGCGCTCTTCCAGGTCGTATCGCGCACCGGAGTGCTGGCGGTGATTCCGGCTCCGAAGATGACGGGCGCGAGCAATCATTGGAGCAATCTCGGCAGCGTCGTCGTCCAGAGCGCGCAGGGCAGGCAGCCGTCGCAGCCGGTGGCCTTCTTCGCCGGCATGAGCTCGGCGTTCGCGCAGGGAAAGCCCGACTCCTTCAATGCCCTCCTCGCCCAGTACCGTCAGTGGCTCGCGGCCAACGGTCTCGCCGCGGAGGCGAGGAAGGCCGCCTTCGAGGCCTTCTCCAACCTGCTCCTGCCGCTGGCCAGGGCGTGCGCGCTCTATGCGGTCGCGCTGCTGCTGGTCGGCCTGGCGTGGCGCGCGAGGTCGGCCACGGCATACGGGTCGGCCCTGATGGTGGTCCTCCTCGCGTCTGCGCTTCACGCGACGGGGCTCCTGCTCGCAACGATCGTGGCGGGGCGGCCTTCGTGGATCGCCGTTTCAGGTTGGGCGGTCGGGCTGGCGGCCCTCGTCGTGGAACGCTTCCGGCGCGGTGGCCACGGCGCCCTGGCGAGCGCCGCGATCGGCCTGACGACGCTCGTCGCCGCCTACGCCCTCGCGCCAGGCGGCGCGGCGAGCCTGCTGCGGAACGTCCTGGATCTCGGCCTGGCGGTCGCGATCGGGGCGACCGTCCTCGTGCTCCCCGTCCGCCGTGAACCGAGCGCGGCGAGGCGTCCGGCGACGGCTCCGCAGGCGGCGCTCGAGAACCGCGTGGCATGAACGGTGCGTCAGGGCTTCGCGATCCCCTCTCCAGCAAGGGCGCCGCCGACGCGTCCGGGCTCCTTCCTCCCCGCCGCCGACCGGGCGTCGATGTAGTCGAGCACCGCGGCGACCTCGTCCTTCCCCAGCGAGAGGTTCGGCATGTTCACCTGGTTGTACTTGGCGTAGAGATCCCTGGCGATGGGATCGCCCTCGGCCAGCATCCGGTCCGGAGCCGCCACGTAGCGCGCCAGCCAGGCGCGGTCCCGCGCCCTGGTCACGCCCAGCACATCCGGACCGATGCCATCGCCGTCGCCGAGGGTGTGGCAGACGGCGCACTTCGTCGAGAAGAGGTACTCGCCCTTCGAGATCGAGAGTTCGCGCGCCTCGGTGTAGCTCCGCTCCGGGGCCACGGGCTTCCTGTAGCCGTCGAGTAAGGTGGTGATCGTCCTCGCCAGGAGGCGCGGGTTGTCCACGGCGGAGTTCTTCATCCACTGACCGGTCGCCACGTTGCCGATCATGAGGTCCGGGGTGTGGCCGTCCCGAACCGCGGACGGCCCGTCGAAGAAGAGGCCCAGCTTCCGTGCGACGAGCTTGATGTCGTCCGGGCTACCGGTGAGGAACACCCAGCCGGGCCCCGCGCGATACCTCTCCGCGTATGCCTTCAGCGCCGCGGGCGTGTCCCGCTTCGGATCGAGGGTGATCGAGTAGAAGAAGATCTCCTTTCCCACCCGGTCGCCGAGCAGCCGCTGCACCTCTGCCAGCCGGGCGGTCTCGAGCGGGCACGCGAAGTGACAATGAGTGTAGATGAGGTCGATCGCGACGACCTTGTCCTTCAGCAGGTCGTCGTAGAGGCGAACCACCTTTCCATCCTGGGTCGTGAGCGAGACGTTGGGGAAGTAGTCCCGCCCCCACGGCTGGCGGGCGGACGCCGCCCCCGCGGCGAGCAGGGACGTGGCCCCGAGGAGCGCCGCCGCGCATCTCATGGCACGAGATCGCCCAGGCTGGCGGTGGCGCCCGTGAGCGCTCCGGTCGCGATGTCGTAGGTCAGATTGACCGTGAGCACTGCCGTGCGGGATGGCGGCAGCTCATCGGGCGCGTCCTGGTGGAACGCGAGCGTCGTCGTGATGACGTCGCTCGGCACGAGGAGCCGCGTCAACGTCGGCTGGCCATCGGTGACGTAGCGGCCCTTCGTCCCTTGCCCGACGCAGACGAGGGCTGAGGCGTCGATCGAGACCACCACGCCCGGCGGCAGGACGGGATCCGCCACCGCCTTGGTGTCGATGGTGAGATCACCCGAGCACTGGACGTTCTCGGCCGTCGGGTCGACGGCGACCGCGGCGCGGGCCGACAGTGTGCCCGTGACGGGCGATGCACGACTGGACCTGGCCGACTGCGCGTCGGCACCCCGTGCAGCGAGGGCCAGCGCACCGGCGGCCAGGGCCTGCGCGAGGAGAGAGACCGCGTGCGACGATGTCGTTCGCATCATCATGGTTCGCTCCATCTCAACCGGATCTCGTCATCGAGCATTCACGTCAGAGCGCGGTCGGCAGGGTGTCGGTGGGCGCCACGAAGGTCACGCCCTGCGGCGTCGGGATGGGCGTCGGCAGCGGGCGCAGGAAGGGCGCGCCGCTGTCGTCAACCTCCCAGCGCAGCAGCATGGCGTTGTCCTCGTGGACCGTGTTGTGGCAGTGCTCCATGAACATCCCACCCCAGTCGCGGAACTGCATGGTGATGGTGATCTCGCCGCTCGGACGGAGCCGGTAGACGTCCTTGCGGCCCTTTTCCCAGGCCGGCACCTTGCGCGCCGAACCGTCCCGGGCGAGCACCTGGCCCTCCTCGAAGTGGATGTGGATGGGGTGATCCCACCCGCCGCCACCGTTCCTGAGCGTCCAGATCTCGCGGGTCCCATACCTGGGTGCTGCCGAGATCCGGCCGAAGTCGGCCGCCAGCACCGACCCGCCGTCGGTCCGGATGCCCCAGGGCCCGAAGAACGACGAGACCGGGTCACTGGTGGTCTGGGCCGCGTCTCGCCCGAACTCGAAGACCCGCTGCCGTGCCACCGGGATCTTCGAGAGATCCGGGTTCGGGATCAGCGTCTTCGGCACCTGGCTCACGTCGGGCGTGGCGGGCTTGCGGACGATGCGGAACTCCAGGAACCTGCCCACGCAGGGATCCGTCGAGACGCCTGTGAGCGCGTCGGCCAGCGACAGATCCCTCGACGGCTTCTTCCCGTTCTGGTGCTCGGTGAGGTTCACCATCCAGACCTTGCCCCCCACGGCGTAGCGCGAGAAGTCGATGACGATGTCATACCGCTCCGCGATTCCCTGCTCGTCGAGCTCGGTGAGGACCACCGGGCTCGGCAGGAGGTTGCCGTCGTTCCCGATCTGGATCATCGGAGAGCCGTCGGAGAGCGCGATCTTGAAGAACCGCGACACGCTCGCATTGAGGATGCGGAAGCGGTACTTGCGCGCTTCCACCTCGAAGTACGGCTTGTACAGCAGGTTCACGGTCATCGCGTCCCCGATGAAGCCATCGAGGTTGAAGATGTCGAAGAAGAGCTGCCCGTTCGCGTCCCAGGCCTTGTCCGAGAGCATGAGGTTCACGTCGTAGTCGATGTTTCCCCATGCCTTCGCGGTTCCGCTGGG
>DASTGH010000053.1:0-2961 GCA_035719345.1 Anaeromyxobacteraceae bacterium
TCGAGGCGGGGAAGTTCTTCTCCTTCGTGGCGGCGGTGCTGCTCCTCTACACGCCGGTGAAGCAGCTCGGGAAGGTGGGGCAGATCGCGCTGCAGGGCGGCGCCGCCGCCGAGCGCATCTTCGAGATCCTCGACGCCCGCAGCGGCGTCCCCGACGCCGGGCGCCTCGTGCTGGCGCCGTTCGCGCGGGAGGTGCGCTACGAGGACGTCGCCTTCGGCTACGGCGACCGGCCGGTGCTGCGCGGCATCTCGCTGCACGTGAGGAAGGGCGAGGTGGTGGCGCTGGTGGGCTCCTCCGGCGGCGGGAAGACCACGGTCGCGAACCTCCTGCCACGCTTCTGGGACGTGGGCGCCGGCTGCATCACCGTCGACGGCGTCGACGTGCGCGACGTCACGCTCGCCTCGCTGCGGGCGCAGATCGCGGTCGTCTCGCAGGAGACGGTGCTCTTCAACGACACGGTGCGCGCCAACATCGCCTACGGCCGCTCCGACCTGCCCGCCGCCGAGGTGGAGCGCGCCGCGCGCATGGCGCACGCCCATGGCTTCATCGCCGCGCTGCCGCGCGGGTACGACACGGTGGTGGGGGAGAAGGGCGTCCTCCTCTCCGGCGGGCAGCGCCAGCGCATCGCCATCGCGCGCGCCTTCCTCAAGGACGCGCCCATCCTCCTGCTCGACGAGGCGACGAGCGCGCTCGACGCCGAGAGCGAGCGCGAGGTACAGCGCGCGCTGGAGGAGCTCATGGGCCGCGGCGTGGCCGGCGGGCCGCGCACGACGCTCGTCATCGCGCACCGCCTCTCCACCGTGCGCGGCGCCGACCGCATCGTGGTCCTCTCCGAGGGGCGGGTGGTGGAGGTGGGCGGGCACGACGAGCTCGTGGCCCGTGGCGGCGAGTACGCGCGCCTGCACCGCATCCTCGAGGGCGATGACGGCGGGGACGAGGGCGAGGACCTGGGCGGTCGCCGCGCCGCCGCCGCCGAGCCGCTGCGCATCCCCCGCGCCTGAAGGAAGCGCGTGCACGTCCTCTACGCCATCGCCAGCTGGATCCTCTTCCTGGCGCTCCTGCCGGTGCTGCTCACCCACCCCAAGCTCCGTCACGGGATCCCGTTCCGGCTCGGCTTCTACCGCCGGTCCTTCGACGCGGGCCGCGGCTCGCCCCGCATCTGGCTGCACGGCGCCAGCGCGGGCGACCTCCTCTCGCTCGAGCCGGTGATGCGGGAGCTGAAGCGGCGCCTCCCCGGCTGCTGCCTGGTCGTCACCACCATGACGAACAGCGGCCTGGCCATGGCCCGCAAGCGCCTCTCCGGCACCGCCGACGTCGTGCTCTACGCGCCCTACGACCTGCCGCTCGCCACCCGGCGCGCGGTGCGGCGCCTCGCGCCCGACCTGCTCGTCCTCGAGTACACCGAGATCTGGCCGAACCTCATCCGCGCCACGAGGGCGGCGGGCGCGCGCATCGCGCTCACCAACGGCCGCTTCAGCCCGGACCGGCTGTCGCGCTACCACGCGTTCTTCCGCGCCATCGGCAACCCCCTCCTCGACATCGACCTCTTCCTCATGCGGTCCGACGAGGAGGCGGAGCGGGCGCTCAGGCTGGGCGCGCCGCCCGATCGCGTCTGGGTGACGGGCAACACCAAGTTCGACGCGCTCGCGCTCGAGCCCGACCCGGCGCGGGCCGAGGCGCTGTGCCGCGACATGGGCCTCGACCCGCAGGCGCCGGTCTTCATGGCCGGGTCCACGCACGAGGGGGAGGAGGAGCTCGTCCTCGAGGTGTACCGCGGCCTGCTGGCGCGCCGGCCCGGCCTGCAGCTCGTCATCGCGCCGCGCTACGTGGAGCGGGCCGGGCGCATCATGGCGCTGGCGGTCGAGGCCGGCTTCTCGGTGCGGCTCCGCTCCGGCGGAGCGGCCGCGGGCAGCGCCCAGGTGACGGTGCTCGACACCATCGGCGA
Organism: Anaeromyxobacteraceae bacterium; assembly: GCA_035719345.1. Lineage (GTDB taxonomy): Bacteria > Myxococcota > Myxococcia > Myxococcales > Anaeromyxobacteraceae > Anaeromyxobacter_A. The sequence goes on from DASTGH010000053.1 coordinate 1,946, forward strand.
GCTCGCCACCGCCTACCGCCTGGCCACGCTCGTCTTCGTCGGCGGCAGCTTCGTGCGCCGCGGAGGGCAGAACGTCCTCGAGCCGGCGGGGCAGGGGCGGCCGGTGCTGTTCGGCCCGCACATGGAGAACTTCAAGGACAGCCTTCAAGTCCTGGTGGGCCGCGGCGGCATCCAGGTCGCGACGCCGGAGCAGCTCCTCAAGGTGGCGCAGGAGCTGCTCGCGCGGCCCGCCAAGATCGCGGAGCTGGGCGAGCTGGCGCGCGAGGCGGTGTCCCAGATCCGCGGCGCCTCGGGCCGCAACGTCGACCACATGCTGCGCGTCCTGCCGCGCGCGCGCGCCGGGGAGCCGGTCGCCGCCGCCGAGGCGCCGGCGAGGATCCAGCCCTGAGCCACCGCATCCTCATCGTGCGCTACAGCGCGCTCGGCGACGTCGTGCTGGCGACGAGCGTGCTCGACCCCTTGCTGGAGCGCTTTCCCGGGGCGCGCGTGGAGTGGGTGACCGACGCGCCCTACGCGCCGCTGCTCGAGGGGCTGCCACAGATCTCGGCGGTGCACGCCGTCGCCCGCGACGCGGCCGGGGCGGCCGGCCTGCGCGCGCGCCTGCGCCGCGGCTTCGACCTCGCCGTCGACCTGCAGAACAAGGTGCGCAGCCGCGCGCTCGCCCGGGTGGCCGCGCCGCAGCGCGTGACCTTCCGCCGCCGCACGCCGGGCGGGGCGCTCCTGGCGGTGCTGGGCCGCGACCGCCCGCTGGCGCGCGCCCACGCCACGGCGCTCTACGCCGAGGCGCTGGCGCCGCTCGGGGTGACACGCCCGGGGCCGCTCCACCTGCACCTCTCGCCCTCGGCCCGCGCGCTCGCCGCCGACGCGCTGGCCCCGGTGCGGCGCCCCATCGTCGCCATCGCGCCCGGCGCGCGCTGGGCGACGAAGCGCTGGCCGGCGGAGCGCTTCGCCGCGGTCGCGGACGCGCTCGCCGCCGAGGGCGCGTCGATCGTGCTGGCGGGCGGCCCCACAACGCC
>DASTGH010000054.1:0-15377 GCA_035719345.1 Anaeromyxobacteraceae bacterium
TTCGATCCCGTGGACAACCTGAGGTCTTGGCTGAGAGCCAACCAGTGCATGGTTGGCACGTCCTCCACGTCGGTGGTGGTCGCCGCGGAGGCGCTCGGAGCGGTCGTGGTGCTGGCGTTCATGCAGAGCGCGGCCGCCGCACGCGCCGCCCACCGCCTGCGCCGCGCCATCAGCGTGGCACGGCGCGGATGAGGTCGAGCAGGCCGGGGAAGCGCCGCTCGAGGTCGTCGGCGCGGAGCGAGATGAGCCGGCGGGTGCCGTCCGGCCGCGCCCGGATGATGCCGGCCTCCGCCAGGATCGCGAGGTGGTGCGAGAAGGTCGCCTTGCTCACCGCGTGCTCGAAGCTGCCGCAGGCCCGCTCGTCGCCGCACGCGAGGAGCTGCCGAACGATGGAGAGGCGCACCGGGTCGCCGAGGCTCCGGAGCACGCGATCGAGCGGCATGGCGCCGCGGCCAGCGCCTGGGCGAGCCTTGAGACGGGCAGCGGGCATCGTTCGACCGTCATCTAACGAACTCGTTGCGGCGGGGCAAGCGCCACCCTAAGTTCGACGCATGTCAAACAACGAACGTCCCGCCGCCTACCCCGCACCGCCGCCCGCCGGCGCCGGTGCGACCCGGCCCGGGCTCCTCGCCCCCCTCGTCGTCGGCGAGCTTCGCCTCCCCAATCGCGTGATCATGGCGCCGCTCACCCGCAACCGCGCGGACGCCGCGCGCGCGCCCACCACGCTCACCCGGACTTACTACGCGCAGCGCGCGTCGGCGGGCATGATCCTGTCGGAGGCGACGTCGGTCATGCCGTCCGGCGTGGGCTACCCGCACACGCCCGGCATCTGGTCCCGCGAGCAGGTGGCGGCCTGGCGCGGCGTGGTCAACGGCGTCCACGAGGCCGGGGGCCGCATGCTCCTGCAGCTCTGGCACGTGGGGCGGATCTCCGACCCGAGCTACCACGGCGGCGAGCCGCCGGTGGCGCCGAGCGCCATCGCCGCCGCGGGGACGGTGAGCCTGCTCCGGCCGAAGCGGCCCTTCCCGGTGCCGCGCGCCCTGCGCACGGAGGAGCTCGTCGGGATCGTCGAGGCGTTCCGGGCGGCCGCGCGTAACGCCAGGGAGGCGGGGTTCGACGGCGTCGAGATCCACGGCGCCAACGGGTACCTCCTCGACCAGTTCCTGCAGGACCGCGCCAACCAGCGCACCGACCGCTACGGAGGGTCGGTCGAGAACCGCGCCCGCCTCCTCCTCGAGGTCACCGACGCCGTGAGCGGCGTCTGGGGCGAGGGGCGCGTCGGCGTGCACCTGGCTCCGCGCGGTGGCGCGAACGACGTCGGCGACAGCGACCCGGCTGCGACCTTCGGCCACGTCGTCGACGAGCTCGCCCAGCGCGGGATCGCGTTCCTCTGCGTCCGGGAGTCGTTCGCCGCCGGCCAGCAGCGCTACGGCCCGGCGCTGCGCGCCGCCTTCCCGGGCGTGTTCATCGCGAACGAGGGCTTCGATCCGGCGACCGCCGGGGCGGCGCTGGCGGCCGGCGAGGCGGACGCGATCGCGTTTGGCAAGCCCTTCATCTCGAACCCCGACCTCCCCGAGCGCATCCGCGCCGGCGCGGGCCTCGCGAGCTGGAACGCCGACACGTTCTACACGCCCGGGGCGAAGGGCTACGTGGACTACCCGCGCGCCGATCCGCTGCTCGCAGCGGGCTGACCCGGGCCACCGCGCCGGCGGCGACCCGGTTCGCCCGCTCCGCCCGTCGCATGCCGTACGAGACCGCGCGCGGCGAAAGGCGCGTCGCGGCGCCTCGAGGCGACCCGCGACCTGCCGACCCAGGAACCCGCGGCGGCGCAGCTCCGCGACCATGGCCGGGAGGATCGACCCGGAGGCCGCACGAGAAACCTCGCGCACGTCGCGCGATGTCCCCCTGGGCGAGAGCCGGCTTGGGTCGCTTCGCGTGAAGCACGACAGGCCGCGTGCCCCAAATCATCACTGGCGGTATGCCAGCTTGCTCGCGAAGCGAACCCCGAACCCGTCAGGATCAGCAAGCATGAAGTCGCGAAGCCCATAGTACCGATCTCCGATGGGAAGGACGATCGGCGCACCGAGCTTGTTGGCCAAGGTCCAGACTTCGTCAACATTCGAGACCATCACTCGAACGTTGGCGATGGGGAGCCTCGGACGTGCTGGCGGCGCCACCTCCGCGATCTTGGGGAATGCGGAAACTTCAGCGAGGAAGAGCAGGTGATCCTCCCACGTCAGCTCCACGAAATCGCCACCGTCGCGGTGCAGGCTGAACCCGAGGCCAAGATAGAACTCCGTCGATCTCCGGACGTCGCGCACCACGATCTCGGTCACGAGCTGCTCGGTCAACGTGACGTACTCATTCATGAGTATCACCTGGTGGGCCATCGACTCAGCGTGGTCCGCAGAGACAGCATGGAGATGGCCGGCCCCCAGAACCGGACAATCGTGAACGCGTACGGCGATGTCCCTTCCGGTGATCAGGCCTCTCATGGCGTGGCATCAGCTCACTTGGAGCTCACGCATGCCATACGCATTGTGGTCCGTGATCGTTCCGGTTCCCGCTTCTGCTTACGACCGCGCGTTCATGAAACCCCCGGCCAACCGCGCGTTGGGCCAGGAGCGAATGCGGCTAGAGCTTCGGAAGTCGTCTTCCAAGGTGACGGCCGCAATCAAGCATCCTCGACGTGACTGCACCGCGCTATCCGGACGGATCCGGCACCATGGGGAGGACGAGGTCATCAGTGGGTCGCGCAGATGACGCTCGGGACGGGACACCTCGTCCTCCCACGACGTCCGAGGACCACCGTCACTTCATGGCGCCGCCCATGCTGTCGTCGGCCTTCATTGCTCCGCTGTCCTTCATGGCGTCCCCCTGCATCGACTTCTTCTTCGCCTTCTTGGCCTTCTTCGCTTTCGCGGCAGGCTTCATGTCGCCCTTGCCCATGGTGTCGCCCTGCTTCATCGCGTCGCTCTGCTGCATGGAATCCGATCCCATCTCGCCCTCGTCCGCGCGAGCGATCGAGAGCAGGGACATGCTGCAGAACGCGACGACCGCCAGAAGCTTGCTCATGCCGCCTCCATGTCAACGGGTTTCGCGATCGCGCACACGCGCGCGCCGTTCGACGTCCCCCCGTACGCAGCGACGGGTCGGCCCGTTACGGTCCTCGGACATGGCACCCCAACCGGGAGATCGTCTCGAGCTCCCTCACGCCGCGAGGCGTCCGCCGTCGATCGCCAGCGTCGCCCCGTTGACGGATCCCGCTTCGGGTGATGCCAGGTAGAGGACCGCTGCCGCGATCTCCACCGGCATGGCCGCGCGGCCCGCGGGTGCAGCCTTCGCGAGCTGCTCGACGGCGTCGCCGAAGACCGCCGCACCCGGCGTACGTGTCGGTCCTGGAGCCACCTCGTTCACGGTCACGCCCTTCGGGCCGAACTCGGCCGCCCACGCTTGCGTGAGGAGATGCAGGGCCGCCTTGCTGGAACCGTAGAGCGCCGCGCCGGGCATCCCGAAGTGAGCCACCATCGTTGTGACGTTGATGATCCGCCCCCAGCCGCGCGCGGCCATGCGGGGAGCCAGGGCAGCCGTCAGGAACAACGGCGCCTTGACGTTGAGCCCGTACGATGCGTCGTGCCCGACGGCGTCGTCATCCGTGAGCTGGCCAAGGCGAGCCTCGGGCTCGCGCTCCTGCCGCGATGGCTCTGCGCCGACGAGCTTCGCGGCGGCGCCCTCGTCGATGTCTTTCCTTCGTACGAGACCACCGCGACCGACTTCGAGTCGTCGCTCTGGCTGGCGTACCCCTCCCGGTCGCACCTGCCGCTCAAGGTCCGGGTCTTTGTGGACTTCCTGAAAGAGATCTTTCGCGATGGGCCCCCGTGGGAGTGCGAGCCAGCCGACGCCGGCACACCGAGGCGCGGCGTGCGGCAGGCGTGACGAGTCGGGTCACGGTCGCAGGCGCCGCCCTCCGCCGCCCTGCGTCCATGGTCCGCCCGTAACGGAGCGCCGTCTCGACAGACTGCACGACCACCGCGCACCGTGGTGACCGTCCGTGCGCAATCGGAAGCCACCGCCATGGAACCGACACATCGGTATCGGATGCGGCTCGCGCGCGCGGACGAGCTCCTGCGGCTGCGGGCGATCGAGGACGAAGCGGGCACGCTCTTCGATGGGCTCGGGGTTTTCGAGGCGTCGCTCGACGCTTCGTTCCCGCTCGACGCCCTGGCGAAGCTCATCGACTTGCGCCAGGTCTGGGTAGCCTGCCTCGACGATGACTTCCCCGTAGGCATGGTGATCGCCTCCGCGCGTGACGGGGTCGCGTACGTCGAGGAGCTGGACGTCGTCCCTGCGCACGGGCGGCGAGGCCTCGGCACCCGCCTGCTCGAGGAGGTCTATGCGTGGGCAGAGGCGCGGGGCTACGCGGCGGTCACGCTCTCGACGTTCCGCGACCTCGCGTGGAATGCGCCGTTCTATCGCAAGCGCGGGTTCAGGGACTTGGAGCCCGCGGAGTGGTCACCGGGCATGAAGGCCATCAGCGAGGACGAGTCGAAGCGCGGGTTGCGCGTCGACCTCCGAGTGTTCATGCGCCGCGAGTTGCGGTCGGGAACCGGATCGAGGTGACGCTACGGGCCTGTAACGTGCGGCCTGAACGCGAGACGTGACGGCATCGCGGGACGCATCCGTCCCGCCCGCGCGGATCTCCCGGCGGCACGGAGGTGAAACGTCATGTCCAGCTCGAAGATCGATCACGGTATCGCCCGTCTCCACGAGGCCGGTAGCGGCGTCCTGCGCTATGGCGTCGTGTTCCTGCTCGTGCTCATCGGGGCGACGAAGTTCACGCCCTGGGAGGCGTCGGCCATCGAGCCGCTCGTCTCGCACAGTCCCTTCCTGTCGTGGTTGCCCGCTGCGCTGGGGCTCCAGGGTGCGTCGAACCTGATCGGCGCGATCGAGATCGCCATCGGGCTGGCGATCGCCGCGCGCCGCTTCTCGCCCACGGTCTCGGCCATCGGCTCGCTCGCCGGCGCCGGCACGTTCCTGACCACCCTGTCGTTCCTGTTCACGACGCCCGGTGCGCTGTCGCCGATGCATCCCGCTTCGGGCTTCCTGATGAAGGACATCGTGCTGCTGGGTGCTTGCCTCTACACCGCCGCCGAGGCGGCCCAGGCGGCCCGGTCGCAGACCGGTCGCGCGACCGTCATGACACGGCCGCAGCCGGCCTGATGCTCGGCACGGTTCGGGTGCTGAGCGCGCGACGACGTCGCGGATGAGGTGCGTCCGCCCGCCCCCGTCGAGGGGCGGGCGGACGTTCGCCAGTCTCCGGGCGATCGGCTGCCGCTTCCTCGACGACCGCGGTGGTGACGTCAAAAATGTTTTGAAACCCAACGAAGGCCTCGCAAGCAGCCGTGCGCTCGCGTAAGTGCCGCCGGGTCGGTCGTCTACACGCACTGCAAGTACGTGTGTCCGCTCGAGACGGCGCGCCTCGTCCAGGTGCAGAGGCTGCTCGGCGACCGGGTGGGCAAGGACATCTTCTTCTACTCGATCAGCATCGACCCGAAGCGCGACACGCCGGAGGTGCTGAAGGCCTACGCCGAGAAGTACCACGTGGGGCCGGGCTGGCTCTTCCTCACCGGGAAGCTCGAGGACGTGAAGCTCGTGGCGAACAAGCTCGGCCTCAGGTTCGAGGCGGACCCGGTGAACCGCGACGGCCACGCCGCCGAGCTCATGATCGGCGACGTCGCCGCGGGACAGTGGATGAAGAACTCGGCCGTGGAGGATCCACGGTTCCTCGCGAACATCATCGGCACGTTCCTCGACCGCTACGGCAGGTCGGGTGGCGTGAGGAGCTACGCCGAGGCCGCGCCCATCGCCATCCGCAGCAGGGCGAGTACCTGTTCTCGACGCGCTGCTCGGCGTGCCACACCATCGGCGGGGGCGACCGCCTCGGGCCCGACCTCGCGGGCGTGACAAGGGCGCGCGATCAGCAGTGGCTCGTCCGGTATCTCTCGGCGCCGGATGCGCTGCTGGCGGCGGGCGACCCGATCGCGCTGGGGCTCTACGCCCGGTACCGCGAGGTGCGCATGCCCAACCTGCGACTCGGCGAGGGCGACGTGACCGCGCTCATCGAGTTCCTCGACGTGGAGGGGAGGGTGCCCAAGCCGGGGACGCCGCTGGCCGCGGGGCGGTGACGGAGTCGCGCCCGCGGCATCGCTGGCCCTCGAAGGAGCCGCGGCGTCACGCGGTGCCGTGGCGCGAGCGCAAGCAGGTATTGTTCGCACGCGATGGCGGATCGCGACCGCGACCTCCGCGACGAGATCCAGGCCAGGCTGCTGGGGCTGAGCGCTCGCCTGCCGACGTCGCGTCTCGGACGGCTCAGCCGCGCGGCGGTGGCCGGCGGCGGCGGAGGAGCTCGGCGCCAGGGCCTCCCCGCTGCTCGCGCGGATGGAGCGGGCGCCGCTGGCGGCAGCCTCGATCGGCCAGGTCCACCGCGCGACGTTGCCGGACGGTGCCGCGGTCGCCGTTTCTATCTCGGGTCGCTGTTCCGCCATGGGCTGTTCAACTGGGATCCGCACCCGGGCAACTACATCGTTCAGCCCGATGGCAGGATCGCCATGCTCGACCACGGCTCGACGCGCGAGCTCGATGGTGCGTTCGTCCGGAAGCTCGCCGCGCTCGCGCAAGCGGTGCACGCCGACGAGCGCCCCGCTCTGGAGCGCGCGCTGCTCGACCTCGAGATGATCCGCCCTGGGGATGCCCGTCAGCTCGATACCGCGCGCGACCTCGTCCGCGCGTTTCACGGTCCGATGCTCCGGGACGAGGTGCTCTCGTTCCAGCTCGGGACGCTGGCACCGTTCCGCTCCATCGTCTCGACGAAACGGGAGATCCTGCGCCTCCACATCCCTGGCGAGATGCTGTTCGTGCTTCGCATCCGCTTCGGGCTCATGTCCGTGCTCGCTCGGCTTGGCGCTCGAGGGAACTGGAGCCGGCTCGAGCGTCGGTACGCAGCTGACGCCCTCGCCGCCGCCGGCGAATAGCAGGCGGGGCGGAGGAGGCATCGGCCGAGCGTGCTCGTGAGGCATCGCGCCACAGCCCGACGTACCCATCTTGAGTAGTTGGAACTGAAAGCATATCGGATCATCATCGACCCGCGGCCGTCGGAGCGGCGGAGCCGATGCGGATGACCACCGCGTACACCAGGTCGCCACTCTCCTCGGTGACCAGGTGCTGGGGCAGGGATCTCCGGCTCGCTCCGACGTGCCGCGCCTGCGACATCGAATCGCGCTCCCAGGCCGCAGCTGCTGTTCACGCTCATGTCCCGCGTGCAGGTGACGTGCCGTCCGGTCGTAGGACATCCAACATGTCCCCGAGCAACCGCAGCGCCCGGCCCGACGCCGATGCTTGCCCGAACGTCTTTCGTCATCGTGGTGCTCGCGCCATTCGCTGTGTGCGCCGGTCCTCATGCCCGCGCAGGCGAGCCTCTCCCTGCGCCGCCGAGCGCGCGCGTGCGCGCGGCGGGCCTCGACACCTTGACCTTTCGCTCGCTCGTCGGGAGCCCCTCCCAGGAGCTATCCATCGAGATCGCGCGCGATGCGGGGGGCGCGCTGCCCATCCCGGTCGCACACGTCACCTACGATCCGCCGGTGGCGTCCTGGCTCTCGTGGACGATCAGCGGAGACGGCCGGAAGCGGATGGCCCGGTTACGTGCCACGCCTTTCGGGTTGTCAGAGCGCCCCGGGGTCTACACGGCGGCCGTGGCGTTCACGCTGCCGGGCAAAACACCTGCAGCCGTGACGGTCCCCGTATCGCTGCAGGTGATGGCGAGCTCGGGCGCGGTCTGTCCACGAGGCTCGACCCTGCGCTACGAGGGGGGTGGTGACGGGCGCGGCGAGCCGCGTGATTTCGGCCGGAACTTCTTCGCCGCGTTCTGCATCGGCTGCCACGCGGCGCCCCGCCTCGGCGCGGCCCGGAACGGGGCGCCGGCCAACTTGAACTGGGACACGATCTCGGGCGTGCGAGCGCAGCTGGGCTGGATCGATCGCGCAGCTGCGGCTGGTCCTCACGGGGTTCATTCAGACATGCCACCCAGCGGGCTGGCCAAGGCGTTTCCAACGGAGGAGGATCGGCGGCGACTCGGGATGTGGATCGCCTGCGGAGCGCCCTGATTGACCGTGTGCGCCGCGCCCGGCGGCGACCACCGCCGAGCGGACGGAGGAGCGGACGGGCCGCGACGCGGTCTCAGGAGCGGCGGCGTCGTCGCGGAGGCGCCGAGTTCGACCGGTGCTCGGCGAGCGAAGTGAGCCGCTCGGCGATCCTGAGGAGCATGCGATTCGTGGTTGCGACGTCCGATGCGGCGCTCGAGCCTACCGCCTCGCGCAGGACCGATTCGATGGTTCCGGAGCGGACCTCGTCGAGCCGCCGCCCCGCTGCCGAGAGGTGGAGGTGCACGCTGCGAGCATCTTCGGGGTTCGGTGTCCGCGCCAGGAGCCGCCGTCGCTCCAGCCGCTGGATCAGCATCGTGATGCTGCTGCGGTCGAGGCGCATCGCGCTCGCCAGCGCGCGTGGCGTGATGCCGGGCTCGTGGCCGACCAGGCGGATGACGAGTCGCTCCGGCCCCGTCACGCCGAGGCGTTTCCGCATCGAGCGCGACGCGCGCTCGAGGGCATGGTTCAGCTCCCAGAGCGCACGGAGGACCTCGAAGGCGTCTCCGAACGCGGCCTGGGCAGTTCCGTCGTGGGAAGAGGAGGGGAGGGGCTGGAGCGTACGAGCGGGCACCCGGCATGATCACGCGACCGCTCGGCCGTTGTCCAGTTCGCGCGCGCGCAGAGCCCGCTCGCGGTTGCGCGGCGTCCGGGTGTCATGGTCCGGCGCGGGTGGTTCGTGCCGTGGGGAGCTCAAACCAGAAGATCGCGCCGTCGCCGGCGCCTGCGCGCGCGCCGGCGCGCCCGCCGTGCGTCTCGGCGAGCCGGCGTACCGTGGCAAGGCCGAGGCCGATCCCGCCCTGGACCTGCGTTGGTCCGCGGACGAATGGCTTGAACAGCTCCTCGACTTCGCCCGGCGGCAGGCCGGGGCCGGTGTCCTCGACCTCGATGCGCACGGTTCCACCGACGTCGAACGCGCGAACCGTGACGCGCCGTCTCGGAGCATTGCCCATGTACTTGATCGCGTTCTGCACGAGGTTCGAGACGAGGCTCATGAGCACGCCGGCGCTGCACGCCACTGTGCACGTGGGAAGTGGTTCGAGCTGCACCTCGATGTGCGCTTGCTCGGCGGCGGGTCGAAACGAGGCCGCGGCGTCCGCGACGATCGAGGCGACGTCCTCGGCCGCGTCGGGGAGCGGCCTTGCTCCGGCTCGGGCGAACTGGAGCAACCCGTCGATGATGGTCTGCGTGCGCTGCAGATTGCGGCGCGCACGGTCGACGAGTTCCCTGCCGTGTGCGTCCGCCGCCGCGCGAGCCGCCACGAGATCGAGCGCCATCTGGGCTGCCGCGACCGGGTTCCGCACGTCGTGTGCGGCGCGTCCCGCAAACGCCTCGAACTCGGTGGCGCGCACGTCTTGGAGTGCGTCATAGGCGTCGCGGCGTTCGAGGCGATCGCGTCGGACGCCTGGTCGACCTGCGCCATCACGTGTTGGCTGTACGTGTACGACGCGAAGAAGCTGGTCGCGACCGCGATGAACGCGCCGAACAGGAAGCGCAGGTCGGGGTGTGAGGGCGCGCCGGACCGGTCCGTCCGGATGAGGGCCGTGGAAACCGGCATCGGTCGCACCATGCGCGAGGTTGGCCGTTGCGCACCGCGCTTCCAGCAGCGGCAAGAGCGCCCTCGCGAGCGGCGCCACGACCCACCCTAGGGTGATGTCGTTGGTCTTACAACGACCCGGCGGTGGTGTGTACGTACCAGGGCCGGAGGTCTGGCGTGAGGCATTGTGCTGCCATCGGCGCACCCGTTCCGAGTAGTTGGAAGCAAAGCGTACCCATTCATCATGGGCCCTCGGTCGTCGGGGCTCCGGCACGCCGCGCGCCCCGTCAGGAGCGCCTCGCGCTGGACAAGACGTCGGGCGCGCGACAAGCATGACGCATGTGGCGACGACTGCGACGACCGCGCCAGTAGAGCGCCCGGGCGCGGCGCGCCGGGACGAACGGGGCCGTGTCGTGGAGCACGTCCCTCCTCGGCGGCGAATCGTCGATCGACCTGCGATTCGTCGGACGCGCGCTGCTCCATGCCGGTCTCGTCGGCGCCGCCGCCGGCATCATCGGCGCTGCCTTCTTCGCTTCGCTGGAGGTGGCGCATAGGATCCTGCTCACCGGCGCTGCAGGGTTTGAGCCGCTCCGCGCCCAGGGCGAGCGGATCGTCGGGAGCCCCGCGGACGTCCCGTTCCGGCCCTGGCTCCTCGCGCTTCTCCCTGCACTCGGCGCGCTCGGAAGCGGCCTCCTCACGTGGTGGCTCGCGCCGGAGGCAGGAGGCGGGGGCGGAGACGCGGCCATCGAGGCGTACCACCACGGTGGCGTCGTCCGCCGGAGGGTCATCCCGGTGAAGGCGATGGCGGCGGTGCTCGCGCTCTCGACCGGTGGCTCCGGCGGCCGCGAGGGGCCGACGATGCAAATCGGCGCGGCGATCGGCGCGGCGGTCGGCCGCTTCCTGCCGACGTCGCGCAGCAGCCGACGGATTCTGCTCGTGGCCGGCATCGCCGCCGGGATCTCGGCCGTGTTCCGGACGCCGCTCGGCGCGGCGCTCCTGGCGACGGAGATGCTGTACCGCGACGACTTCGCGGCCGAGGCACTCGTGCCGGCGGTCCTGGCGAGCGTGGTCTCGTACTCGATCGTGATCACCGTGTTCGGCGAGACGACGCTCTTCGGTGCGCTGCCGCACTTCCCCTTCCGGCCCGGGCATCTTCCGCTGTTCGCCCTCCTCGGGGTCGCGGTCTCGCTGATCGCGGCCACATTCGTGCGGCTCCTGCGGGCGGTGCAGCGGGTCGCTGCGTCCGTGCCGGTCGCGCCGTGGGCACGGCCGGCGCTCGGCGGACTCGCGATGGGCGCGCTCGGAACTGCCGTCGCGCTCTGGATGACCCGCACCCACGCACTGCCGCTCGTGGGTTCGGCGTCTTCGGGGGTGGTTACGGCGCGCTGCAGGCCGCGATCACGGGGGCGACCTGGTTACCGTCCGGGCCGAGCGTCGTTGGCCTCCTCGTGTCGGTCGCGCTCCTCAAGGCGCTCGCGTCCGCGCTCACGATCGGAACGGGGGCCGCCGCCGGGGATTTCGCGCCGTCCCTCGTGGTGGGCGGGCTAGTCGGATCGGCATTCGGCCATGCCGCGCGGCTCGTGCTCGGAGACCCGACCATCCATCCCGGCGCCTTCGCGCTCGTGGGAATGGGCACGTTCTATGGCGGGCTCGCCCACGCGCCTCTCTCGGCGCTCGTGCTCGTCGCGGAGCTGGCCGGGAGCTATGATCTTCTCGCAGGGTCACCCCGGAACTCCCCGCCGTGGCAGATGCCACCGGGCTTGCCGAGCTGGCGGAGGTGGCGCGGCGCGGTAGCCGTCAGCGTGTGGTGGTGGTGACGGGTCCGGATGGCCCGCGCGGGCTGCTGGAGCTCGATGTCGTGCTGCAGGTGTCGCCGGCTGAGCTGGGCTGGCTCAGGGCTGTCGACGCGATGGTCCCGTTCGCGTGGATCCCTCCGGACTCGACGACCGCGCAGGCCGCGGAGGTGCTCGAGCGCCGCGGCATCTCGCAGGTACCGGTGGTCGAGAACGGTATCTTCCTGGGCTGGATAGGCGACCGCGAGCTGAGGGCAGCGCTGCTCGGCCCCGGGTCGCCGACCAGCTCCTGAGCTCCACGGCGGGCGCGCGGAGGGCCCGAGGAGCGGGATTTAACGTCCCCACCGTGACAGCGTGGATGGCCCAGGTGAAGAAGATGGCGCCGGCCCCGGCGACGAGGCCGATCGTGGTGCCCACCAGGAGCCACTTCCCGAGCCGGCGCGAGCTCTCGTACCCGCCACCCCCCGCGGACGCGAGCGTACCCATCCAACGCCGCGTGCGAGCCAGCGCTCCCGTCGCACCCGGAGGAAGTCCTGCGGCGCCCTGTTGCATGACGGTAGGTTATCCAACGATCGGCCGAGCAGCACGCGAATGGCCACGGATACCAGCTCGATGACACGCGGCGGGGGAGATTCGCTCGCTGTGGACCCCGCCGGAGCGTGGCCTGCTCGGTCGGTGCCCTCGTCGGGCGAGTCGCGCGCGAGTGCCCCGCTCGACCGGAGAGCCCCCGACGCGTTGTCCGCCTCTGGCGGGTCCTCCTGGGCGTGTCACGCGAAGCGGCTACGCGTTGGCTTGTCAAAGAGAATTGGGATCAAGGCAGACGAACCGTGCCGACGCGCGGCGGTCGGCGCCGCGACGATCCCGACAGGTTTGACTACAAAGTAGATGGATCGGCAGTTCAGAAGTTGCACTTCCAAGTTCAATTCTCGCACTGCAGTGGATCCGCCAGCGACGCTGGGTGGTTCGCCGCGATGACGACGAGGGTCACCGTCCGATCCTCGGACATCAGCCGCGAGCTCGCGCCGCGCAAGTCGCTGTAGTTGATAGCCCAACATAACTGGCATTGCGGGTGCAGCGTCCGCGAGCGCCGTCCTCGAGCCAACCTCGCCGTACCCCCGTGAAGGAACACCGATGTCCAACAGAAGATTCAGCCGTCGTGACGTGCTCAAGATCACAGGCGCCGCCGGAGCCGCCGGGCTCCTCGCCGGGAAAGCGCGTGGCGCGGTCTGCGCCGACACGAGCCCCGTCGCCATCGAGACTGCCAGGGACACTGGCTGCCCGATCGACGTCGACCTCTTCCCGACGAGCCCGTTCATCGTGAACCCGTTCAGCGATCCGTTCGTCGTTCCGAAGGCGCTGAGGCCGGGCTACAGGAACCCGGACGGCACGCTCTCGGGCGGTGGCCCGCAGGACTGGACCGTCCGCCAGAAGAACGGAGTGAACGGCAGCTTCGTCAGCCCGCCCGGGCCGGGCGCCGGGAACCAGGACGCGATCGGCGACCGGCCCATGGGCGGCGACGGGAAGGCGTTCACGTTCACGAACCCGAAGACCGGCGCACTGACGACGAAGACCTTGAACTTCGGCGGCGCGCGGAAGGGCACGCACCAGCTCCTCGCCGGCGGGCTGGGCACGTCCTACAAGAACCTGAAGGACGGCGTCGCGCTGCGGGACGGCAGCGTCGTGAACCCGAAGAGCGTCTTCGACGCGCTCGATCCGAACCCGCTCCTCTACCACATTCGACTGCAGGTGGCGGAGCACCGGTTCACCACCTCGCCCGTGGTGAGCATCAACTCGAGCGGCGCCGCGGTGCCGCTGCCGGCGGGCGCGGCGCCCGCCGCCGCGGGGACGGTCACCTTCAAGGGCGCGACGGTGCCGGCCTATGCGATGCCGCGCAGCACGATCTACGGGTTCAACGGGACGTTCCCCGGGCCGATGATCAACGCCACCTACGGCCAGCCCATCATGGTCCGGTTCGAGAACGACCTCGACTTCAACCCGAGCTGCCTGAACCGCGGGGACTTCGGCGCGCCGGACTGGGCGTTCCTCACCCACCTGCACAACGGCCACACCGCGCCCGAGTCGGACGGTCAGCCGCACGACATGCAGGACAACGGCGGCGGCTACCAGCCCGGCCAGTGGGTCGACAGCTCGTACCTGCTCTATCCCGCCGGCGGCGACGACCTCGAGAAGCAGTCGTTCCTCTGGTTCCACGACCACCGCATGCACCACACCGGCCCGAACGTCTACAAGGGCATGGTCGGGCTCATGCCGCACTACGACATCGCGAGCCGCTTCAACCCGTCGCCGCAGCTCGGGGCCATCGACGGCGGCGACGAGACGCGGGGCGTGCGCCTCCCTGGCCGGCGGGCGGACAACGGCGACGGCACGTTCGACGTGGCGTACGACATCCCGATGGCGTTCTACGACTTCCGCACGGACGACGGGATCACGCCGCACCAGGACACGCATCAGCCGCTGACGCAGCAGGTGTGGTCGAACAACGTCTGCGGCCAGCTGCACCCCGAGTGGTGGGGCCAGCTCTTCCACCAGCACTACCCAAATCACGGGTTCGTCGGCGACATCTTCACGACGAACGGCGTGGCGTACCCGGTCCTCACGGTCGAGCGCCGGCGGTACCGTTTCCGGTGGCTGAGCGCGTCCGTGTCACGCCAGTACGAGCTCTCCTTCCGGCAGGGGAACCTCGTCCCGGCGCCCGGGCAGCAGGGGCAGTGGAGCTTCGGGAGCGTCGACAGCAAGGGGAACGTCGTCTTCAACCTCGGCACGCAGGTCATGAAGATGACCCAGGTCGCCAGCGGCGGCGGGCTCCTTACGAATCCGGTCCTGCGCGATGCCGTCGAGGTCTGGCCGGCGAAGCGGCGCGAGGTGGTCGTCGACTTCTCGGTCTACATGGACGGGACGAAGACGAAGCTCGGTGACGTCGTCTACCTCACGAACACCGCTTTCATGCCCGACGGCCGCAAGCAGGCCGGCAACCTCACCATGGGCGGCGCGTTCGCCGTGCCGCTCGTGAAGATCGTCATCGGCAGCGACGCGCTCATCCCCGACGCCAGCGATCCTGGCCTCTGCCCCGTCGCCGCCGGCGTTCGCAACAGGGTGGGAACCGGCAACTTCAACGCGAACAAGGTGCTGCGGCCGCGGCATATCCCGCCCTTCATCGGCAACACCGACCCGAAGCTCGAGAACATGGACTTCACGCTGCAGCGCGGCGGCAGCGCCGGCGGCGAGACGGAGTGGCTCATCAACGGGCTCCAGTTCGACCCGACGAGCCCGATGTGGGCGCCGACCGTCAACAGCTTCGAGCTGTGGGGTGTCAACAACGGTGGCGGCGGCTGGACGCACCCCATGCACATCCACATGGAGGAGCACCAGGTCGTCTCTCGTACCTCCGGTGTGGGGATCAACAGCAGGCCGCCGCACCCCGAGGACCCCATCGGCAAGGAGGACCTCGTCGCCCTCGAGCCATCGGAGCAGACGCAGATCTGGCGCGGCTTCCGCACCTTCCTCGGTAACTACGTGGCGCACTGCCACAACCTGGCGCACGAGGACCACAACATGATGTTCGGCTGGTCCCTCACGCTCTAGCAGCTGCGTGAGGTGGTGAGCGGCACCCCGGCGCTCGAAGTCGCCGGGGTGCCGCCGGTCCTCGGGTACGTCCCGCTCGCTCTCCGGGAGCGGTTTGACCAGTTCGTCGAAAGGGGCTGTGGGGGCCCTGCCATGAAGACTGCGTCCGCAGCCCTGCTGGTAGCGATCTGCAGTGCATTCCTCCTCCTCTCTCCCTCCGGCGGGTTCCCGCCCGCGGTGGCCGACGCGCCGGCGGTGACGCGGTACCAC
>DASTGH010000055.1:0-2206 GCA_035719345.1 Anaeromyxobacteraceae bacterium
GAGGAACATGCTCACCTCGCCGGGGTACCGGCCACCCATGCTGCCCGGGGTCGCGCTCGAGGTCATGCAGCTCTCGCAGCGGCCCCGGGTGCAGTTCGGGGAGGTCGTCACGCTGCTCGAGCGCGACGCCATGCTCGCGGCCAAGGTGCTGGCCATGGCGCAGTCGGCGGCGTTCGCGGCGCGCTCGCCCATCACCTCGCTCTACCAGGCGACCGTGCGCCTCGGGCTCAACACCCTCCGCAACATCGTGCTCGAGGCCGCGCTCCACCTGCGCGTCTTCCGCGTGCCCGGCTACGAGGAGCCCATGGAGCGGCTCGCGCGCCACAGCACCGCGGTGGCGCACCTGGCGCGGGAGGCCACGGCGCGCAGCTCCGTCGATGCCGGGTTCGCCTTCGCCTGCGGCCTGCTCCACGACGTCGGGTTCGCCGGCGCGCTGCTCGCGCTCTCCGAGGATCGCCGCTTCCGCTACGTCGACTACGGGGCGCTCGCGCCCGCGCTCGACGAGCTGCACGAGGAGGCCGGCGGGCTCATGACGAGGGTGTGGCGCCTGCCCGCCGAGATGCAGTGCGCGGTCGGGGCCCACCATCGCACTGCTCCGTTCGGGCGGCCGATCGTCATGAACGCGGCGCTGGTCGTGGCCGAGCAGCTCGCCTGGGAGGCAGGGCTGGGCCTGGCCGATCCGCCGGAGGACGCGGATCCCTCGTCCACCTCGACGCCGGAGCCGCCGCTCGGGGCGGTCGACCTCGCCTCCTCGGTGACCCTGGACGAGGCGCGCAAGGTCCTGTCGCTCGACGACCTCGCGCTCGCGGCGCTCCGCGTGAAGGCGTTCGAATTGGCCACCCGGATCGCCTGATCCGCGCACCGTTCGCACGACGCGGCGCGCTAGAGCCCTCCGGGTCGACCCGACACGCCCCCATACGACGAGTGACAAGGCGTCGCGCCGGGAGTAGTGTCCCCGGACCGCTCGCGAACCGCTCGCGCACCGAAGACCTCGACCAGCCGAGCACGGAGCAGCCCATGCCCCCCGCCGTTCGTCCGACGAAGCGCGTCGTCGTCCCCGACGGCAGCACCCTCGACGTCTCCGCCGCGCGCGCGCTGGCGCGCGCCGTGCTCGACGGCGGCCGCCCATCCGGCTGCGTCGTCGACCTCGGGCACGTCCGGGAGCTGCACGACGCCTCGCTGGCGCTGCTCGCCGATCTGGCCCGCGCCGGCGTCGAGTTCCTGGGGCTCGGAGAGCACCACCGCCGCGTGCTGCGGTACCTGCTGGCGTCCACCCCGCGCGTCAGCGCCGGGATCTGAGCGCCGCGCGCAGAGCCGCCTAGACCGGCAGCGGCTCCAGCGGCGCAGGCGCCGGGATCACCTCGAGATCAAGCGCCTCGCCCCGGACGCCGACGCGGACGCGGCCGCCGCCCTTCAGCTCGCCGAACAGGATCTTCTCCGCCAGCGGCTTCTTGATCTCGTTCTGGATGAGCCGCGCCATGGGGCGCGCGCCCATCGTCCTGTCGAAGCCCTTGTCGGCCAGCCAGCCGCGCCCTTCGTCCGTGAGCTCGATCTCGATCTTCTTGTCGCGCAGCTGATCGGCGAGCTCCCGCACCAGCTTGTCGACGACCTTGCGGATGACCTCGTTCGGCAGGCTGTCGAACGCCACCCAGGCGTCGAGCCGGTTGCGGAACTCGGGGCTGAAGGTCCTCTCGATGGCGCTGCGCGCGTTGCCCGGGCCCTGCGACTCGGCGCCGAAGCCGAGCCGCCGCGCCGAGAGGTCCTGGGCGCCGGCGTTCGTCGTCATGACGAGGACGATGTGCCGGAAGTCGGCCTTCCTCCCGTTGTTGTCGGTGAGGGTGGCGTGGTCCATCACCTGGAGGAGGATGTTGTAGATGTCCGGGTGCGCCTTCTCGATCTCGTCGAGCAGGAGCACGGCGTACGGCGTCTTCCGGATGGCGTCGGTGAGGAGCCCGCCCTGGTCGAAGCCGACGTAGCCCGGCGGCGAGCCGATCAGGCGCGAGACCGCGTGCTTCTCCATGTACTCGCTCATGTCGAAGCGCACGAAGCCGATGTCGAGCGCAGCCGCGAGCTGCTTGGCGAGCTCTGTCTTTCCGACGCCGGTCGGGCCCGCGAACAGGAAGCTGCCGATCGGCTTGTCGGGCTCGCCGAGCCCCGCGCGCGCGAGCTGGATCGCCGAGACCACGCGGTCGACGGCGTCGTCCTG
>DASTGH010000056.1:0-31911 GCA_035719345.1 Anaeromyxobacteraceae bacterium
CGGCGGTCCATAGCGCGAGCAGCGCGGCCGAGCGCCCGGGCCCCACCCGCGCGAGCCACCGGCGGACGTCGGCGCTCGCCCTGGGCAACGGCGGGCGGGCTCGCGCGAGCAGGCAGCCGTGCTCCTGCACGAGCCGCGACGCCTCGTCCTGGACCTGTCCCGGGAAGCGGAGGCGCCGCAGCGCCTCCCGCGTCCGCTGCGCCGCCGCGACCGCGCCCTGGCTGCGGGCCAGCGCGTGGAACAGGGCCGCGAGCCGGACCGGCAGCTCGGGGGGCGCGGCGGCCGTCACGTCGAACGCGTGTCGCCGGTCGGCGGCGCCCAACGCCGCGAGCTCCGGGAGCACGACCGCGGCGAGGCCGGTCGCGTCGAGGAGCGCGAGCGCGCGGCGCGCGTGCGGGGCGACGACGAGCTTCGCCAGCTCCTGGGAGACGCGCTCGGCGGAGACCCTGGCCACGACCGGGAGCGCCGGCGGGATGGCCCGCGCGGTGGCGGGCTCGACGCGGAACCCGAGCTGCGCCGCAAACCGGACCGCGCGCAGCGGCCGCAGCCCGTCCTCGGCGAAGCGCGCGGCCGCGTCGCCGACGGCGCGCAGCACCCCGCGCCGGAGGTCGCGCTGCCCCTGGAACGGATCGCGGATCCGGCGCTCGACCGGGTCGTAGGCGATCGCGTTCACGGTGAAGTCGCGGCGCGCCAGGTCGCCGTCGACGTCGTCGAGGAAGCTCACCGAGGACGGCCGGCGGCCGTCGAGGTAAGGGCCCTCGCCGCGGAAGGTCGTGACCTCGATCGGCACGCCGCGCGAGAGCACCGTCACGGTTCCGTGCTCGATCCCGGTCGGGATCACCTTGGGGAAGAGCCGCGAGACATCGGCGGGCCGGGCGGGGGTCGCGACGTCGAGGTCGGCCACGTCCGTGCCCCGGCGGCCGAGCAGGAGGTCGCGGACCATGCCGCCCACGAGCCACGAGCGGTGCCCGGCCTCGTCGAGCGTGCGAAGGACGTCGAGGAGCGCCGGCGCGAACTGCGCGCGCGCGAGCGCGGGCGGGACCGTTTCGCGCGTGGTGCGGCGCGGAGCCATGCAGCGGCGGCGGTATACCACAAGGCGCGCTCGGGACGGCGCATGCCGCGACGGCGGGGGGCGACGAGGAATCGATGCGCGCCTTCAACGATCGACGCCGGCGGTGGGGGCGTCCGGACCGGCCCGCACTCGTCACCCGAGCCCCGGCCCGCGCCACGGCTTCCCGCCGAGGAACCAGGTGAGCTGGTCCGGCGCTCGCCCGACGACGCGCAGGTGGCCCTCGTGAATGCACCTGAGGTGGTGGAACGCGCAGAGCGCCACCTGGTTCTCGGGCTCCTCGCCGCCGCCGTGCGAGCGGAAGAGGACGTGGTGCGACTGCGCCGCCCGCCGGCTGCAGCCTGGGACCTTGCAGCAGCCGCCGTCGCGCTCGCGCACCTGCCGGGAGCGGGTGCGCTTCGGCTTCACCAACCGTCGCCACGTCTCGATGAAATGCGCCGCCATGAACGCGAGGCACCGGCCCGGCGAGAGCACGGCACCGGCGACGGCGCGGACGGCGTCGAACGCGGCCGCCAGCACGGCCGCGATGCGCCTCGGCATCGCGACCCCCATCCGGTGTGATGCACGCATCTTCCGCTCGACCTCGCCCTCCACCTCGCGCCGGAGTGCGACGACCGTGAGCGCCTTCGCCCGCTGGATCCAGGCCGCGATCTCGTCCTCGCGGAGCCGGGCGAGGAGCCGCAGCCGCTCGTACGAGACCCGCTGCCGCCGCGCCTCCTGCAACGCCGGCGACCTCCAGATCTGCTCCTCGAGCCTCGCGCGCTGCTCGACGGTCTTTCCCTCGAGACCGAGCCGCTCCTCCGCGTAGTGCCGGAAGCTCGCGAAGCCGAGCCGCAGGTGCATCCCGCTCCGCTTCAGGATCGCCGCGCACGACCCGACGACGTCGTCCCAGCTCCTCCGGACGCGCGCGAGCGTGCGCAGGCGGCGGTCCATCTCCTCGGCCGCGGCGGTCTCGTCGAGGTGGACGTCCGGCGGCTTCCACTCCGGCACGGGCTCGAGGATCGCCCACCGCTCCGTCTCGCTCTCCAGCGCCACCCGTCTCGCGTCCTCATGCGCACCCAGCGGGCGGAACGCGGCACCGAGCGGCCGCGGCGCGTCCGGGTCGCCGGGGACGCTGCCCAGGATCTCCTGGGCCATGGCCTCGAGCCGCTCCATCCGGCTCGCGCCCGGCATGACCTCCTCGGCGAGGTCGAGCGCGGCGTCGACGACGAGCCGCTCGTCGTCCTCGAGCCGCGCGCCGAGGCGGACCCAGTCCTCCTCGGGCTCCTGCTCGCCGGAGCGGGCGCGCCGCACCGCGGCCTCGAGCTCGCGGACGGTGCAGCACGCGGCGCGCTCGACCCACTCGCCCTCCGCCTCGCCGACGGCGACCGGCAGCACCGTCTGCGCGGCGCGGAGCCGGACGCGTCCGGAGCGGAGCGCCTCGCGCAGCCGCGGCCGGGTGTGAAGCGCCTCGCCGAGCGCCGCCAGGCCCTGCGCCGCGCGCTTGCCGAGGTCGAGGACCTCGCGCGTGTAGTCGTCGAGATGACACCCGAGCCGGGCGAGGCGATCGCCCCGGCGGAGCGCATGAAGCCCTTCGGCGATCTCCACGTCGAGCGCGCCCTCGGCGCGGGCGGCACACGTGAGCGTCCGCTCGCACACGTCGGCCTCGGGCTCGCCGTTGCGAAACAGCGCCGCGAGCGCGGCGGCGGACGGCGCATCGACCTCGAGCGGTGGCGCGGCGAACGCGGAGGCCCACGCCTCGCAGGCGTCCGGTGCCGTCGATTCGAGCGTGCGCGCCGCTTCCATCGCACGCATCGTGACACGGCGGTCTGACACTCAAGGTGTCGGCACGACGTGTCCCCCGCGACGCACCCCAGACGGGACAATGCGCCGCTGCCAGCACGCGGTTCTCGGTGACGCGAACAGGAACGGCGCTCGACGCGCGCATTCGTGGAGGCGCAGGATCCGGCGCAGAGACTCAGCGGAGTGCGTGGTGAGATGGGGGCCCCGGCGGGAGTCGAACCCCTTAACGCGCAGTCAACCAACAGGGCGACGGGACACGCGAATCGCCGTCACAGCTCTGGGCCGCAGCGGGTTCGTACAGGTGTTCGAGTCCACGCTGGACCGCGCGCGTCGACGCGAATCCACGGGTTCCGTGGAGGCGGCGTGGAGGCGCTACTCAGCGCAAGGACGGCCAGAAAGCCAATCGACGGAGAGCGCGAAGACCCACCCCGCACGCATCTCTGGCGGTCGGTATTCCAGGACCGCCCGCATGTCGTCCTTGCAGAATTCCAGCGCCCGCTCTCCCGTCGGTGGACCGCCCACGGGCAAGTACACGTCGGCCCGGATTACCCATCCCTGATCGGCGATGGACGATTGGTAATGTCGCAGGATTTGGTCGATGTTCGCATCGGTCACATACTTGGCATCGACGCCAGCTACGAGCAGCCCGTGCCTTCCCTTGAACGCCCTCTGATTTGCCGTCACTTCCCGCACCCCCGCCATCGGGTCGAAACCGCGCAACTCTGTCGTCAGCCGGGGCAGCACGCTGCTTCGAACCCAGCGAACGTCTGCTCCCTCGTCGCGATGTCTACCAGTACACACGGTGACGACCAGCGTCAGGGCAACACTCCGTCCAGAGCCTCCATCACTTTTCGACCGAGGGCGCTGGGACTGGCGACTTCGAGTTCGCTTGCGCGCGCGTTCCACGAACGCCAGATGGTGAAGTACCACGTGAGGGGAAGCACGATGACGATCGCAACGAGAAGAAGAAGCAACCAGCCCAACCGCCTTCCGTCCGACAGCCACTCGGCCCGCCACACCTCCCGTCCGCAGAACCACATGGACACGGATGAGCCGAGGACGAGAAGGGCGAACACCGCGATCGCACCGGCCGCGCCCAGCACCCCGGCGAGGCCGAACGCCGTCGAGCGGCCGCCCAGAGCTGCGAATCCAACGGCGACCGCCGGCAGGGCGGCTCCACAACCGATGATGATGCGGGAGGCTCTCGTCACGGGATCGCCTCCGCACGAGCGTACCTCTTCCCAGGTTGCCAACGCGATGGGTAATCGCTGGCCCGCGCGACGCGCTGAGTGTGCCCAGTTTCGGCTGGTTTGCCGTTCTTGCGCGGTAACGTCCAGACAGTTACCGTCCATTCGTGAGCCACACCTTCACCATCGAGCTCGAGCGCGAGGAGGACGGGCGCTGGATCGCTGAGATCCCCGCCATCCCTGGCGCGCTCGCGTACGGTGCGACCGAGGACAAGGCTCTTGCGGCCGTGGAGGCCTTGGCGCTGCGCGTCCTCGCGGATCGGCTGGAGCACGGCGAGACTGCACCCGGGACGCTCAAGGTCTCGTTTGTGACGCACGCGTCGTGAGCAGCTGGCCAGCTACGCGCGCGACGCGAGTCCTCGCGGCGCTTCTGCGGATCGGCTGGCGGGTGAAGCGGCAGACGGGGTCGCACGCCACGCTCGAACGCCCCGGCTGGCCCGACTTCGTGTGGGCGTTCCACGAGAACGTCGAGATCGGTCCGAGGATGCTGGCGCGCATCGCCAAGCACACCGGCCTCCGGCCGGGCGACCTCTGACGGTACGCGAACCAGGACGCCAACGCTGATGCCGATGAGCGATGACACCGGCTGATGCCCCGGGTCATCGGCGCCAGAGCGGGCGTCGGCGTCGCGGTTGGCTACACGGTTGGTGTGCGTAACCGTGCGTACGCACGGGCCCGGCCCCGCCGCCTGAGGGCCGGCGAGTCACTCGTCGTGACGGGTGCCATCAGCCCGATCCCCCGCTCCCAACCACCAAAGGATCGGGGGATCGAGCTGCTGGCACCTGGATTCCTGCAGGAACCGAGGCGGCGGGGCCGGGCCAGAGCGGTGACAGAAAGGTCCGTCACAGCGGGAAAGCAATCCATCACAGTGAGTGGAAAACGGAGAAGACGAAGAGAAGACCGAAAGGGAGGTGAGAGAGGAAGGTGAGCCCGGGAAGGAACCGCCTCCAAACGGGCGGCACTCGTCTGGACTGCGGGAGGACGTTGACCTGTGTATCGGGTGTCATCTATACGTCAGTCGAGGAGCTAACGATGGTGCCCAGGGACCAGAAGGAAGATGCGTTCTCGTCGAGCGAGCGGCTGATGCAGACGTTCAGGATGCCGCGCGAGCTCGTGACCTTCCTGAAGTCCGAGGCGACGCAGCGTGGCGCCGACCTGACCTCTCACGTCAACCGGCTGCTCGAGGGGGTCCGGACCTGGTTCGGCCTCCCACACGCAGCGACGGCCCTGCTCGAGGCGGACCGCGAGGCGCTCGGGCTGCAGCGCTACGAGTACCTCCTCCACCTCTTGTACCAGCGCAGCCTGGAGCTCCGGGAGAAGCCTCCGGGCTTCGACGCGCCGGGCACGACCGAGCGGAAGAAGCGGTAGCGCGCGCACTCGGGGCGGTCTGCCGTGCCGAACCCGAAGGGAGCGGTCCTCACCGAGCGCGATCGCGCGCTGCTCTCGTACCTCGCGATCGCGCGCTACGCGTCGGCCGAGCAGGTCCACCGGCTGTTCTTCGACGGCAGCGGCAAGAAGCAGACCTACCGACGCCTGGCGAAGCTCTGCGAGCCTGGAGCGAGGCCGGGCGAAGGCGCCTGCCTGCGCCGCCTCCAGTACCGCCGCCGTGCCGACGGCGCAGCCACGCCGGTCTGGGCGCTGGCGCCGCACGGGCGTGCGATCGCGGAGCGCGCCGTGCCGTGGCTCCGCCCGCCAGCGACGAGCGACATCGGCGCGCGGTTCCTCGAGCACACGCTCGTCCTGAACGACATCCTGGCAGGCCTCGTCGCGGCGCTGCGGCGCTCCCCGACGGCGCCCCTGGCGGACCTCCCGTTCAAGTGGCTCTCCGAGAACGACGACGCGCTCTCGTTCGAGACGTTCGACCGGCGGACGATGTCGCGGCACCGGGCAGTCCTGAAGCCGGACGCCATCATGACGATCCCAGGTCGCGGGGCCGCCGTCCGGACGGAGCGTGAAGAACGTCCGGTAACGACCGAGCTTCGACAGGACTGGGCCGGTGCGGTCCGGGTTCGCCGTCGCGATCGACTGCGTGCCCGTCTCGGCCTCCAAGAACAGGCGCCGCCGTCGCGCCGGTGACGAAGGGGAAGTGCCACAAGCTCCGCCACAGCTTCTGCACGAGGCTGGCGATGGCGGGGCAGGCGCCGCGGACGATCCAGGCGCTCGCCGGGCACGTCTCCATCGAGACGACCATGCGCTACATGCACGTGACGCGCGCCGCTCCGGCGGCGGCGATCGCGGCGCTCGACGCGCGCATCCGTGGAGGCGCCGTGGAGGCGGACGATCCCGGCGCAGAGAAGCTGAGCGGTGATGCGTAGTTAAGTAGTGGCCCCGGCGGGACTCGAACCCACGGCCTACGGTTTAGGAAACCGCCGCTCTATCCAGCTGAGCTACGGGGCCAGGCCCTCATCTGACTACGCCGTCTGCTGCGCCGGCGCCACCGGTTCGAGCGAACGCCGCTCGAGCATGGGACTTCGGCGGGCGGGATATACCACGGCTCTCGGCGAGCGGGAGCGCTGCCCGAGCCCGCCCGGCTCCGCCGCGCCCGAAGGACAGGTCCGCGCCGCCTCGCGTTGCTCCAGGGGAAGCCGCCGTACGGTCGCTACCCGCCATCGCGGGCGACGGCGTCCGCAGCGTACTGACGCTCGAGCTTGCACCAGTTCGCGCGGGCACCTAGCCGCGCGAGCACGGACATGAGCCCGAACCGTATGCGAAGCACGAACAGCATCTCGCCCGGGATGTGGAGGCTGAGGATCTCCCGCTTCGTCGAGACGATGGAGCGAAACGGCGCCAGCGTCCCGAGCTGGAACGAGAGCACCTCGTCCCGGAGCATCGGACCGTGAAACGCACGGACGAGATCGCGCGCCGTCTCGAGCTGGCGAGACTCCCCCGGGCTGATCATCCCGAGGCCGAGCAGCGCGCGCTCCAGCGCCCGGCGCTCGTCGGCGTGCACCGCCAGCGCGAGCGCCGCGAGCTTCCGGACGAACGTCCGGTCGAGCTCGCGCGTCGATCCGTGGTCGAGCATGGCGATCCGGCCATCGGGCTGCACGATGTAGTTGCCCGGATGCGGATCCCAGTTGAAGAGCCCGTGGCGGAACAGCGAGCCGAGATAGAACTCGAAGAGGGCTTCGCCCAACCGGTCGCGATCGACCTGCGGAGGATTCGAGGCGAGGAAGGCGTCGAAGCTCGACCCGCGCGCGAAGCGGGTCGTGAGGATGCGGCGGGAACAGAACGGCCGCACGACCTCGGGCACGGTGAGGACGGCGTGCGCCTCGTAGAGGCGCGCCATGCGCTCCTGGCAGGACGCCTCGCGCTCGTAGTCGCACTCGTCCAGCACGGCCCGACGCGCCTCCCGCACCACCGCCTCCACACTCGCGCCAGGGACGATCACGCCGACGAAGCTCGACGCGACGGCGGCAGACCGGAAGTCCGCAGCGATGGCACGCTCCACGCCGGGCACTTGCACCTTCACGGCGACCGCGACACCGTCGGCCAGCGTCGTGCGGTGAACCTGCCCGATCGACGCCGCGGCCAGCGGCGTCCGCTCCATCCGCGCCAGCAGCACGGAGGCCATGCCGCCGAGCTCCTGCGCGAGGATCTCCGCGACCTCGTCGAAAGCCATGGGCGGCGAGTGTGTCTGGAGCGCCGCCAGCGCGGAGCGGACGTCTCCCGGGAGCGGCAGATCGAGGTAGCTCAGGAGCTGCCCCGCCTTCATCGCCATCCCCTTCAGCTGACCCAGCGACGAGACGAAGGCGGCGAGCTCGTCCACCCTCGGCACCGGGTCCCCGTGCCCGAGCCGCGCGACGCGCCCGCCCCTCAGCGCGGCCAGCGCCGTGCGGCCGAGCCGCCCGAGCCGCGACGTCGGCAGGCGACCGCTCAGGGCCAGCAACCTTGCCTGGATCTCGTCTCGGAGGTCGCGGTCGCGATCCGCCATCGAGACGCGAAGGATACGTGTTTCCGGTCCCGAAACCGCGACGCTGGTCGGAGCCGTCACCGGCGCCGGCCTGGCTCAGGTACCGCCTCCGCTGCGGAGGCGTTCCTGCGAGCGAAGGCGGCCACCTTGGCGCGGTTGCCGCACATGGACATCGAGCACCAGCGCCGCGCCTGGGCTTGCGACGTGTCGCGAAAGTAGAGGATGCACGCGGCATCGGCGCACTTGCGGATCGAGCCGCGCGGCTGGGCGACGAGCTCGGCGGCCGCTCGAGCGATCGGGTTCAGCGAGACGCGCCACGATGGACCCGCACGCTCGTCGTGGAGCTTCCAGCCGCCATCGTCGCGCAGGAGCTGCGGGTAGGCCGCCACGGCCGCGAGCTCCGCGTTCAGCCGCCGGACGACGGCCGGCTTCGGTCCTTTCCCGGCGGCGAGCGCAACGACGAGGTCCCGGACGAGATCGCGCAGCGCCAGCGCCACGGCATGCGCCTCCGCCTCTCCACCGTTCTCCGCGAGCTCGCATTGCAGACGCCTCGCCTCGGCCTCGCCCACCACTCCAGACGCGGCGAGGAACCTCGCGACATCCGGCCAGCCGTGCAAGGCCTCGGGCCGCCGATCCGTTCCCGCGATGGTGTTCGCGAAGTCGACGGCCAGGTCGTTTCCGACGAACCAGAAGGGGCCATTCATCGTCGCGCGAATCCTAACCTGCTCGATGACATCGATCCAGTATGTCGCGCTAACCTCGTAAACAGTATTCAACAGGTTAACGCGATTTCCACGGGACTCAGGTCACGCCAGGAGGATCGCCATGAAGCGCAGCCCACTCGATGTCGTTCCCGTCCACCACCGTCAGGTCACGGTCGATGGTCTCACCCTCTTCTACCGGGAGGCGGGCGAGCCGACGGCTCCGGCTCTTCTCCTGCTCCACGGTTTCCCCTCCTCGTCGCACATGTTTCGAGCCCTGCTGCCGCTGCTCGCCGACGCCTTCCACGTGGTCGCTCCCGACCTGCCAGGTTTCGGCTTCTCCGACGCGCCCCCACGCGCGGAGTTCGCCTACACGTTCGCCGGGGTTGCCGACGTGATCGATCGCTTCACGGAGAAGATCGGGATCGACCGGTACGCGCTCTACGTGTTCGACTACGGAGCGCCCGTCGGGTTCCGGCTCGCGGTGCGCCATCCCGAGCGGGTCACGGCCGTGGTCTCCCAGAACGGCAACGCCTACGTGGACGGATTGAGCCAGGGCTGGAATCCGATCCAGGCCTACTGGGAGCACCCGACACCGGCGAATCGCGCTGCACTGAAGGCCTTCCTCACGCCGGACGCGACGAAGCAGCAGTACCTCCACGGCGTCGCAGACCCCACGCTCGTCGCACCCGAGAGCTACACGCTCGATTCAGCTCTGCTGGCGCGTCCCGGGAACGACGAGATCCAGCTGGATCTCTTCCTCGACTACCGGAGCAACGTCGCGCTCTACCCGACGTTCCAGGAGTATCTGCGCACGCATCGCCCTCCCCTGCTCGCCGTCTGGGGACGGAACGATCCGTTCTTCGTGCCAGCAGGCGCAGAGGCCTTCCGGCGCGATCAACCGGATGCCGAGATCCATTTCTTCGAGACCGGCCACTTCGCGCTCGAGACACACGCGGTCGAGATCACGGCGCGGATTCGCGACTTCCTGACGCGCAAGCAGCTCGGACGTGCCGCCGCGTGATGGCGGGCGGTGCAGCGTTCGACCCCGCGGAATCACGCGCTCGCGTAACGGCATCCACCGCCAGAGCGACTCCAAGACGAGGGCGGTCCACACATCCCCGCCCCCGGGAGACCTCACATGATCTCGAAGCGACTCGCCCTGATCCTCGCAACGTTCACCGTCGTCGCGACCTCGGCGGCTGGCACGGCACTCGCCGCGGATACCTCCGCCGACCGGCCGGACACCTACGCCGCCCTGCTGGAGATGAAGCCGATGGACGCCATGCACCTCATGGATGTCGATGGCGACGGCCACGTCACTCGGGATGAGTTCATGAAGTTCCAGCAGCAGATCTTCGGACGCATCGACAGCGACCGCGACGGCAGGGCGACCGCGGAGGAGTGGGTCGGTCGCCCCCTGACCCGTGCCCAGCGCGAACGCTGAGGCAATCTCGAGCCCGCGAGGGCGACGGGAGGCATCCCCTCGCCCTCGCGGGCCCGTTCGGTGCGCGGCCCTCTCTGTACCCTGCGAGCGATGCTCACGTTGCGGAACTGCGAGGCTGCCATGCTCGCCTGCTTTGCACTCATTGCCAGAAGTCGACCGTCTGGCGCGAGAGCGCGGACCGCCACTGGTATTCCAGGCTCTTGGCGCGCCAGAGGCAGGCGAGCTCCCTCCCGCGCTCGGGGAAGAGGCGCTCCGCGGGGTCGATCGGGAACGTGTCGAAGAGCGCCAACCCGTCGAAGACGACCGTCCGGAAACGACGCACCTTCGAGGATGACGGGCCGGATCCAGGCCCGGGGAGGCTGGCGCACGCGGCCATGGCCGCCGCGACGCCGAGGAACGGCGCCTGCTGGTCGGGATCCACATGGGCGCAGCCTCCCCGAGGCGGCAGCCCCGCCGCTACTGGTTGGCGGCGGGCGAAGCACCGAACAGGACCTCCGCTCGTTTGTCCTTCCGCCCGTCGAACCCATCGTCCACGACGCGATCGACCTTCACCACGCGGTGGCCGCAGTTCCCGGTCGGCTCGACGGTGTCCCGGCTCCCCAGGAAGGTGTGGTGCACGACGTTGGCGCACGTCTGCTGCGCGTCCGTTCCTTCGCCGTAGAGCACTCGCCTCGTCGCCGGGTCGTAGGTGAGTCCGGGGACGGCCACGCGTACGGGCTCGTCGATCTCGCAGCGGCCGTCGGAGTCGCGGCAGGGCCCGTCGTCCAGGAAATGCAGGACGAGCCAGGCTCGATGAGATTGCTCGTTCACGCCGTAATCGAGCCCGGAGAACCGCGCCGAGCCGTTCCACACGTCATCCGCGACCTTGACCTCCGCTCGAGCCGAACCGGCAGTCAGCACCGTCACCGACAACGACAGCACACGCATCCAGGTCTTCATCTCCGAATCCTCCGTGCGGGACCACGTCGGCTCGCTCGTCACGAGTGAGCGCGTGGCGCTCTCCATGGAGTACGCGCCGCGCGGGAAACCGTTCCGTCGGATGCGCCGAAGCCCCGCGAGCGCCGCCTCCCACGACGGCGCCGGCGGGCTCCGGCACGAACCTCCGATGTCGCGTCAGTGCGCCGCAGCGGCGGTGGGCGCCATTCCGGTACCCATCCACTCCTCGGCGTCGATCTTGCCGTCGTGGTTGCGATCGATGCGCCGGAAGAGCAGGTCCTGGAACTTCGTGAACTCGTCCCGGGTCACGTGGCCCTTCTCGCCCGTGTCGACCATGTGCATGACGTCCGTGGGCTTCATCTCGATGAGCCCGCTCCACGAGGTCAGGTGGCCGCTGTACTGGGGGTCGCTGGCCGCGGCGGCGCGGGCCGCCGCGTCGTCACCGGCCAGTCCGGCCCGAGGCAGCGCGAGCAGCGAGCTCACCAGGCAGTCCCGTGCAGCGGATCGACGTTTCAGGGTTGCGACGTCCCGGAAAGGGCGACGCGGCTCGTCCCGCGCTGGCGCGAGGCGTAACGTTCGCGACTACGGTGCGTAGAGAATCCCATGAAGCGGATGCTCGCATTTCTGGTTCTCGCCACGGCGACACGCGCAGCGGCGGCGCCGCAACCCGCAGCCGTCCTCGTCGAGCTGTTCACGTCAGAGGGATGTTCATCGTGCCCACCTGCCGACGCGCTCCTGAAGCGCCTCGCCGCGGAGCAGCCCGTCCCCGGGGCGCGGATCATCGCCCTCTCGGAGCACGTCGACTATTGGGACGATCTCGGCTGGCGCGACGCTTTCTCGGGACCGGTGTTCACGCGACGACAGCTCGCCTACGCGCGCAGGCTCCGGACCAGCACCTACACGCCGCAGATGATCGTCGCCGGAGCGCACGCGTTCGTCGGCAGCGATGGGCGGAGCGCCGCGGCCGCCGTCCAGAGCGCGCGCGATGAACCAGCGGGCGAGGTCAGCGCCCGGTGGCGCCCCGAGGGCGGTGGCGCGATCGAGGTGTCGGCTCGCTGGCCGGACCACGTCGAGGCCCAGGTGCTGGTGGCGTTCGTCCAGAACCATGCGACGAGCCGGGTGGCGAGAGGGGAAAACGCGGGGAGGACGCTCGAGCACATCGCCGTCGTCCGCGAGCTGTCGGTGGCCGGAACGGGAGCGGGCACGTTCTCGGGACGCGTGACATCACCGGCTCCGGCTGGAGCCGACCGAGCCGTCGTCTTCGTCCAGGCGCGAGATGGGGGACGGATCCACGGCGTCGCCGAGGTCGAGCTCCAGCACGCGTCCGACGTGCTCGACCACCCGCACGGAGCCTGGCGATGACACCCGCGGTGATGTGGTCTCGAGCGGCTGGGGCGCGACCGCTGGCCGTTCGTGCCCCTCAGGTTGATGCTCGGCTTCGGATTTGCAGCGCTGGCGCTCGCTGGCTCCAGCCCCCTGTCCATGCGCGAGCGCCACGGTCTGCGCGTCTCCATCCTCGGCACCGTCGCCAGCGATCACGACGCCACGACCAATCGCCTCCGCAAGGCCTACCTGGCGGAGGGCCTCACGGAAGCGGCCGGCGCGGGACGCTGGTGGCCGCGATCGCCGCCGGTCAGGCGCCCCTGCGCGACGAGGCGGAGGCGCTGGTGACGCGCTGGGCCGCCGGGGGCCTCGGCGCCGGTGATGTCCCGTGGAGTCGGCCCGGCTGGCTCGCCGAGGCTCTGGCGTGGGTCGCGACGCAAGCCGGGCAGATCAGCGACGTCGAGCAGGTGCGTGTGTCGGCGATCTGTGGCCGAGCAACGTGCTGGTCGGGCCGGGTGGATGCGCCTTCACGCCGCACCTGGGCGAACGCGGCGAGGCCGTGAGCAGTCGCTCACCGGGGCAGCTTCGCCTACGGTGGGCGCAGCGAACCGAGCAGCGCGCCGGCGCCTGCTGCGAGCGCGACGCCGGCCACGTGGAACGCCAGGAGGTGCGCGAGCGCGTCATGAGCCGGGCACGTGAGCTGGAGCGCCGCAGCACCCGCCAGTGCCCCGCTCGCGGCGCCCGCCGCTGCGGCGCGCGCGCCGAGCACGGTCGTGCCTCCCCGGATCGCGAACCACGTGGCCGCGACGACGACGGCTCCGACGGCGAGCTCGCTGGCCAGGCACTCGATGCCCAGGGCGCCGGCGAGGGCGCCGCCTCCCGCGGCGGCCAGCGCCGTCGCGAGCAGCAGGGAGGGCGCGCCGATGGCCACCGCCAGCGTGCTGCGCCGCGAGGCCGAGGCCGCGGCGCACGCCAGGCCTGCGACGCCGAGCGCCAGCGCGATCACCCGGTCCTTCGCCGACGACGAGACGTGGTGCGCTGCGATGACGAGGACCGGGGAGGCCAATGCGACCGCTCCCATGGAGGCGATCCTCCGCCAGCGCGCCTCGCGACGGAGCTCGCCGACGATGATCTCGGGCGGTGGGATCACGACCCCTCCCCTCCCCGCGCCAGGTCGCGCAGCCGCGTGCGCAGCTCCTCGTTCGCGCGGAACGCCCTGACCCTCGCTGCACCCTCGCTGATCCCGAGGATCCTGCCGATGTCGGCGAAGCCGAATCCCTCGAAGCGGTGCAGGTGGACCACGATGCGCTGGGACTCGGGCAAGGTCTCGAGCGCTGCGCGCACCTGCTCGTCGCGCCGGCGCAGGTCGATCTCGTCCCCCGGATCGGTCGCGGCCTCGACGACGTCCGCGACGCCTTCGTCCAGGGATTCGGAAGCCGCACGACCGCGCGCGCGGAGCCAGTCGACCCGGACGCGCGCCGCGATCGTGAACACCCACGGTCGGACGCGCTCTCCGCGCCGCCACAGCCGCCGGGCAGCGTGCATCTTGAGGAACGTCGTCTGCGTGAGGTCGTCGACCGCGCTCCGGTCCGAGACCGCCCTCGTGAAGAAGGCGTGCACCGCCGGAGCGAGCGACGAGAACAGGTGCTGGAATGCGTCCGCGTCGCCCTCGGCGTAGGCCTGCATGAGCGCCTCCTCGCTCTCCTGGGCACGTCTACGCATTCGCCTCGGGGCTCGTTACGTCCTTCTCCCAGCCAGAGCGCATGTCGGTTTCGGCCCTTCCGGGTCCCGCCCGGCCGGGTGCGTAACGGGGCGCATCCCGTCCACGTACTGGAGGCCGAACTCGCGAGGATGCAACCGAACGAGCATCCGGGAGCCTCCATTGCTCTGCCCTCACGACAGCGACGCAAGCACGACCGACACGACCGGACGTCGGCCCAGGAGCGGCCTGCGTTTCACTGCCGCTCCCGCGCGACACCGCGCGGCGGGCGATCGCGAGACCTCCGAGCGCTCTCTCGTCGAGCGGGTGCTGGGGGGCGACGCTTCCTCCTTCCTCGATCTCGTGGACCGGTACCACGGATCCATGGTCCGGCTGGCCGAGGCATGGGGACACGACGCGGAGGGCGCCGAGCAGATCGCGCGGGGCGCCTGGCGCACCATCCTGCCACGCCTGTCGAGCTTCGACGGCGCCGGCTCCCTGACCGCGTGGCTGCTGCGCACCGTGAGCGAGGTTGCGAGCGCGACGGCGCCGCTCCGTCGCGCAGATCCCGGCGACGACGGCGCTGCGCGGCCAGGCAGCCCGCCCGGAACCGTCGGCGACGTGACGCCGGACGCACTGCACGACGCGCTCGCCGCGCTCCCGCCGTGCGAGCGGTTGGCCATCACGCTCCGCGACGTCGAGGGGCTCGGGCCGGACGATGCCGCGGCCGTGCTCGGCGTGACCGTGGCGACGCAGCACGCGTTGCTCCACCGGGCGCGCGCCGCGGTCGTGCGCCAGATCTGGTCCGCCGGGCGCCCGCCGGACGACACGCGCCGCACGGGACGGGATGGCGCATGACCCTGACCACACGACTCCTGCTCATCGCGCTCCAGGCCGCGCCAGCGGCCTGCACGGCCGCCGAGCACCCGGAGGAACCGACCATGTCGACGTTCCAGAAACCGCCCGACGAGGAACTGCGCAAGCGGCTGACGCGCGAGCAGTACGAGGTGACGCAGCACGAGGCCACCGAGCGCCCGTTCCAGAACGCGTACTGGGACCACCATGGCGCGGGAATCTTCGTCGATGTCGTCTCGGGGGAGCCGCTGTTCTCGTCCCTCGACAAGTTCGACTCCGGCACCGGCTGGCCCAGCTTCACGCAGCCGCTCGAGGCCGGTCACGTCACCACCAGGACCGACTGGCGGCTCCTCATGCCCCGCACCGAGGTCCGCTCCAGGCTCGCCGGCTCGCACCTCGGGCACGTGTTCAAGGACGGCCCGCGGCCGACCGGGCTCCGCTACTGCATCAACTCGGCGGCGCTCCGCTTCGTGCCGGTCGAGCGGCTCGCCGAGGAGGGGTACGGCCGGTTCCTGCCGCTCTTCCAGAACGCGCACGCGCAGCGCTGATTCGAGCGGGAGGTCGAGGTCCGGCGCTCGCGCGAGGCGTGAGCGCCGGAGCGGGTTTTCGCATGGCGCCTCGCGAGCATCAGGCCGGCTGCGGCCGCGTCATGACGGTCGCGCGACCGGTCTGCGACCGGGCCGCCTGGGCCGCCTCGGCGGCCGTGTAGAGGCAAGCACCGAGCAGCACGACGTCCTTCATGAGGAAGCCCGAAGCGGGATGCATGGGCGACAGCGCCCCGGGCGTCGTGAACAGGAACGACAGGGTGGTCACGAACGTACCGGCGCCGGCGAGCGAGCCGATGGCGGACACGGTGGGCGAGAAGCGGCGCGCGGCGATCGCCAGCCCGATGGCGATCTCGATCGCGCCGATCAGGTTCGACGCACCCTGGAGCCCCAGCGCCCGCGGCATCCACGACAGGAACGGGCTGTTCGAGACGAGCGGCTCGATCGCCGACGCCTCCCAGGGCGTGAACTTGGTCGCGCCGATGAGCAGGAGCAGGAACACGACGCCGTAGCGCAGGACGCCGCCGCCGGCCTCGTGGAGGCGGGCGATACCGTGATCGATCTTCGGGACGGGCATGACGTTTCACCTCCGTGCCGCCGGGACACCCCGCGCGGGCGGGACGGATCGTCCCGCGATACCCTCTCGTCTCGTGTCCAGGCCTCATCGTCACGGCTCCGCGGTCGACCCCGGGTCAGCCGCGTCGGACCGGTTCGCAGGGGGCGCGGGATTCCCTGGCATCGGCGAGCGTGGAACCGCGTGGCAGGTCGAGCTCGACCTTCGTGCCGACACCCGGCGCGCTCGTGATGCGCACCGCCCCTCGATGAGCCTCGACGAGGCGCCGCACGGTCGCGAGCCCGAGTCCGTGCCCACTGCTGCGCGTCGTCGCCCGGAAGAACGGCTCGAACAGGCGTGGCAGCGCCTCGGCTGGAATCCCCGGGCCATTGTCCGACACCTCGAGATGCACGTCGGCGCGTCCGGGCGTGGCGCAGATGGTCACGCAGGCGCGCTCTGCGCCGGTGGAGTACTTCACGGCATTGCCCACGACGTTGCGCAGCACGATCGCGAGATGGACGTTCGCCATGGCCACGCTCGTCCCCGGTGGAACATGCACGTTCATCGCGACGTTCGCCGCGGCGAGCTGCGGTGCCAGCTCGTCCTGGACCTCCCCGATGACACTCGACACGTCCGCCGGGGAGGTCGCCTCCGGTGTGATGCCCGCTCGGGCGAACTGGAGGAGATCGTCGACCGTGTCTCTCAGGCGGTCCGTGCTCCGCTGCGCACGCTCCAGCGCGTGCGCCTGGTCCCCGTGCTCGAGGGCTCGCAGCGCGAGCGACACCGTCTGGAGCGGGTTCCGCAGCTCGTGAGCCGCCCTGGCCGCGAAGCATTCGAGCTCCACCGATCGCGTGCTGGCGGCCGCCCGTTCCGCCGAGAAGCTCCGCAGCAGCCGATGCTGGAGCAGGAGCACGGCCGCCGCGCCCATGACCGAGAGGAACGTGGCAGCGAGGATGGTCCACCTCAGGTGGACCCGGATCCTCCTCGCGAGCTGCTCGACGGCGTCCGCGTTGGACGAGACGATCTGATCCGCCGCCTCACTCGCGCTCCGCGTCGCATCGAGGAGCGCCTCGAGCCGGAGGTGGGCTGGTGCACCGTTCGACCGCCCCACCTCCGCGGCGGCGCTCCTGCTCTCCTCCTCGCACCGTGTGAGCGCCGCCCGTAGCATGCCCGCCTCGGACCTGTCCGGTCGCGTGGCAGCGAGCGAGAGCAGCGCCTCGGCGTCGCGCCCGAGATGAGCGAACGCCTGTGCCACGTCAGGGGCGACCACCGTCGCTCGCCCGACGCGCAGGGTGGCGAAGAGCTCCTGCCGGATGTCCAGGAGGTGGCCGCGGATGTGGGTCGTGACCTTCAGCGCCCGCGCATGCATGTCGGCGATGTCGCGCAGGGATTGCAGCTCCGGATCCGCAGCGAGGAGCACGACGATGTCCACCAGCGCGAGAGCGAGCACCACCACCAGGAACGCCAGCAGGAGTGCGGGCCTGGAGGCGTGCGGGTTCGCAGCCGTGCCCGGCGGGTGACTCCCGGGAACGACGACCTCGTTCGTCGAGCCTTCGTGCGTCGGGTCGCGCATCGAACGTCGCGCGCTGCACTCCTCGGACCGCACCGGGAGCGGCGCGATACGTGCAGAACGGCCTCTCGATGCGGCGATACATCCCCTGCATTCCGTTCAAGCCGAAGCTCGGTCCCTGGAGTGGTGCCGCATCTCGCAACGGTGGTCTTGCAAAATGCCTCGATCGACCCGAGGGAGCCCGATGACGCTGCGGGTGCTGCTTCCGCTCCTGGGGCTCCTCGCCGCCCTCGCCTGGGCCGCGACCGTCATCGTGAACGACACCACGCGCGCCTGGTTCGAGCGCGACGTCTCGATGCGCGCACGGCTGGCCGCGGGTGGAGCGCGGGAGGCGCTCGTCGCGCACGTCCTCGCCAACGACCGCAGGAAGCTGCGGGGGGTGCTCGAGGAGATCGCCCGCGACGACCGCATCACGGCGGCGGCGGTGTGCGGCTCGAGCATGAGGACGCTGGCCAGGACGGCGGCGCTCGCCGAGCACTCCTCGTGCGAGGCCATCGCCGGGCGCCAGGTGATGGCTGCGACGGCCGAGGCGACGGACGCGTTCGAGGAGTCGGACGGTGGGCTCGTGCACACGGCCATCCTGCCGCTCGCCGAGGAGGGACGTGTCCTCGCGCGCCTCGTGATCGTGCACGACCTGTCCTACGTCTCGCGGCGCGAGGCTGCGATGCGGCGCTTCACCGCCGGCGTGTTCGGCGTCGTCGCGCTGCTCGCCTCGATCGGGACCGTCGCCCTCGGCCGCTTCAGCTGGATCGGGTGGACCCGGGAGCTCCGCCGCATCCTGCCGCCGGCGCTCGGCGGCCGTTCGCCTCGCGCCGTCGCCGACTCGAAGCTGTTCGCGCCGCTGCTCTCGGACCTCCGCTCCGCCATGGCCGAGCTCGCGTCGGAGCAGAGGACGAGCCTCGGCGGCAGGTGGACCCCGGAACGTCTGCACCGGACGCTCACGCAGTCGCTGGAGGGCGAGCGCGTCCTGATCCTCGCGAACCGGGAGCCGTACATCCACGACCGGCGGGAGGACGGCCAGGTCCGCGTCGTGCATCCCGCGAGCGGCCTCGTCACCGCGCTCGAGCCCGTGATGCGCGCGTGCTCCGGCGTGTGGGTCGCGCACGGCAGCGGCTCGGCGGATCGCGAGGTGGTGGATCGGCACGACCGGGTGCTCGTCCCTCCCGGCGAGGAGTCGTATGCGATCCGACGCGTCTGGCTGGGGCCCGAGGAGGAGCGCGGGTACTACTACGGATTCGCGAACGAAGGGCTGTGGCCGCTCTGCCACCTCGTCTACACGCGACCGGCCTTCCGGGCCGAGGACTGGCGGCAGTATCACGCGGTGAACGGGCGCTTCGCCCAGGCGGTCTGCGACGAGTCGGATGGGCCCGATCCCATCATCCTGGTGCAGGACTACCACTTCTCGCTCGCGCCACGCATCGTTCGCGAGCGCTTGCCCCGGGCGACGGTGCTCGCGTTCTGGCACATCCCATGGCCGAGCGCGGAGCGCTTCGGCGTGTGCCCGTGGGGGCGCGACATCCTGGAAGGCATGCTGGGCTCGAGCATCATCGGCTTCCACACCCAGCAGCACTGCAACAACTTCCTGGAATGCGTCGACCGCTTCCTCGAGGCCCGCATCGACCGGGAGCGCATGTCGGTCGTGCTCGGCGGACGCGAGACGCTCGTGCGCGCCTACCCGATCTCGATCCAGTGGCCGAACGGGTGGGCGACGGCGGCGCCGCCCCCCGGCGAGTGCCGGCGGCGCGTGCTCGCCGAGCTCGGGCTCGGTCCCGACGGCCTCGTCGGCGTGGGCGTGGATCGCATCGACTACACGAAGGGGATCGAGGAGCGCCTGCTCGCCGTCGAGCGGGCGCTGGAGCGGTTCCCGCACCTGCGCGGCCGTTTCACCTTCGCCCAGCTCGGAGCGCCCAGCCGGACGCTGATCCCCGAGTACCGGGACCTGAACGACCGCGTCGACGCCGTCACCGAGCGCATCAATCGCCGCTTCGCCGACGGAACCTGGCGCCCCATCGCGCTGCTGCGCGGACATCACGAGCCGCCTGCCATCTTCCGCTACCTGCGCGCCGCGGACCTCTGCTACGTGAGCAGCCTGCACGACGGCATGAACCTCGTCGCCAAGGAGTTCGTGGCGGCGCGCGACGACGAGCGCGGCGTCCTCGTCCTCTCCCGGTTCACGGGGGCGGCGCGCGAGCTGACGGAGGCGCTGCTCGTGAACCCGTACGACCTCGAGCAGGCGAGCGCCGCCATCGCGACCGCGCTGGCCATGCCCGAGGCGGAGCAGGCCGAGCGCATGCGTGCGCTCCGTTCGCAGGTGGCCGACTTCAACGTCTACCGGTGGGCAGGCCGCATGCTGACCGACGCCGCACGCCTGCGGAAGAGCCATCGACTCGCCACCCGGCTCGGCGCCGGGTTGCACGCCGTGGAGGCTGCGCCATGAGGGACCTGATCACCGACGCAGGCTCGTACACGCTGACCGACATCGCTCGCCGTGACCCGCTCCTCGTCTTCGACTTCGACGGCACGCTCGCCCCCATCGTGGACGACCCGCATCAGGCGTCCCTGCGTCCTGCGACCCACGCGCTGCTCCGCCTCACCGCTCTCCTCTACCCGTGTGCGGTGGTCTCGGGCAGGCGGCGCGCCGACCTCTGCGCGCGCCTGACCGGCATCCCGCTGGTCGGCATCGTGGGCAACCACGGCGCGGAGGCCGGGTTCGGACCGGTCGACAGGACCCCGCGCGGCGAGGTGGCGTCCTGGCTCGAGCTGCTGGCGGGCGTCGCTCGCCTCCCGGGCATCTGGGTCGAGGACAAGGGGCTCTCGATCGCGGTTCACTACCGCCACTCCTGCGAGCGCGCGAAGGCGCGCAGGGCTATCGAAGCCGCGACGCGGGACCTCCCGGGGGGGCGCGTCTTCGGAGGCCGAGCCGTCGTGAACGTCGTCCCGCGCGAGTCTCACGACAAGGGGGACGCGGTCGCCCGGCTGCTCCAGCGCATCGACCGGCGAGTCGCCCTGTACGTCGGCGACGACGCGACCGACGAGGACGCCTTCCGGAATCCCTGCGTCGTCCTCGGCGTGAGGGTCGGCCGCACCCACCGCTCGGCGGCTGCCTTCTACCTGAGCTCCCAGCAGGAGGTGGACGATCTCCTCCGGGCGCTGGTGCGCGCGCGACGAGCGCTCGACGGCCTCGGCGAGGACATCGAGGGCCTGGAACGGACGATGGCCGAGGTGGAGCCAGCGATGCCGCGGAGCGCCTGCTGATGGCCGTCGGCGGCGAGGGAGGACTCCGGCGCTCGATGCGCCGCGGCACCTGGGGCGCGGTGCTCACCACGGTCGCGGTGCTCGCCGGCGTCATCGCGCTGGCGGTCGGGACCGCGCATCGCGACCGGGCAGCCCTGGTGAAGGAGTTCGGAGACGAGCACCTCGGACGCCTGCGCATCGCCATCCACGAGATCGAGACGGAGCTCGCCGACGTCCGGCTCCACCTCGCGTTCGCGGCGAAGCTCGTCGACGCCGCGAACACGGGAAAGGATCAGCGCCGCGAGCTGGAGGCACTGGTGGCGGTGGTCCGGTCCTACCGGACGATCGTCGTCTACGACGTCCAGGGCCGCGAGCGGGTCGTGGCGGTCGATCCGGCGGTGGCGGGATCGTGGTCGCGCCAGCCGTTCGCCGAGGCGGTCCGCGAGACGGCGCTCGCCGCGATCTCGCGCCAGGTCATGGCCATCTCCGAGCCCCTCGGCGATCCGTCCGCTCCGTGGCATCGGGCCTTCGCGGCGCCGCTCGTCCGCGACGGCGTGGTCCGCGGCGCGATCGTCATCCTGGTCGACCAGCAGGGGACCTTCGATCGGCTCCGGCTCGCGGCGCTCCAGCCGCAGTCGAAGCTCCTGCTCATCGGGCCCCACGGCCGGGTCGCGCCGCTCACGGAGCCCGCGGTGACGGCGCTCGTCGGGGAAGGCGCGCAGGGCGGACCGCTCGCCGACCTCCTCGCCTCCATGCGCGCCGGCCACACCGGGACGATGGAGCTGACGCCGGCGCAGACCCGTGCTCTCGGGCTCGGGCGCGCCGACGCGCTGGCCGCCTTCGCGCCCATCCGCACGGAGGATGCCGGCCACTGGTCGGTCGCGGTCATCGATTCCACCGCAGCGCTCGAGGCCCAGGAGGACGCGATCATCCTCCGCATGGCGCTGCTCGCGGTGGCGTTCGGCGTCGCGCTCGGCGCGCTCTCGGTGTAC
Organism: Anaeromyxobacteraceae bacterium; assembly: GCA_035719345.1. Classification (GTDB taxonomy): domain Bacteria; phylum Myxococcota; class Myxococcia; order Myxococcales; family Anaeromyxobacteraceae; genus Anaeromyxobacter_A. The sequence continues at coordinate 21,864 of DASTGH010000056.1, forward strand.
CTGGTCGTCAGCGCGAGGAAGGCCATCGCCGTCCAGGAGCGGCTGCGCGGCGCGGAAGAGGTCGCGCGGATGCGGGAGAAGGCCGAGAAGATCCTGGAGAACGTACCGGTCGCAGTCCTCGCGCTCGACGCTGCGGGCCGGATCTCGGGGATGAACGTCGCATTCCGGGATCGCGTCGGCGCCGTCCACGCCGGCGACACGCTCGAGGGCGCCTTCGCGGCCGGAGACCCAGGAGCGCTCGACGCGGTCCGCGATCTGGTGGAGCGGGCCCGCGCGTCGAGCGAGATCCAGCGCCAGGTCACGCAGCCGCTGGCGCTGGCGGGCGGCTCCCGCTTCTTCGCGGTGCACGCGGTGCCGCTCCACAACCCGCTCCAGGACATGACGCTCCTCCTCGTCCTCGAGGACGTCACCGAGCTGCGGGGGCTCACCTCGCAGCTCCTCCGCGCCGAGAAGCTCGCCACCGTCGGCGTGCTCGCCTCGGGGATCGCACACGAGGTGGGAACACCGCTCGGGGTGGTCCGCGGTCGCACCGAGATGCTGGCGGCGAAGCTCGGGCCCACTCACCCCGAATCCAGCACGACGGCCGTGATCCTCGACGAGATCGATCGCATCTCCCGGACCATCCGGGAGCTCCTCGACTTCGCGCGCGTGTCGCAGGCCGACGTCGCGCCGGTCGATGTCCGGGCGGTCTCGTCCATCGTCGTCGACCTCCTGACGTTCGAGGCGCGAAAGCGCAAGGTCGCGCTCGCCCTCGACGTGGCCGAAGGCCTTCCGGCGCTCGCGGCCAACGCCGATCAGCTGAAGCAGGTGCTCGTGAACCTCGTGCTCAACGGCCTGGACGCCTGTCGTCCCGGAGGACACGTCACGGTCCGCGCCCAGCCGGGAGCTGGCACCGGCTCCTGCAGCCTCGAGGTCGTCGACGACGGTGCCGGGATCCCGGAAGACCTCCGACACCGCGTCTTCGACCCGTTCTTCACGACGAAGAAACGCGGGAAGGGCACCGGGCTCGGCTTGACCGTCGCCGCGCAGATCGTCCGCAACCACGGCGGCGAGATCGACCTCGACAGCGCGGAGGGCCGCGGCACCCGGGTCGTCATCGCCTGGCCCGAGGCCACCCACCGAGAGGAACCCGAGGACATCGATGACACGGCAGCGCGGCGCGCGAATCCTGGTCGTTGACGACCACGCCGAGATGGCGCGGATGCTCGCCGACCAGCTCGGCGGCGCGGGGTTCGTCGTCGATTGCGCGACCGGCGGCAGGGAGGCGCTCCGCAAGGTGGAGAGCGAGCTGCCGGACCTCGTCATCACCGATCTGCGGATGGAGAAGGTCGACGGCTTCGACGTGCTGGAGGGCGTGCACGAGGTCGATCCGGAGGTCCCGGTCATCGTGATGACGGCTTTCGGCGCGATCGAGACCGCCGTCGACGCGATCAAGCGCGGGGCCTTCCACTACCTGACGAAGCCGTTCCAGCTGGGCGAGATGCTCGTCTTCGTCGAGCGAGCCCTCGCGGACCGCAGCGTGCGCAGCGCCAACGAGGTGCTGCGCCGGGCCGTCGACGAGCAGGGCGCGGCCGGCGAGATCGTGGGGACGAGCGCGCCCATCCGCGCGCTCAAGGACCTGATCGCCAGGGCGGCGCCCTCGCCGGCTCCGGCGCTGGTCATCGGGGAGAGCGGAACGGGCAAGGAGCTCGTGGCGCGCGCGCTCCACGCGGCGAGCCCGCAGCGCGACCAGCCCTTCGTCGCCGTGAACTGCACGGCGCTCCCGGAGAGCCTGCTCGAGAGCGAACTCTTCGGCCACACCCGCGGAGCGTTCTCGGGCGCCACGGCCCCGCGCCGCGGCCTGTTCGTCGAGGCCGACGGTGGCACCCTCTTCCTGGACGAGATCGGGGACATGCCGGGCACGCTCCAGTCGAAGATGCTGCGCGTGCTGCAGGACGGTGAGGTGCGGCCGATCGGCGCCGACACCGTACGGCGGGTGGACGTCCGCATCATCGCGGCCACGAACCAGGACCTTCAGAGCCGCGTCGACGCTGGCCAGTTCCGCGCGGACCTCTTCTTCCGCTTGAACGTCGTCACGATCGTGGTACCGCCGCTCAGGGATCGCGCTGACGACATCCCGGCGCTGGTCGACTCGTTCGTCGCGAGGGCGCGGCGCCGCAACCCCGCCTCCCGTGCACGACGGCTCGCCCCCGAGGCCGTCGAGCACCTCGCGTCCTACTCGTGGCCGGGCAACGTGCGGGAACTCGAGAACGTGATCGAGAGGCTGGTGATCCTCTCGCCCCGGGAGCTGGTCGGGCTCGACGACGTCGAGCGGCTGGCGCCGCGGCCCGACGTCGGCCCGTCGCCCCTCGAGGCCGCCCGGGAGCAGCCGACGACGCTGCGGGAGCTGGAGGATGCGTACATCGCGTGGGTCGTCGCCCGCTGCGGCGGAAACAAGACTCGCGCCGCCGAGGTCCTCGGTATCGACGTCTCCACCATCCACCGCCGCGAGCGCGAGCGGACCGCCGCCCCGCAGTAGTCCCGTGGCCCGCGGCGCCTCACGGTCCCCGGTGCAGGTGGCCTCGGGCCGCGCGCTCGAGGGCGTCCGCCAGGGAGAGCGGACCGGACTCGATCTCCTCGGCGTCGATCGTGATCACCTGGTCGCCGAGGGCGACCGTTTCTCCGGCGGAGACCACGAGCAGCGCAGCCGGGAGCAGCCAGCGAAGCCAGCGGAGGACCTCGATCGACTTCCTGGGGGTGTCCGCCGGCCGGACCACCACCACCATGGTCGGATTGCCATCGTTCATGCCCCTGGAACATGCGACCACGGCACGGATTTCCGGAGCGCCCCTGCCCTTCCGAGTGTGCCCCCACCCGCGACGTCGGCGCTGCCCATGGGCGCGGCCGGCTCAGGCCGCCTGCACCCCGGGCAGCGCCTCCGCGGCGGCACGCGCGCCCTCGCGCTGCAGCTCCGCCGCCCGGCCGCCGCGCGCGAGCAGGAGGTACAGCACCGGCACCGCGTACCGCGAGAGCAGCGTCGCCGCGACCGCGCCGGCCATGAGCGCGATGGCGAGCCCCTGGAAGATGGGATCGGCGAGCATCACCGCGCTGCCGACGATCACGGCCATGGCGGTGAGCGCCATGGGCCGGAAGCGGACGACGACCGCCTCCTCCACGGCGGCGGCGAGCGGCATGCCCTCGCGCAGCTTCAGCTCGATGAAGTCGACGAGGATGATGCTGTTCCGCACCACGATCCCGGCCCCGGCGATGAAGCCGATCATGCTCGTCGCCGTGAAGAACGAGCCCGCCAGCGCGTGCCCCGGCACGATCCCGACGAGCGAGAGGGGCACCGGCACGAGGATGACGAGCGGCATCGAAAAGCTCTGGAACCAGCCCACCATGAGCACGTAGATGAGGAGCATCACCGCCGCGAAGGCGAGGCCGAGGTCGCGGAAGACCTCGAGCGTGATGTGCCACTCGCCGTCCCACTTGAGCGCGGGCCCCTCCGTGTCGAGCGGGTGCGCGAGCCCGTAGCGCGCCACCGGCTCGCCGGCGTCGCCGCGGAGCGCGGAGAGCTTCTTCTCCAGCGCGAGGAGCGCGTAGAGCGGGCTCTCGATCTCGCCCGCGAGGTCGCCCGTCACGTACGACACCGGCTTCAGGTTCTTGTGGGCCAGCGCCGGGGCCTCGCGCGTCTCCTCCACCTGCACCAGCTCGGAGAGCGGAACCGGGCCCTGCATGCCCGGGACGGTGAGCGAGAGGAGCTGGTCGAGCCGGGTGCGCTGCGCCGGGGCGAGCTGGACCACGGTCGGCACCTGCGCCGCGCCGCGCTCGACGTGGAAGGAGCCGAGGTCGAACCCGTACCCCGCCGCCGCCAGCGTCTGCACGACGTGCGCCGGCTGCACGCCCTTGAGCGCCGCCTTCTCGCGGTCGACGCGCAGCGCGAGCTTGGGCGCGGTCGGGTTCAGCGTCGAGTCGACGTCCACCACGCCCGGCGTCGACCAGAACGCGTCGCGCACCTCCGAGGCGAGGCGATCGCGCTCCGCCTGCGTGCGGCCGTAGAGCTCGGCCACCATGGTGGCGAGCACGGGCGGGCCGGGAGGGATCTCCACCACCTCGGAGCGCGCGGCCGCGGGGCGCGCCAGCTCCTTGACGATCGGCCGCAGCCGCACCGCGATGGCGTGGCTCGCCGCCTTGCGCTCGCCCTTCGGCACGAGGTTCACCTGAAGGTCAACCTGCTGCGGCGCCTCGCGCAGGAACGCGTGCCGGACCATGCCCACGAACGTGAACGGGGCGGCCACGCCCGAGTGCACCTCGACGTCGCGGACCTCCGGCTCGTCCAGGAGCCGCCGTGCCACCCGCTGCCCGAGCGCGAGCGCGTCCTCGCGCGCGGCGCCCGCCGGCAGGTCGAGCAGCACCTGCAACTCGCTCTTGTTGTCGAAGGGCAGCATCTTCACCCTCACCACGCCCGCGCCGAGCAGCGCGACCGCGCCGAGGAGGAGCGCGCCCACGCCCGCCATGAAGGTCGCGCGCAGCCACGGCGTGCCGAGCAGCGCACGCGTGATGCGGCGGTCGAGGCGGGTGAGCCGCCCCTCGGGAGCGCTCTCGCGGACGGCGCGCCCGTCGTCGCGCGCCGGCCGAGCGGGGTCTCGCTCGGGATCGGCAGGGTGGAGGCCGCTGGGATCGGCGTCGCCCAGGTTCGCCTCCTTGCGAAACGCGCGCATCGCCGCCCACGGGCTCACCACGAAGGCGATGAGGAGCGAGAAGACCATCGCCACGCTCGCGCCCACCGGGATGGGCCGCATGTACGGGCCCATGAGGCCGCGCACCATGGCCATGGGCAGGATGGCGGCGATGACCGCCACCGTCGCCAGGATGGTGGGGTTGCCCACCTCATCGACGGCGGCGAGCACGGTGCGGGCGAAGCTCCTGCGCGGGCCCGGCAGGTGCAGGTGCCGGTGGATGTTCTCGACCACCACGATGGCGTCGTCGACGAGGATGCCGATGGAGAAGATGAGCGCGAAGAGCGTGACGCGGTTCAGCGTGTAGCCGTTCAGCCAGGTGATGACGAGGGTGAGCGCGAGCGTCACGGGAACGGCCACCGCCACCACCACCGCCGAGCGCCAGCCCATGAAGGCGAGGATGAGGGCGACGACCGAGAGCGTCGCGATGAGGAGGTGCTCGATGAGCTCGTTCGACTTGTCGCCTGCGGTCTCGCCGTAGTTGCGCGTCACCTTGACCTCGACCGAGGCCGGGATGAGCCGGCCACGCAGCGCCTCCACCTTGGCGAGCACGGTCCGCGCCAGCTCGGTCGCGTTCGTACCGGGGCGCTTCGCGACGGCGATGGTCGATGCCTGGTCGAAGCCAGCCCGCCCCTTCTCGGCGAGCAGGATCACCGCCGGCTCCGGCTCGGGGCCGTCCACGACCCGGGCCACGTCCTCGACGTAGACGGGCCGCCCGTCGCGCACGGCGACCACCACGCGCCCGAGCTCCGCGGCGGATCGCGCGAAGCCCTGCGCCTCCAGCTCCACGCGCCGGCCGCGGTCCACGAGCGCTCCGGCCGGGAGCTGCGCCTGCGCGGCCTGGAGCGCCTGCACCACCTCACCCAGCGAGACGGAAAGCGTCCTGAGCCGCGCCGGGTCGGGCTCGACCCGGACCGTGCGGCGCGCACCGCCCAGCACGCGCACCTGCGCCGTTTGCGGCACGTCGGCGATCTCGCGCGCCACCTCCTCCGCGAGGCGACGCAGCTCGCCCGCGGGGAGCGGCTCGCGCGCATGCAGCGTCACGGCCAGGAACGGCACGTCGTCGATGGTGAGCGCGCGGACGACGGGCTTGCCGCTGCCCGGCGGCAGCACCTCCGGGTGCGCCGCCAGCTCCTGATGCACCTTCACCAGCGACGGCTCGAGCGGCTCGTTCACCTTGAAGCGGACCGTGACGAACGCCGCGCTGGGGAGGCTCTGGCTGTAGAGGTACTCGACGCCCGGGATGCCCCACAGCCGCCGCTCGAGCGGCGTCGTGAGCTGGCTCTCGACCTCGCGCGGCGTCGCGCCCGGGAACGGGACGAGCAGGTCCACCATCGGGACGACGATCTGCGGTTCCTCCTCGCGCGGCGTGAGGAGCACGGCGACCACGCCGAGGGCGATCGAGGCGAGGACGATCACCGGGGTGAGCTTCGACGTCAGGAAGGGCCGGGCCAGCCGGCCCGCCACGCCGAGGCGCTCGGCGGCCCTCACGGCCTCACCTCCACCTCGTCGCCGTCGCGGAGCGCGCCGGGCCGATCGATGACGCGCTCGCCGTCGGAGAGCCCCGCCCGGACCGCGACGCGGTCGCCCAGTGGCTCGCCCACCGAGATCCAGCGCAGCTCGGCCTTGCCGTTCGCGGCCACGAAGACGCCGGTGAGGTCGCCGCGCTCGACGAGCGCGCTCCTCGGCACCCAGGCGCCCCCGCCATCGCGGCCCTTCCCCGACACGGCGATGCGCGCGAACGCGCCGCTCCGCAGCCCGGGGTCCCCCAGGATGCGCGCCTTGAGCCCGCGGCGGTGCGAGACCGGGTCGCCGCCGGGCGTGAGCGCGGTCACCTCCGCCTCGCCGCCCACCCCTTCCGCCTCGAAGCGCACGCGCCGGCCCACCGCGAGCCCGCGCGCCTCCTCCTCGGAGAGGCTGGCCGCCAGCTCGAGCGCGCTCCCCTCGAGCACGAGCAGCGGCTGGCCGGGGCCGACCAGGTCTCCGGGCTCGACCCGACGCGCCTGGACGGTCCCGGCGAACGGCGCGCGCAGCTCGGCGTACTCGAGGGTCGTCCGCGCCCCCTGCACCGCGGCCTCGGCCTGCGCCCGCTGCGCCACCGCCATCTCCAGCTCGCTCGGCGTCGCCGCCCGCTCCGCGAGCAGCGCCCCGATCCGGCGCTCGTGAGCGCTGGCCGAGGCGAGCGCCGCCTCGGCGGCGGCGAGCTGGCCGCGGACGTCGGCGTCCGCCAGGCGCACCAGCGCCTGGCCCGCCTTCACCGCCCCGCCCTCGCGCACCAGCACCTCTCGCACCTGGGCCGAGATGCGGGTGGCGATGGTGGCGCGGCGGGCCGCCTGGACGCTCGCGGCGACCCACCGCTCCGCGGACGCGGGCTGCCAGGCGACGAGCCGGACCGGGGTCGGCCTCGGCGGCGGGGCGGCGGCCCCGGCATGGGCCGCCGGGAGCCCGGCGGTGGCCAGGGCGAGGATGAGCTTCGTGACGAGCTTCATGGCGACACTCCTTCGATGGGCTGAGCGAGGGCGAGCGCGAGGCGCGCGCGGGAGGCGCGCACCTCGAGGCGAGAGGCGACCGCGAGGGCGCGGGCGCCGGCGAGCGCGGTCTGGGCATCGAGCACGTCCGTCAGCGGGAGCAGGCCTTGCCGGTGGCGCGCGCGGCGCAGCGCCAGCGCCGACTCGGAGGCGGCCACCGCCTCGCCCGCCGCGTCGGCGCGCGCCCGGGCCGCGTCGATCGCACGCCGCGCCTCCTCGGCCTCGCGACGGGCCGGACGCTCCTCCCACGCCACCGCCTCGGCAGCCGCTGCCGCGCGCGCCTGCGCGGCCCCCTTGCGATCCGAGGCGGGGAGGCCCAGCTCCCACCGCGCGACGAGCCCGAGCGCGTACCAGGTGTTGCCCTCGGAGAGGTCCTTGGTCCGGAGCGTCTCGACGGCCGCGCGGAACCCCACCGAGGGAAGGAGCGATCCTCGTGCCACGTCCACGCCGGCGTCGGCGGCGTCGCGCTGCAGGCGAGCGGCGCGGAGTGCCGGTCGGGCCAGGGGATCGCCGCCTGGCGCCGCGCCCGCCTCCGGGGCGTCGATCGAGGTGGTGAGCACCGCGTCGCTCGCCTCGTCGCCGGCGAGCAGCACGAGCGCCGACCGGGCGGTGGCGACGCGCTGCACTGCCGCCGCCCGCTCGGCCTGGACCTGCGCGCGGAACGCGGCGGCCCGGGCGACGTCCGCATCGAGCATCAGCCCCTGTGCGTTGCGGGCGCGGACGAACCGCTCCGTCTCCTCCGCCTGCGCCAGCTGGTCCTCGGCGTGGCGAAGCCCCTCCTCCGCAGCCTCGGCGCCGAAGTACGCCTGCACCACCCCCAGCCCGAGCTCCTGCCGTCGTGCCTCGTAGGTGGCGTCCTCCGCGTCCGCTGCGGCCCCCAGCGCCCGCCGCCCCGCCGAGATCCGTCCGCCGGCGTAGATCGGCTGCGTCAGCGAGACGCCGGCGCCGAGCGCGGTCTGCGCATCGGGGTGATTGAGCCGCGCCGGGTCGAAGTCGCTCTGCTGGACCACGCCCTGGTCGAGCTTGATGCCGAAGACCATGAGCGGCTCATCGGTACGGACGGCCTTGGCCTCCAGGGCGAGCGTCGGCAGCCAGCCATGGCCGGCGCCCTCCGCCTCGGCCCGCGTGGCGCGGCTCTGCTCGCGCGCCGCGCGCAGCCCGGGATGCCGCGCCCACGCGGACCGGATGGCGTCGTCGATGGTCAGGGATGCGGCCGCCGCCGGAGCCGCTGCCGCGAGGGCGCAGGAGGCGAGGACCCAGCGCGAGATGCGAGCGTGCGAGGTGGTCACACGCCGTCAGAGCCGCGCGGCGGCTCGGCGGTGCAGCCTGGGCCCGCCGGAACCCTTCGGACCGCTCCGGGCTCTCACGACCAGGACATCACAGGGGAACGAGCCATGAGCACCGAACGCATCGTGAGGATCGTCGCGGGGACGTTCGTCCTCGTCTCGCTCGCGCTGGGCGTCGAGGGCAGTCCAGTCTTCGTGAACGCGAAGTTCCTGTGGTTCACCGCCTTCGTCGGCGCGAACCTGCTGCAGAGCGGCTTGACCCGCTTCTGCCCACTCGAGATCGTGCTCCGGCGAGCAGGCGTGGGTTGCGTCGCTACGCCGCGCCCGCACGCCTGAGCGCGCGCGAACCCTCCCGGACGGGGCGCGCTCTCACGGGCGATGCCCGCCAAGACCCCTCACTGGATCCTCGCAGCAAGCGTCGGCGTCCTCGCGCTCGGCGGGGTCGCCGTCGCGCTGACGCTTCGGTCCTCCGTACCCGAACGAACGCACGCCGACGGATTCACGCGACGCGTCCGGCCGCACTTCGATCACGCATCGGTGATCGACGAGAAGTTCGAGAGCGCCCAGGCGGTGACGCGCCGCTGCCTCTCCTGCCATCCCGGCGCCGCCCGGATCATGAAGACCTCGCACTGGCTCTGGCTGGGCGACGAGGTCTCGGTCCCGGGGCACGCGGGCGCGACGCGCATCGGGAAGCGCAACCTTCTCAACAATTTCTGCATCGCGAGCCGCGGGAACGAGAAGTCCTGCACCAAGTGCCACATCGGCTACGGGTGGAAGGACGACAGCTTCGACTTCGCGACCACGGAAAACGTCGACTGTCTCGTCTGCCACGAGCGCACGGGCGCCTACGCCAAGGGCACCTACGGCCTGCCGACGAAGGAGACGGACCTCCTCGCGGCGGCGCGCTCCGTGGCCACGCCCGCGCGCGAGAACTGCCTCGGGTGCCACGCCTTCGGCGGCGGCGGGCAGGGCGTGAAGCACGGCGACCTCGACTCGTCGCTCGTGCATCCGCTCGAGGAGGAGGACGTCCACATCGGGCGGCACCGGTTCCTGTGCGTCGATTGCCACGCCGCACCCGATCACCAGCTGCGCGGGCGAGCCTTCTCCGTCGGAGTCGAGGATGCGCACGGGGTCGCGTGCACGGACTGCCACGCCAGGCCGGAACACCGGGACGCGCGGCTGAACACGCACCTCACTGCCGTCGCGTGTCAGACCTGCCACATCCCGAGCTACGCCGGGAAGGTGCCCACGAAGGCCGAATTGGACTGGAGCAAGGCCGGCGACGCCACGCGCAAGGACGACGCGCACCACTACCTCAAGATCAAGGGTGAGTTCGAGTACGTCCAGGACGCCCTCCCGGAGTACCGGTGGTTCAACGGCACCGCGGGGCGCTACCTGCTCGGCGACCGCATCGATCCGATGCGGCCGACGGTGCTGAATCCGCTCCTCGGCGACGTGAAGGACCCGAAGGCGCGCATCTGGCCGGTGAAGATCCACCGCGCGAAGCAGCCCTACG
>DASTGH010000057.1:0-7277 GCA_035719345.1 Anaeromyxobacteraceae bacterium
AGCACCGGCACCACCCGGAACGCCTCCGAGACGTCCTCGACCTCCACCTCGTCCATGATGACGAAGCCGGCGAGGTGCTCGCGCAGCGCCGCCGCGTCGGCGCCGTGCACGTCGACGAGGACGTCGTCCTCGCGGACGGCGAGCATTCCCTCGGCCAGCACACGCCCCTTGGCATCGAGGAAGGCGGCGTGCACCGCCGCGCCCGGCGGGACCCCGTTCACGCGCTGCGTGCTCATCCGGTGCAGGAAGTCCTGCCGGTCCTTCCCGGTGAGCCTGAGGAGCCCGCGGGCGAGCACCGGCCCCACCGCCGCGCCCTCCCGCGCCGCCGCGAACGCCTCCGCATGCGCCACCGCCGTCATGACGCGGATGTAGCGGCGGAAGCGCGCGCTGTCACGGACTCGCCGGGCCCGCGGCGGAGAGCCGCGCCACCGCCCAGCGCGCCGCCTCGCGCACCCCCGGGTACGGCGACGCGCACAGCCCACGCAGCGCCGGCAGCCGCGCCCGGTCGCCCGCGTGCCCCGCGGCGAGCGCGGCGTTTCGCACCAGCCCCTCGTACCGCGCGCGCGCCAGCGCCGTGCCCCAGAAGCGCGCGCGGTAGCCCTCGAGCGTGAGCCCCAGCATCGCGTCGAGGTCGAGCGCCGCCTGCCCCTCGCGCGCCCGCAGCTCGGGGTCGCAGCGCGCCGCCGCGCCCGCGTTCCAGGGGCAGACCGCCTGGCAGGCATCGCAGCCGAAGACCCACGGACCGAGCCCGGCCGCGACGTCGTCGGGGATCGGTCCGCGCCGCTCGATGGTGTGGAAGGAGAGGCAGCGTCGCGCGTCGACGAAGCCCGGCTCGGGGATGGCGCCGGTCGGGCACGCCGGCAGGCACGCGGCGCACGAGCCGCAGCGGTCGGGGTGCGGCGCGTCGGGCTCGAGCTCGCGGTCGAGGATGGCGGTGGCGAGCACGGTCCAGCTCCCCAGCGCCGTCGAGATGAGGCAGCCGTTCTTCCCCACCCAGCCGATCCCGGCCCGCTGCGCCCACGCCTTCTCCATGACCGGCCCGAGGTCGGCGGTGGCGAAGGAGCGCAGCGCGGGGTCCCGCTCGCGCAGGCGCGCGAGGAGGTCCTTCAGGCGGCGCTTCATGACCGCGTGGTAGTCGCGACCGCGCGCGTACCGGGCCACGCGCGCCTGCGGCGGCTCCGGCGAGCCGCCCGCCTCGAGGTAGGAGAGCGCGAGCGCGACCACGCTCCGCGCGCCCTCGAGGAGGCGCCGCGGGTCGAGCCGGACGTCGCGCTGCGTCCGGAGCCAGACCATGTCGGCCTCGGCTCCGCGCGCCAGCATGCGGTCGAGCGGCCCCGGGTCGAGGGGCTCGGCGCGCGCGATCCCCACCGCGTGGAAGCCGGCGGCGAGCGCCGCCTCCTTCACGAACGCGGCATCGAGCGCCGGCACGCGCCACCCCTCAGGCCGCGGCCGCCCCGTTTGGCCGGGCCGGCCTGCGCTGCGGCGGCGACACGAGCTTGCGCGCCAGGATGCTGCCGAGCCAGCCGATGATGGACCCGGTGATCGCCCCCAGGATGACGCCCCCCACCGCCGGCCCGACCGCGGCCGCGGGCGTCGCGTTGTAGGTGACGAGCAGCCCGAAGGCGAGCGCCATCCCGGTCCAGACGGAGACGTCGTTCTTCATGCCGAGCCGCGCCTCCGCCGCGCAGGCGAGCACGAGGGCCACCGCGGCGAGGATCCAGGGCCCACCCGCCAGCGGGATGGGCTCGCGGAACACCTCCACGCGCAGGCGGCTGCCGAGGTCGCCCTGCACGCGCTCGAGCCGGAGCGCCTGCGCACCCGGCGGGAGCGCTGCGGGGTAGTAGTCGGCGGTGTGGTCGTGGGCGACGCGCGCGCGCCCGCTCCGCCCCACGCGCGCGGTGGAGAAGGTGCGCTCCAGGCGGCCCTCGACCGGCTCGCGCGTGCCGCTGATGGTGAAGCTCACCGAGGGCTCGCCGCGGTCGGCGAGCTTGCCGGAGACGAGCAGCCGCACCGCTCCGTCCACGCCGGCCGGGACCGGGATGCGGTCGTCGATCTGCCCGAGGTCGCCGGCGAAGAGCGGCTCTCCCGGCCGCACCGTGCGCAGGCCCGGCAGGAGCACCGCGACCGCGGTCACGAGCGCGCCGGCGAGCGCGAGGCCGCGGCCCAGGCGGTCCCTGGAAGCGTCGAGCGCGGCGCGGCCGAGGTAGAGCGCCGCGCCGATGCCGACGACCACGACCGTCAGCGTCGCGACCGCCTCCTCGCCGACGAAGCCGCCCAGGTACAGGCCGCCGACGAGCGCGAGCGCGGCCAGCGCGGCCACGGGCAGGATCCAGCCCGAGAGCGCGTCCTCGAGCCAGACGGTGAAGGGAGTGGGGCTCATGAGGGGGCGGAAGATAGCGGAAAGGGGGCGCCGGATCACTCGCCGGAACCGCGGCAGCGGGCGTCCCTCCGCGCTTCCCAGGCAGCCGAAAACTTTACGGATCCGATATCGCACCTACCATCCCCTCCATGGCGCGACGACTCGATCTCCACGACTGGGACGCACTCCCGGGGACGGCCGAGCGAGGGCCGGGCTGGGCCCTGGCGCAGGGCGACTGCCTGGAGGCGCTGGAGCGGCTCGCGCCCGCCTCCGTCGACCTCGTCTTCGCCGATCCGCCCTACCACCTCTCCAACGGCGGGACGACGTGCCGCAGCGGGCGCCGCGCCTCGGTGGACAAGGGCGCGTGGGACCGGTCGGGCGGCGTCGTCCAGGATCACGCCTTCCAGGCGCGCTGGCTCGAGGCCTGCCGGCGAGCGCTGAAGCCGAGCGGGACGATCTGGGTGTCGGGGACCCAGCACGTCATCTTCTCCGTCGGCTACGCCATGCAGGAGCTCGGCTTCCACCTGCTCAACACCGTCACCTGGTACAAGCCGAACGCCGCGCCCAACCTCGCCTGCCGCTTCTTCACGCACTCGACCGAGATCCTCCTCTGGGCGAGCCCGCTGCGCGCGCGTCCCCTGCCCCACCGGTTCAACTACCGGGAGATGAAGCGGGAGAACGGCGGGAAGCAGATGCGCGACCTGTGGGCCATCAGCGAGCGCCCGCAGCCGGGCGGCGAGCAGGTGGTCTGGTCGCTCCCGACCCCGGCCGCCCGGGAGAAGGAGCAGGGGCGCCACCCCACGCAGAAGCCGCTGGCCCTGCTGGAGCGGGTCATCGCCGCCTCGGCGGCGCCGGGCGACCTGGTGCTCGACCCGTTCTGCGGCTCGGGCACGACCGGCGTCGCCGCCGTCCGCGCCGGCTGCCGCTTCCTGGGGCTGGAGCGCGACCCGGAGTACGTCGCGCTCGCGGCGCGGCGCCTGCGCTCGCCGGCGTGAATCCCCGGACCGACGCACAGGACGTGAACCCCATTTCGGGCGAGCCCGCCTGGCCGCATGGCGAGCCCAAGGTTCTCGACTGCTGGAGGCACTTGCCGTGCCTAAGTTCGAGTCCGTGACATCCAGCGCGACCGTCGACGCCCTCCTGCCGCTCACGGTCCTCGTCACGGTCCTGCTGGGAACGATGGGCGTGTTCTTCGCGCGGTGCGCGACGCTCGGCCGGCCGCGCACGCCCGCCGTCGAGGAGCGCTCGGCGAGCCGCCTGTGGAAGTGGTGGATGGAGTGGTGGATCTGGCTGTGGGGCCCGGTCGAGCGCACGTGCATCCGGCTCGGCATCTCGCCCGACGCCATCACCGTCGCGAGCACGCTGCTCACCGGCGTCGCCGCGGTGCTGCTCGGCGCCGGCCACCTCTCCGTCGGCGGCTGGCTCTACCTCTTCGCCGCGAGCTTCGACCTCGTCGACGGGCGCGTGGCGCGCGCCACCGGCCGCGCCACCAAGGCCGGCGCGTTCCTCGACTCGACGCTCGACCGCGTCTCGGAGCTGGCCGTCTTCGCCGGGCTCGCCGTCTACTTCCGCGAGGGCCCGGCGCTGCTCGCGTCCCTCGCCGCCGCCGCCAGCTCCGTGCTCGTCTCGTACGCCCGCGCCCGGGGCGAGGCGCTCGGCGCCGGCGACGCCGCCAAGGTGGGTGGCATGCAGCGCCCCGAGCGCGTCGTGCTGACGGGCATCCCCTGCGCCCTCTCGCCGCTCGCCGACGCGATCTTCGGGCCGCTCGCCGGCGACATCGTCGCGGGGAGCGCCCTGGCGCTGCTCGCCATCGTCACCTCCTTCACCGCCGCACACCGCTTCGGCGTCATCTGGCGCGCGCTGCGCGAAGCCGAGCCCGGGGCCGCCCGCACGTCGCCCTCCGCCTTCGGCGGCCTCGCCAACGTGCGCTGGCTCGACGCCGGCCGCCGAAAGCGCGTGTCGCGGTAGCGCGCCGCGGGACGGTGGCCGGCGAGTTGCCGGCCGTCCGCGCTCCGGGTAATTCAATTCCCATGCCGACCTACCGCGAACTCCTGGCCGCGGCGCGCGCCGCGGTGCGGGAGATCGCCCCCGAGGAGCTGCGCGACGCGCTCGCGCGGGGGCGCCCGATCGCGCTCGTCGACGTGCGCGAGGGCGAGGAGTGGTCGCAGGGGCACCTCCCCGGCGCGGTGCACGTCCCGCGCGGCTTCCTCGAATCGCGCATCGAGGCGGCCGTGCCCGATCGCGCCGCCGAGGTGGTGCTCTACTGCGCCGGGGGCGCGCGCTCGGCGCTCGCCGCGCGCACGCTCGCCGAGATGGGCTACGGCGCGGTGAGCAGCCTGGCCGGCGGCTACGGCCGCTGGACCGACCGCGCCTTCCCCACCGTCAAGCCCGGCGGGATGACCCCGGAGCAGCGGGAGCGGTACCGCCGCCACATCGTCATCCCGGAGGTGGGCGAGGCGGGGCAGGCGCGCCTCCTCGCCTCGAAGGTGCTCCTGCTGGGCGCCGGCGGCCTCGGCTCGCCGGCGGCGCTGTACCTCGCCGCCGCCGGCGTCGGGACGATCGGCGTCGTCGACTCGGACGTGGTCGACCTCTCGAACCTGCAGCGCCAGGTGCTGCACTCGACGCGCACGCTGGGACAGCCCAAGACCGCCTCCGCCGCCGACGCGCTGCGCGCCCTCAACCCCGACGTCAAGGTCGTGCCCTTCCAGGAGCGGCTCACGAGCGAGAACGTGCTCCGCATCCTCGACGGCTTCGACCTCGTGGTCGACGGCGGCGACAACTTCCCCACCCGCTACCTCCTCAACGACGCGAGCGTGCTGCGCGGGCTGCCGGTGGTGCACGGATCGGTGTACCGGTTCGAGGGGCAGGTCACCGTCTTCTGGCCGGGGAAGGGGCCCTGCTACCGCTGCCTCTACCCCCGTCCGCCGCCGCCCGAGCTGGCGCCCTCGTGCGCGGAGGCGGGCGTGCTCGGCGTGCTGCCGGGCGTGGTCGGGCTCCTGCAGGCGAACGAGGCGCTCAAGATCCTGCTCGGCAAGGGCGACCCGCTCGTCGGGAGGCTCGTCGCCTTCGACGCGCTGGCCTCCACCTTCCACGAGGTGCGGGCGAGGCGCGATCCGGCGTGCCCGGTGTGCCGCCCCGGCGCCGAGATCCGCTTCGTCGACTACGAGGGCTTCTGTGCCGCAGGGTGATTGCCGCCCCTGGGGGCGCGTGGTAAGGGGGTTCGCGTGAGAGGCCCACCCGCGCGGCACGAGGAGCCGAAGGAGCAGCTCCCGGCGGTCGAAGGCATCATCATGGACGCCGCCGAGCTGAAGGCCGGCGACCGCGTCGTCTACCCGAACCAGGGCGTGTGCCGCATCAC
This sequence comes from Anaeromyxobacteraceae bacterium, assembly GCA_035719345.1. Lineage (GTDB taxonomy): Bacteria > Myxococcota > Myxococcia > Myxococcales > Anaeromyxobacteraceae > Anaeromyxobacter_A. The sequence goes on from DASTGH010000057.1 coordinate 5,718, forward strand.
CGGCGTCGAGGTGAAGGAGATCGCCGGCCAGAAGCTCGAGCTCGTGCGCATGGAGCGCGAGGAGGACGGCGCCGCGGTCCTCGTCCCGAAGGGCAAGGTCCCGAGCATCGGCCTGCGCAAGGTGGCGAGCGGCGACCAGATCGAGGGCGTCTTCCACTACCTCGCGGCGCAGTACGACGACCCCGAGCTCGACTGGAAGGTCCGCCACCGCGACAACGCCGACCGGCTCATCGCCGGGGGCGTGCTCGGGGTGGCCGAGGTGGTGAAGGGCCTGCACGCACTCTCGCGCATCCGGCCGCTCCCGGCGAAGGAGCGCGAGCAGTACGACAACGCGCGCCACCTGCTCGTGCACGAGATCTCGGTCTCGCTGGCGGTGCCGATGGGCCTGGCCGAGGACTTCATCGACTACGCGCTCATGCCGCCGGTGGGCGTCACCTTCAAGCTGAAGCCGCCGCCCAAGCCGGTGGAGCTGCCCTCCCGGCCGCGCCGCAAGGTGGCCCGCACCGACGACGAGGACCTCGGGCTCGACGACCTCGGGCTCGGCGAACTCGGAGAGCTGCCGGAGCCGGGCGCCGAGCCGCCGGAGGGCGAGTCGGCGGAGGCGGAAACGGCCGCGCCGGGCATCCCGTCCCCGGAGGACATCCCGCTGCCCGACATCGACGCGCTGCCGCCGCTCGAGGGCGAGGAGGAACCGGCGCCCGGCCCCGAGGCGGAGGGTGCGGAGGCCGAAGGCGCCGGCGAGGCGGACGGCGAGGCCGAAGCCGACGAGGACGAGGAGGACGAGGACGACGACGCCGGCGCGAAGCGCGGCCGGAAGGCGGCGCCGAAGAAGGGCGCGGCCGCCGAGAAGAAGCCCGCGGCGAAGAAGGCGGCCCCCGCTGCCAAGCCCAGGGTGGCCGTCGAGCCGAAGAAGAAGCCAGCGGCGAAGCCCGCGCCCGTGAAGAAGCCGGCGCCACCGAAGGGGAAGAAGAAGTGATCCGGATCGTCACCCTCGACAAGTTCGACGAGACCGACCTCGCCTTCCTGGCGAAGACGCTCTACACCGCCTTCGGGCTGGGGACGGAGCACGCCGGCGAGCGTGAGCTGCCCTCCGAGGCCGAGCGCAAGGACGGGCGCTACGACGCGGTCACGCTCGTGGACGAGGTCCAGCCGGTGAAGACCTTCGCCGACGACAAGGTGCTCTTCCTCACCAGCGCGCCGCTGGCGATGGGGGCGGGCCCGCTCGGCGAGCCGCCCTGCTGGAACTTCGCCCAGTACGGCGGGGAGAAGGCGGTCGTCTCGACCGCGCGCTTCCCGGCGCGCGGCGTCTCGGAGGCGTCGATCGAGACGTGGCGCAAGCGGCTGGCGCGCGAGTCGATCCACGCCGTCGGGCACCTCTGGGACCTCCACCACTGCTACGACGCCCGCTGCGCCATGCACCCGTCGTGGTCGCCGTCGTTGCCGCCGAGCCCGGAGGCCGACCTCTGCTCGTTCGACCGCGACAAGAGCGAGCGCAAGATCCGGCTGGCGAAGACCTGATTTGACGACGGCCCGCGCCCGCGAGGCCGCGCGCGCGGCCCT
>DASTGH010000058.1:0-2504 GCA_035719345.1 Anaeromyxobacteraceae bacterium
GCGACCATCGCCGCCAGCGCGCCGTACGCGCCGTCCACGTGCAGCCACAGCCCCTCGCGCTCCGCGACGTCGGCGATGCGCGCCAGCGGGTCGACCGCGCCCGTCGCCACCGTGCCCGCCGTCGCCACCACCGCCAGCGGCGCGTGCCCCGCCGCCCGGTCGCGCGCGATCGCCTGCTCGAGCTCGTCGACCCGCATCCGGAACGCGTCGTCCGCGGGGACGAGGCGCAGGTTCTCCCGGCCGAGCCCGAGCAGCGCGACCGCCTTGCCGATCGACATGTGGACCTGCTCGGACGCGTAGACGATGCCCGGGCGCGCGCCGCGCTCGTTGGCCGGGGCCCTCGCCTCCCGCGCCATGGCCAGGCCCATGAGGTTCGCCATCGAGCCGCCGCCCGTGAGGCTGCCGGCGTGAGCGCCGCACCCGAGCGCCTGCGCCAGCCAGCCGACCACCGCGCGTTCGATCGTCACCCCCGCCGGCGACGAGCGCCAGGCGGTGAGGTTCTGGTTGAGGACGCTGGCGAGCAGGTCCGCGGTCGCGCCCGCCGGCTCCCCGGACCCCATGACGTACCCGAGGAAGCGGCCGTTCTGGGCGCGCATTGCCGGGAGCATCTTCGCCAGGAGGTCGACGACCGCCTCACCGCGGCCCTCCTCCGGCGCCGCGCCCCCCAGTGCCGCGAGGAGCTCCGCGCCGGTCGCGGAGGGCTGGATGGGCGCGCCGTCCAGGGCCTCGAGGTGGGCCCGCGCCAGGCGCGTGACGCGGTCCGCGAGCTGCTGGAAGGCCTGTCCGGAGAGGTCGAGCGGCATGGGCCTGGTCTGGCACGCGCCGGGCGCCGGCGCAAGATCAGAGGGCGGTCTTGAAGGCGAGGATGCCGGCGGTGGCGGGCGTCGCGTGGAGCGCCCAGAGGCCCTGCTGCACGGCCGCGACGACCCGCTGGCCCGCGCCGAAGGGCGCGACCACGCCCGCCGTGGCGGCGAGGACGTGGGCATCGCCGCCGAGCGCGTGGCCGAGGCCGTAGTTGAGCTCGAGCTCGGGCTGGAGCCACGGAGCGAGCTGCCAGCCGGCCGCGCAGTTCGCCTGGGCCGTCGAGCGCAGGCCGTGGGCGTCGCCGGCGAAGGGCGCGCCGAGCGCGATCTCGGCGCTCGCCGTGAGCGGCCCGAGGTCCTTCGTCGCGACCAGCGCGGCGCGCGCGCTCCAGTGGTCCTGCGTGAGCCCGATCGCGGTCGCGCTGGAGCGGGCGCCCACCGGTACCACCACCTCGGCGGCGACGGCGACCTCGAGCGCGGCGCCGGGCCGGTGGAGGAAGCGCCAGCGCGCGCCGAGGTGCGCGTCGGTGACGCCCGCCGCGCGGGTGGGTCCGGAGCCGTCGGCGCCGCCGCGCGCGGGATCGTGCGCGCTGGCGAACCCGGCCGAGACGCGGAGGTCCACGTCCGGCAGCGCGCCGTAGGTGAGCGCGGCCGTGAAGCCGTGGGTCGAGGCGGCCTCGCCCCCGGCCGCGCCGGCGGCCGCGCGATCGTCCCAGGTGGGCGCGTAGCCCACCTCCACCTCGACGGACCCGGGCTCGACGGGCGTGGCGTCGCAGGTGGATGCCTTGCCGTGCTCGGGGCCGGGGAGCGCGGCGCGGGCGTCGGGGGAGGGTTCGGCGGCGCGCGCGCTCGCGCACATGGCGAGGAGCAGCGCCAGGGCCGTGCGGGGGGTCATGTCCAGGCTCGGGGGCGCTGGGCCGACGGGGCCGCGGGCCGCTGCAAGACGACCGTGATCATGAGAATCATTCTCATGACCGGGGTCAGGATGGCAGGGCGGGAGCGGCCGGTCCATGCGGCGAATGCGCGCACCGCCGCCGGCGTCCGTCAGCGGAGCGCGCGCCACCAGGCCAGCGCCAGCGGCGCCGCGGCCGAGAGCGCGATCAGGGGCTGCAGCGCGGAGCGGCGAGGCGGAGCGCGCGTCCGCGCCGGCAGGGCCAGCGCGGCCCCGGCGGCGAAGCCGAGCAGGTGGGCGAGGAGGTCGGCGCGCTCGCCCGCGCCGAGGAGCCCGAGGAGCGCGACGCCGGAGGCGAGCGCGAGCCAGCCCCGCCGGCGGCGTCCCGACAGCACCACCAGCGCGCCGAGCGCCCCGAACACCGCGGTCGAGGCGCCGACCGAGACGTGCCCGCGCGGCGCGAGGAGGGCCGTGGCGGCGTTCCCGGCGAGCCCCGAGCCCAGCGCCAGCCACGCCGCGGCGGCGGGACCGAGCCGGTGGGCGAGGGCCCAGAGCACGAAGGCGAGCGCGGCGACGTTGCCCGCCACGTGGCCGGCGTCGGCGTGCAGCGTCAGGGCCGTCGCCGCGCGCCACCACTCGCCGTCGAGGATGCGCGCGGCGTCGGCCGCCCCCCGCTCGCGCCATGCGCCGGAGCGGTCGAGCAGGGCGAGACCGGTGAAGGCGAGGAGGGCGAGCGCGGCGACGGCCGGGACGGCGGACGGTCCGTAGTCGGCCTCGGAAGGAGCCGGCGCGGCGCGGCCGGCGCCCTC
>DASTGH010000059.1:0-13500 GCA_035719345.1 Anaeromyxobacteraceae bacterium
GCCGCAGGAGGCCGCCGCCGCGGTCGTCCGCCTCACCGCGCCGACCTCGCGCGCGGGAACGCGGCGCGGACCTCCGGGTGGCGGCCCAGCGCGCGCAGCGCGCGGGCGAGGAGCGTCTTCCCCGGCTCGAGCTTGAACCAGGTCGAGGCGCCGCTCGGGTGCGGCAGAGGGATCACGTCCACCTCACGGCCGTGGAGGTGGACACGCAGCGTGCGGCCGACCACCTCCGCCAGGGGAGGCGCCTCCCCCAGGACCTCGGCGATGGCGAGCCGGCCGACGGGCAGGACGAGCCGGGGCCGGAGCGCTTCCAGCTCCCGCGCCACGAACGGCCGGTAGGCGGCGATCTCCTCCTCCGACGGCAACCGGTCCCCGCCGGCGGCGGTCTTCCCCGGGAAGCAGCGGACCACCGCCGCGATGTAGACGCGGCTCCGCACGTCCTCCTCGCTCGCGCCGCAGGCGCGCTCGAACCAGGAGAAGAGCGTCTTGCCGGCGGTCCAGGCGAACGGCCGGCCGAAGCGGCCCTCGTGCGGCCCGGGCGCCTGCCCGAGCAGGAAGATGCGGCTCGCGATGGGCGGCCCGTGGATGGGCGGGCCGCACAGCCCGGGCAGCCGCAGCGCCCGGATGTCGGCGTGGACGCGGCGGAGCGCGCGCGAGGTGGCGCGCTCGCGAGCCGTCAGGCCTCGCGCCACGGCTCCTCGCGCATCGAGTAGATCCAGCCCTCGCTGCGCGGCACGTTGGACGGGACGCCGGCGAAGTTCTCCTCCTGCGCGGCGGCGGCGCCGGCGGCCGCCAGCACGGCGTCGAGGACGAGGCCCTTCTCGTCCTCCACCACCTTCGCGGCGAGCTCCATCTCGAACTCGAGCCCGCCGGCGGTGCGGAGCGTGCGCAGCACGGCCGCCCGGGCGCCGGAGCGGTTGACGCCGTCGCGCGGGTCGTCGCGGTAGGCGCAGGTGCCGCAGAGCACGCGGGCCACGTGCTCGGGGCGGACCTCGACGAGCGACGACCGCCCGCTCTTGGGCGGGTCCCACGGCACGAACGCCACGTCGGCCAGGCGCGCCAGGCAGGTGAGGCCGAAGAACGTCTGGCGGTAGAGGCGCACGTGCGACGGCGGGAAGACCGCCGCCCGGTAGCAGTCGGTGAGGCGGAGCCGGTCCTTGCCCACCTCCCCCTTGAACCGTTCCGCGGCCTCGGAGAAGTCGGCGCCCTCGGGCAGGAAGCGCTCCTCCAGGCCGCGGCCCAGGCTCGCCGGCCCGCGCAGCGCCTGCCGCAGGAGGCCGAGCTGTCGCAGGTGCGTCTCCGACAGGCTGAACGGGAAATCGAGGCCGACGGTGAGACGGCCCTCCGCCCACCGGCCCTCGTCCGCGATCCACGGCGCGAACGCCTCGCGCACGTCGCGCCGCCCCGGCGCATCCTGGAACGGGCGCCACACCTGCGTGAGCTTGGGCTTCGTCTTCGTGCACTCGATCTTGGCCGCGACGATCTGGTTCCCGGCCCCCTCGATGCCGCTCCACGACAGCCCCAGCACCACGCCGCGCTGCGGGAGGGCGATCTTGGGCGCCGGCGACCTCCCCCATACGGCTGCACTGCTCCCCGACTCCGACTCGCTCGCCATCACCCCTCGCTCGCTCTCGCCCCGTCCGTTCCGCCAGGATCGGCGGGCCTAGCCGTATGTCGCGGCCGCGGCACCCATGTCAACGCGGCGCGGCCGCGGAGCGCGACATGGGCGCTATCGGCACCCCACCGGAGCTGTGGCGCGGTGTCCCGGCAGGCGGGCGCATCCGCGCATGAGCCCCCTTCAGGGGTCTCGCCGCCCGGCAGGGGTTCCGTGGACGGGGCGGCGTTCCTAACGTGTGTCACGCATGAGCGCGGTCGCGACCCGAGGCGAGGTGATGGTCATCGAGGACGACTTCGCCATCCGCGAGACGCTCCGCGAGCTGCTCGAGGACCAGGGCTTCCACGTGACGGGCGCGGCCAATGGCCGCGAGGCGCTGGCCCGGCTCGCCGAGCACGCGCCCCGCCTCATCCTGCTCGACCTCATGATGCCGGTCATGGACGGGATCGAGTTCCGGTCGGCGCAGCAGCGCGACGAGCGCCTGGCGGGGATCCCGGTGGTGGTGATCTCGGCCGACCACGGCCTCGCCCAGAAGGCGTCGAACATGGCGGTGGAGGGCTTCCTGGCGAAGCCCTTCGAGCTCGACGAGCTCATCGAGACCGTCCAGCGGTATTGCTAGCCGCGGGCTCCGGGTCCGTCCGGCCTCACCGCGCCATCGCGACCGAGTCTCGGCGGGCGCGCTCGCGCAGGCGCCGGCGCGCGTACGCGACCACGCGCAGCGCGAGCAGCGCCCCGATGATGGCCGCGAAGATCGTCGGCTTCAGCTTGTCCGCCTTCACGCGCCACAGGAAGTGCACGACCGCCAGGGCGGCGGCGAGGTAGACGAGCCGGTGCAGCGCCTTCCAGCGCGGGTAGCCCAGCCGGCGCACCCAGCGATCCGTCGACGTCACCGCCAGCGGGACGAGCACGAGGAGCGCGGCGAAGCCGACGGTGATGAAGGGCCGCTTGGCGATGTCGGCCCCGATGTCGGCGGCGTCGAAGAACTTGTCGAGGACGAGGTACCAGGCGAAGTGCAGCGCGCCGTAGCCGAAGGCCAGGAGCCCGAGCGTGCGGCGGATGCGGACCGGCCAGCCGAGCCCGAGGAAGTCCTTCGCCGGCGTCGGGGCGAGCGACAGCGAGAGGAAGGTGAGCGTCCAGAAGCCGAGCCGGTTCATGCCCTCGGCGATGGGGTTCGCGCCCAGGCCGCCGGTGAAGGCGGCGACGCCGAGCTTCGCGAGCGGCGCGAGGCCGATCGCCACCGTCGCCGGCGCGAGCCAGCGCTGCTTCGCCTTGCCGGCCGCCATCAATAATTCTTCCGCAGGTCCATGCCCGCGTAGAGGCTCGCCACCTGGTCCGCGTAGCCGTTGAACGGCAGCGTCTTGCGGCGCAGGAACTCCCCCAGCCGCCGCTCCTTCGCCTGGCTCCAGCGCGGGTGGTCCACCTCGGGGTTCACGTTCGCGTAGAACCCGTACTCGTGGGGCGCGGCCTCGTGCCAGGTCGTGCGCGGCTCGTCCTCGACGAACGAGATCTTCACGATCGACTTCACGCCCTTGAACCCGTACTTCCACGGCACGACCAGGCGCAGCGGCGCGCCGTTCTGCCCCGGCAGCACGCGCCCGTACAGGCCGAACGCGAGGAGCGCGAGCGGGTTCGTCGCCTCGTCGATGCGGAGCCCCTCCACGTAAGGCCAGGGGAGCACCGCGCGCTTCTGGCCGGGGAGCTGCCCGGCGTCGAGCAGCGTCTCGAAGCGCACGAACTTCGCGCGCGAGGTCGGCTCGACGCGCTTCACCAGCTCGGCCAGCGGCCAGCCCACCCACGGGATGACCATCGACCAGGCCTCGACGCAGCGCATGCGATAGACCCGCTCCTCGAGCGGCGCCCACCCGGCGAGCGCGTCGACGTCGACCGTCTGCGGCCGCTTCACCTCGCCGTCGATGCGGACCGTCCAGGGGCGCGGGCGCAGCGTGCCCGCGTTGCGCTTCGGATCGTCCTTGTCCGTCCCCAGCTCGTAGAAGTTGTTGTAGGAGGTGACGTCGTCCCAGGGCGTGAGCTTCTCGCCCCCGGCGAGGTCCCTGCGCTGCGCGGCCGCGAGCGGCGCACCGGTCGGCTCGCCGGCGCGCGACCCGCGCGGGAGCGCGAGCCCGACCGCGCCCGCGGCGCCGAGCGCGAGGAACTCGCGGCGCCGCAGCCAGAGGCCCTCCTGGGTGACGTCGCGGTCGCGGAGGTCCGTTCGGAAGCGTGCCATGGCGCCCTGTCCTCTAACGGCGCCGCGGCGTTACAGCCGCGCCCCGGACGCGCCTACTTCCCGGCCGAGGCGGACCGCCGGTACGCGTCGCGCGCGCGCACGACCTCGTCGAAGAAGGGAGCCGGCACGACCTTGCCGCGGACGACGGGCCAGGCCTTCTCGGCGGACGCCTTCCAGGGGGCGGGATCGGTCTTCACCACCTCGAGGCCCTGCTTCTTCATGGCCTCGATCGCGTCCTCGTTGAGCTTGCGGACGTCGGCATCGACGCGCTTGCCGAGGTCGCGCGCGATGGCGAGGAGCTTCGGGCGGAGGTCGGCCGGGATCTTCTCCCAGGCTTCCTTGCGGACGACCGTGCCGCCGATCAGGTAGCCCCAGGGCACGTCCACCATCTTGTTCGCCCGCTCGAAGAGGCGCGAGGTGAGCAGGTAGAGCGGCACGTTGGCGATGCAGTTCACCATCCCGGTCTGGAACGCGGGCACCACGTCGGCGCTGGAGAGCACCACCGGGCGGAACCCGGCGGCCTTCCACGCCTCGACGCTGGCCGGATCGCCGTCCCACGCGAACATCTTGGCGTCGGCCATCTCCGCGGGGGTGCGGTAGGCCTTGTTGCAGAAGATCCGGATGAACCCCACCTGCGACCAGTGCAGCGGCACGTACCCCTTCGCCTCCAGCATCCGGGAGAGGTCGGGCTCGAGCTTGGGGAAGACCGCCTCGAACTCGGCCTCGCTGTCGATCATGCCCGGCGCGGAGAGGGCCTGCGGCTCCTTCACCACGTCGTGCATGCCGACGTTGGTGATGGACGCGGCCTGCAGCTGGCCCACCGACATCTTGCGGACCATGTCCCCCTCGCTGCCCTGGGTGCCGCCCGGGTAGATGCGCAGCTTCACGCGGCCGCCGGACGCCTCCGCCCACTTCTCGCCCATCTCCTTGAGGAGGGTGTGCCAGGTGGAGCCGTTCGGCGCCACCGTGCCGAGCTTCACCACGATCTCCTGTGCGGAGGCGGCGGAAGCGAGCGCGGTCAGCGCCAGCGCCAGCGCGAGCTTTCTCATGCGGTGTCCTCCGGTCAGGTGAACAGGTCGTCGGCGTGGTCGAGCAGCATGCGGGCGCGCCGCTGGGCGAGGACGTTGGCCAGCCGGTTCGGGCGGTCCGCCTGCACGTCGGCGGTGAGCACCTCGCGCAGCAGCCGGCTGAACTCGGCGCGGTCCTGCTTCGGGACGCACACCGCCTCGGCGTAGGCGACGACCGGGCCGAGCCGCTTGCCCTGCGACAGCTCGAGCGCGCGATCGAGGTGCCGCTTCGCCGAGGCGAAGGCCTCCGGCGAGGCGCCGCGCGCCGGCTCCCAGGAGACGAAGAACTCGTGGATGGCGCCGTGGTCCCATGTCTCGTCGAGCGCCAGCGCGCGCTGCATGAGCGCGCCGGGCGCGGGGAGCTGTGCCACGAGCGCCATGTCGTCGAGCCCCGATCCGATGGCGAGCGCCCAGCTCGCCGCCGTCCAGTAGACGAGCGGGACGTCGTCCTTGTTCAACGCCCCCAGGGTCGGATCCAGGTCGCGGATCTCGCGCAGCTTCGCGGCGGAGCCCTTGTGCCGCGCTTCCAGCCCGCGCAGGCCGTAGTCGCGCGCCCTCAGGTAGAGGTGCCGCGCGCGCTCCCGCACCGGCCGCGCCTGCGCCGACTTGCCGGCCATCTCCAGCGCGTCGGCGTCGCTGTCCACGAACGCGAAGGTGTACTGGGTGAACCCGGAGGCGAGCGACAGGAGCAGCCCCTCGTGCTCGGGGTGCCGCTCGAGGAGCGCCTCCAGCGTCTTCAGTCCGAACGGGACGGCGTCGCGCACGAGCTCGGGGTCGTCGTCGGAGCCGTAGACGTTCCCGGCGCCGGACGAGAGCGCGTCGGCGACCACGCGCGAGGCCGCGCGGCTGCAGCCCAGCTGGGCGAGGACGAGGAGCAGGGCCGCGAGGAGGGCGCCGTGGATCTTCAAGGTTTCCCGGGGAGAAGTTCGTGGTAGTGATAGGCGCCTCCGCCGGAAAGTCAACGGTGAAGCTGGACGCGAACTCGACGCCCGCGACGGGCGAGGCCGCCGCGGGCGGACCGACCGCGGGTGCGGGCTCGCGCCTCGAGGGGCTGGCGGTGGGCGTGCTGCTCCTCGCCATGGTGGCGCTCCCCGCCGGCGAGACGCTCTCGCGCCGCTTCCTGGGCGAGGGCATCTCCGGCTCGGCGGTGCTGGTGCAGCACCTCACGCTGTGGGTCGGCTTCCTCGGCGCGCTGCTCGCGACCGGCGCCGGGCACCACCTCGCCCTCTCCACCGCCGAGGTCATCCCCGCCGGCTGGCCGCGGCGCGCCGCCGGCATGCTCTCGCGGGCGGCGTCGACGGCGGTCTGTGCGCTCCTCGCCTACGCCTCGCTCAAGCTGGTGCTGGCGGAGCGCGGCTCGGACCGCACGCTGCCGCTCGGGATCCCGTGGTGGTGGAGCGAGCTCGTCATGCCGGTGGGGGCCGCCCTCATGGCGCTCCGCTTCGCGTGGCGCGAGGGCGGCGCCGAGCGGCGTCGGCTCGCGCTGGAGCGGGCGGTCGCGCTCGGCGCGGCCGCGGCGGCGCTGGCGCTGGGCGCGATCGCGCCCTCGCCCTGGCTGGTGCGGGCGCTCCTGGCGGTGCTGGTCGTCTCCTTCCTCGTCGGCGCGCCGGTGTTCGTGGTCATGGCCGGCCTGGCCATGGCGCTCTTCTGGAAGGACGGGACGCCCATCGCGGCGCTGCCCACGAACACGTTCGGCCTGGTGACGAGCGCGACGCTCCCGGCCGTCCCGCTCCTCACCGTGCCCGGCTCCGCGCGGGCCGAGGGCGGCGCCGCGCGCCGTCTGGTGCGCGCCTACAAGGGCTTCTTCGGGTGGATGCCGGGCGGCGTCGCGGTCATGGCGACGTTCGTCTGCGCCATCTTCACCACCTTCACCGGCGCGTCGGGCGTCACCATCCTGGCGCTCGGCGGCCTCATCCTCCCCACGCTCCTCGAGGAGCGGTATCCGGAGGGCTTCTCGCTCGGCCTCGTCACCGCGGCCGGGTCCCTCGGGCTCCTCTTCCCGCCCTCGCTCCCGGTCATCCTCTACGGCGTGGTGGCGCAGGTGCCGATCGACCACCTCTTCGTCGGCGGCCTCGTGCCCGGCATCCTCATGATCGTGCTCGTCGCCGTGTACGGCGCGATCACCGGCGTGCGCGCCGGCGCCCCGCGGCAGGCGTTCCGGCCGCGCGAGGCGCTCTCGGCGCTCTGGGCGGCGAAGTGGGACCTCGGGCTCCCGGCGCTGGTCATCGTCTCCATCGGCTCCGGCTACGCCACCATCGTCGAGGCGTCGGCGCTCGGGGTGGCGTACGCGCTGGTGGTGGAGATGGCCATCTTCCGCGACCTCGGCCCGCGCTACCTGCCGAACGTCCTCGCGCACGCGGCGATGCTGGTCGGCTCGGTCATCATCCTGCTCGGCGTCGCGCTCGGGCTCACCAACTGGCTGGTCGACGCCGAGGTGCCGACGCGCCTCGTGGAATGGATGACGACGCACGTGCGGAGCCCGGCGCTCTTCCTGCTCGTGCTCAACGTGGCGCTGCTGGTCCTGGGGAGCGTGCTCGAGATCTACTCCGCCATCGTGGTGCTGGCGCCGCTGGTGGCGCCGCTCGGCGTCGCCTACGGGGTGGAGCCGGTCCACCTCGGCGTCGTCTTCCTCGCGAACCTGGAGCTGGGCTTCCTCTTCCCGCCGATGGGCCTGAACCTGTTCCTCTCCGCCTCGCGCTTCGGCAAGCCGCTGCCGTACCTCTACCGCCGCGCGCTCCCCTTCCTCGCCATCATGTCGCTGGGCGTGCTGCTCATCACCTACCTGCCGCCCATCACCACCGGCGTGGTGGAGAAGGTGCAGCGGTGGCGGGAGCGGCCGGCCGCGGCGGCCGCGGTGCCGTAGCGCCCTTCGACTCCGCTTCGCTACGCTCAGGGCAGGCGCCGAGCGACACCCGCGCTCGGCGCGTCAGTCGCTCCGCACCAGCCGCTTCGCGAAGACGTACTGCGTCTTCTCGTTGGCGTAGCCGAGCCGCTCGTAGACGAGGTGTGCGTGCACGCGGCTCGTGCGCGTGCGGATCCGGACCTGCGCGCACTGGCTCCGCCCCGCCCACGCCTCGACCGCCTGCATGAGCGCGCGGCCGGCGCCCAGGTTCCGGTGCGCGGCGTCCACGATGAGCCCGGTGATCTCCGCGAACGGCGGCCGGTAGAGGAGCCGGGTGAGGTGCGCGTGCGCCCAGCCCACGACCCCGACGTTGTGGACCGCGACGACCAGGAGGTCGTCGGGATCGTCCGCCAGCGCCCGGAAGAAGTGGCCGAGCTCGTCGAGCCCGACCTCGTATCCGAGCTGCGCGGCGAGGTAGCGGACGGGCTGCAGGTCGCTGCGCTGCATCTCGCGGACGAGCATGGCGCGGGACAGTGTACCCGGCGAGGGCGAGGTGTCACCCCCTCCCTGCCTCGGCGGCGCGCGGACGGGGGCGCTACACCGGGCCCGTTCCACGTTCCACGGAGGCTCTCATGGCGACGACCCAGTCCCCCCCTCGCCTGCACACGCTCACCCCCGGCCTCGTGCTGCGCGGGTGCGCCCGCGCCATCGCGTTCTACGAGCGGGCGCTCGGCGCCGAGCAGGTCATGCGGATGGACGCGCCAGGCGGGAACGCGGTCTGGCACGCGGAGCTGCGCGTCGGCGACTCGATCTTCTTCCTCGGCGACGAGGCCCCCGGCATGGGCCGACGGGCGCCCACACCGGAGCAGCCGTCTCCCATGGCGCTGTGGGTGTCGGTGCCCGACTGCGACGCCGCCTATCGCCGGGCGCTCGACGCGGGCGCGGTGTCGACCATGCCGCCGGCCGACATGTTCTGGGGCGACCGCGTGGCCGGCGTCGCCGACCCATTCGGCTACCACTGGTCGTTCGCGCAGAAGGTGAAGGAGATGACGGCGGACGAGATGCGCCGCGCCGGCGAGGCGTGGGCCGCCCAGCACATGCCGAAGAAGTAGCCTATGCCGGACGCGCGCGGCGCGGCGCGGGCCAGCCCTCGCGCAGGACGAAGACGGCGAAGGTGATGGCCCAGGCGCCGGCCACGTCGATGGCGTAGTGGAGGCGCGCCAGGAGCACGCTCGCCACCACCAGCGCGTGGCCGGCGAGCGCGGCCCAGCGCAGGCCGCGCCGGGGCCACAGGTAGAGCGCGAGGAGGAAGGTCGTCGCGGCGTGGCCGCTGAAGAAGAGGTCCTTCGTGAGGTACGCCTGGCCGCCGCCGCGGGCGAACGGCGCCCAGGGCGAGACGAGCTCCGCCCACGCCTGCCAGAAGCCGCGGTCCCCGAGCCCGGGGCCGGCGTGCGCCGGGTCGGGAGCGCCGAGGCCGGTGAGGAGCAGGGTCCCGCCGCGCGCCAGGGAGACGAGCCCGCCCGTCACCATGTAGCGCACCCAGCGGCGCGGGTGCTCGGCCAGGAGCGCGACGGCGAGCGGCAGGTACACGGCGAGCCAGAGCAGGTAGTTCGCGCGCGCGACCGCCGGGACGTAGGGGAGCGTCTGCAGCGCGAGATCGGGCAGCGCGCCGGGGGCGGGCCGGCGCTCGTTCCACACGGCCGCCGCCTGCATCGCGGCGAAGCAGGCGAAGCGGAACCCGACCGCGCCGGCGATGGGGAGCGCCAGCGCGCTCAGCTCCGGGGCGGCGCCCCCCCGCTCGCCCGCCGCGGCCGCCTCGCTGGGAGCGCCCCTCGCCACCCGTCGTGCATACGTCGATTCCGCCGCTGGCACAAATCCTCGGAGCGCCGCGCGGCCCGCGGCCGCACACGCCGCGAGGCGGGCCCGCTCGCGCGGACCCGCCTCCGTGGGGTTCGGGGGATGTGGAGCCGCTTTCGTCCGGCGCTGCCGGGCGGCCGCGGCGGCGTCGCCTCAGGCCTTGTGCGGCTTGCAGATGCCGTCGTCGCACTCGAGGCCGGTGGCGCAGCCCGGGTCGCAGACCGCCGGGACGGGGACGCCACCGGGGCCGGTCGCGCCGCCGCCGTGCGGCTTGCAGGCGCCGTCGTCGCACTCGAGGCCGGAGGCGCAGGGCGCCGAGCAGGTGGCCGCGCCCGCGTCCTCGACGTGGGCCTTGCACACGCCGTCGTCGCACTCCTCGTTCGCGCCGCAGGCCGTGGCGCAGCTGCGCGCGTGCTCGAACTCGACCTCGATGGCGCCGAGGCGGTCCTCGACCGTCTTGAAGGTGTGGTGGTTGGGATCCTCGACCTCGACCTGCACCAGGTTGCCGGAGTCGTCGCTCATCTTGACGCGGCCGTTGCGGTCGTCGACGCGCACCACCACCACCGCGCTGGCGGCGAGCGGCAGGTCGTTCGGCTCCAGCTCGACGCGCGCCACGCCGCCGGCGTGGTGCGGCTCGGCCTCGCGCAGGACGATCTGCCGGTCCTCGGTGAGGGCGCCGGCGGGGATGGACACGGTCACCGCTCCGGCGCGCAGCGTCCCGCCGGTCGCGCCGACGGTGGCGGTCTGCGAGGCGCGCGTGCTGCCGGCGGAAGCGCCGGCGCCACAGCCGGTGGCGACGAGGGCGAGGGCGGCGCCGAGGAGCATCTGCTTCAGGGTCTTCAGGGTCATCGGGGTCTGGGTCGTCATGGGGTCCGTCTCCTTTGCTGGAGAGACCGGACGACTCGTGGGGCGGCCACGCGCCAACCCTCCGGTGTGCCGTGCATTTTCCCTGTCCCATTCCGCCGGGCTCGCGTGTAAGGGCCGCGCCGGCTGCGATGCCGCGGGGCGTCAGCCCTCGAGCGTGCGCACGAGCTTGGGGCGCACGCCGGTCGCGGCGAGCAGCGCCTCGAGGCGTCCCCGGGCGGCGTCGTCGTGCGCCCGGATCTTGCGCGCGAGGAGGAGCTCGTTCTTCACGCTGTGCTCCCAGCCCGTGAGCTCGGTGACGGTCACCTGGTAGCCGCGCGCCTCGAGCGCCAGCGCGCGCACGACGTTGGTGAGGTGCGAGCCGAACTCGCGGCGGTGCCAGGGATGGCGGAAGAGCGCCGCCATCTCCGGCGCCGCGCGCTCGGCCCGCGCCAGCTGGGCGGCCACCTCCGCCTGGCAGCAGGGGACGGCCGCGATCCAGTCGGCGTTGCGGCGCACCGCCAGCGCCAGCGCGTCGTCGGTGGCGGTGTCGCAGGCGTGGAGCGCGGTGACGAGGTGCAGCCGCGCCGGCAGCTCCGCCGACTCCAGCGTCGCCTCGACGAAGCGCATCCGCTCGAAGCCGAGCCGCCGCGCCCGCTCCTCCGCCGCCGCCACGAGCTCGTGCCGGGGCTCGACCGAGACGATGGCGCCCTTGCCGGCCGGCGCCACGAACAGCTCGTGCAGGACGAAGCCCAGGTAGCCCTTCCCCGCGCCGCAGTCGAGGATGACCGGGTCGCCGAAGCGGCCGAGGACGTCGTCGAGCGCCGGCTGGAGCAGCCGCACGAGGTGGTTCACCTGCTTCAGCTTGCGGAGCGCGTCGGCGTTGAGGTGCCCGTCGCGGGTGAGGAGGTGCAGCTCCCGGAGCAGGGCCGTGGACTGCCCCGGCGCCAGCTCGCGCGCGACGTCCGGGGCTTTCACGCTGCGGCGCATCGAACCGCCCTTCTTCGGGTTCGACGGCCTACGGCCGCCGAACCCTCGCGACCCCGCCCCTGGCCGCGAGCGCGCGGCCAGGGGTCCACCTCCCACCGCTACCGATGGTGCGCCGCGAGATCGGGATGCTTCTCCAGGAACTCGTCGAACGTCCCGTTGAAGTCGAGGATCGGCTCCTCCTCCCGCAGCGCCCAGATGCGGGTCGCCACCTCGCCGATGAGCTGCTGGTCGTGGGTGACGAAGAGCGCCGTCCCCTCGTAGCGGGAGAGCCCCTCGCCCAGGGCCGCGATCGCCTGCAGGTCGAGGTGGTTCGTCGGCTCGTCGAGCACGAGCACGTTGTCCCTCGTGCGCATGAGGTTCGACATGAGGAGCCGCACCGTCTCGCCGCCGGAGAGCGTGGCGGTCGGCTTCATCCGCTCCTCGCCCGAGAAGAGCATCCGCCCGAGCAGGCCCGAGATCTCCTCGTTCGACATCTTGTCCTCGAGCTCGCGCAGCCAGCCGAAGGCGGTGGTCCCGGGCCGGATGAGGCCGGTCTGGTCCTGCGGCAAATAGCCGACGCTCGCCTGGTGGCCCCACTTCACGCTGCCCTGGTCCGGGTCGAGCGCGCCCACCAGCATCTGCACCAGCGTCGTCTTGCCGACGCCGTTCTTGCCGATGATGGCGACCTTCTCGCCCTTGGTCACGAGCGTGCTGAAGGGCTGGATGATCTCGCGGCGCCCGTAGCTCTTGGCCAGGTCCTCCACCGTCAGCGTCTGCTTCCCCGAGGGCTTCGCCACCTCGAACTTGATGAACGGCGCGGCGATGTTGGACCGCTTCAGGTCCTCGAGCTTGAGCTTGTCCATCGCCCGGATCCGGCTCTGGACCTGCGAGGCGCGCGTGCCCGCGTGGAAGCGCGCCACGAACTCCTGCAGCTGGGCGATCTTCTTCTGCTTCTCCGCGTTCTCCGACTCGACCCGCGACCGCACCTGGCCCTTCTGCCGGACCATGTCGTCGTAGCCGCCGGTGTAGGTGATGATCGTCTCGTAGTCGATGTCGGCGATGTGCGTGCAGATGGCGTTGAGGAAGTGGCGGTCGTGGCTGATGGTGACGAGCACGCCCTCGTACTCGTGGAGGAAGCGCTCCAGCCAGCGGATGGACTCGATGTCGAGGTTGTTCGTGGGCTCGTCGAGGAGCAGCGCCTGCGGCCGGCCGAAGAGCGCCTGGGCGAGGAGCACGCGCAGCTTGTAGCCGCCGGCGAGCGCCTTCATCGGCTGCTCGTGCGCCTCCGGCGCGATACCGAGGCCGTCGAGCAGCTCGCCGGCGGTCGCCTCGGCGGTGTAGCCGTCCTCCTCGGCGATGACGCCCTCCAGCTCCGCCAGCCGGTGGCCGTCCTCGTCGTCGATCTCGCCCTTGGCGAGGAGGCCGTCCTTCTCCTGCATCGCCGACCAGAGGACCGGGTTTCCCATGAGGACCACGTCGACCACGCGGTCCTCCTCGTACTTGAACTGCTCCTGGCGCAGGATGCCGAGCCGCTTCGGGCGCTGGATCGAGCCGCTGTCCGCTTCCTCGTCGCCGGAGAGGATCTTCATGAACGTGGTCTTGCCCGCGCCGTTCGGGCCGGTGAGGCCGTAGCGGCGCCCGGGCGGGAAGGCGACGTTCACGTCCTCGAAGAGCTTCTTCGGCCCGAAGGCCTTGCTGACGTTCTGCACCGAGATCATGGGAGCCCGCGCTCTTAATCGAAAATGAGCCTCTTGGCGAGGGTGTACATTTCGGGCCCATGGAGCGCGTCTTCGCGGCCTGCGCGCCGGGGCTGGAGGCGGTGCTGGTGCGCGAGCTCCGCGGCCTCGGGCTTGAGACCGCGCCCGTGCCGGGCGGCGCCGAGGCCTCGGGCGAGGACGCGGTGGCGCTCGCCTGCCTCGGGTCGCGCGTCGCCGACGCCGTGGCGCTCCGCCTCTACGACGGTCCCGAGCGCGGGCTCGACGCCGGGCTGGCGGCCGCCCGACGGGCGCTCGGCGGCGACGTCCCGCTCGCGGTCCGTCGCCGCGGCGGGCGCGCCACCGTCTCCGCCGACGCCGCCGGCGGCGGC
>DASTGH010000060.1:0-3543 GCA_035719345.1 Anaeromyxobacteraceae bacterium
GCAGCGGCCTGCGCCTGGCTGCTCGCGCCCGCGGGGTTCGCGCAGCGGCTGCCCGGCGACGACGCCCTCGGCACCCCCGCGCTCGGCACGTACAAGGCGGCGCGCGACTACGACATCCCGGACGAGGAGGCGACGCGGGGCGACCGCGCCGCGGCGATGGCCGCCGAGCCACCGGTCTTCGACCTCGACGAGGGCGCCGCCGACGAGGTCGCCGCGCGCGTGCGCGAGGCGTTCGCGCTGGCGCGCGAGGCGCGGCCGCCCCTCGACCCCACCGCCTTCGTGGCGCGGCTGGGGGGACGGGTGGCGCCGGCGGACCTGGCGGTGCTGGCGGAGGCGCGCTTCGCGACGGCGCTGGAGGAGGACCTCGTCGCCCTGGTGGTCCGCGGCCTGACGGGGAAGGTGGTGGACGACCGCCGCACCCTGGAGCGCGCCGCGGAACGCGGCCTCGTCGCCCGCGCCGTGCGCGGCGGGGCTCCCGGAGGGGAGCGCCTCGACCGCGACCTGGCGCTGGCGCGCTCCGTCGACGAGGCGCGCGCCGACGTGGAGCGCGCGGCCGCCGCGCTGCCGCTCCCGCCGGCGCAGCGGGGCGCGCTCGGCCGGATCGCGGCCGGGCTCGTCCGCCCCACGCTCGTCTTCGCGCTGGCCGAGACGGCGGCGCGGCAGCGGCTCGCCGCCGAGCGGGTGAAGCCGGTCGTCCTCCACGTGCGGCGCGGCGAGAAGATCGTCGGCGACGGCGAGGTCATCGCGCCCCGCCACCTGCTCGTGTTCCGGGCGATCCGGGCGCAGACGAGCGCGGCCGAGGTGGTCCTGGCGCGGCTCGGCGCCGCCCTGCTCGTGGCGCTCACGCTGGCGCTGCTCTGGCGCTACGGTCGGCAGAACGTGAGCGGCTTCCACCCCGCGCGCAAGGACGCGGTGCTGCTGGTCGCCGCCGCGCTGGCGACGGCCGGGCTGGCGGCGGCGGGCCTGGCGGTGGGGGACGTGCTGCACGACCGCTTCCCGCGGCTCGCACCGGAGACGGTCTTCCACCTCGTGCCGTTCGCCGCCGGAGCGATGGTGGTCCGGAGCGTGCTGCCCGCCGAGGTGGCGCTCCTCTTCGCGGTGGCGAGCGGGGCCATCGCCGGCCTCATGGCCGGCAACTCGCTCTTCCTGGCGCTGCACGCCACGCTCACCTCGGTGACGGCCGCCGGCCTCGTGTCGCGGACCCGCGATCGCGCCGGGCTGGTGAAGGTCGGGCTGGCGGTGGGGGTCCTCGGCGCGCTCCTCGTCGTCTCCGCCCACCTCTACACCGGGCGCGGGCTGTCCGAGGCGCTGGCCCCGGCGCTGGCCGCCGCGCTGGCCGGTGCGGTGCTCCTGCCGGTGGTGGCGGTGGGGATCCTGCCCATGGTCGAGTGGGCGTTCGGCTACCTCACCGACGTGAAGCTGCTCGAGCTCGCCAACCTGAACCACCCGGCCCTGAAGGACCTCATCGTGCAGGCGCCGGGCACGTATCACCACTCGGTGGTGGTGGGAGCGCTGGTGGAGGCGGCCGCGGATGCGGTCGGCGCGAACCCGCGCCTCGCCAAGGTGTGCGCCTACTACCACGACGTGGGGAAGACCCGGAACCCGCTCTACTTCGCGGAGAACCAGCGCGGCGAGAACCGGCACGACGCGCTCGCGCCCTCGATGAGCGCGCTCATCGTGAAGCGGCACGTGACCGACGGGCTGGAGCTGGCGCGCCAGTGGCGCCTGCCGCAGGCGGTGGCCGACGTCATCGTCCAGCACCACGGCACGCGCGCGGTGTCGTTCTTCTGGGCGGCGGCACGGCAGCGCGCGGCCGAGGCGGGCGACGCCGGCGGCGGCGCGGGGGCGCTCGACCCGGCGCTCTTCCACTACCCCGGGCCCAAGCCGCGCTCGCGCGAGGCGGCGCTGGTCATGATCGCCGATTCGTGCGAGGCGTCGGCCCGCGCCATGCCCGAGCCGAGCCGGGAGCGGCTGCGCACGCTGGTCGCGCGGCGCATCCAGGAGATCGTGGAGGAGGGCCAGCTCGACGAGTGCGAGCTGACGCTGCGCGACCTGCGCGCGGTGGCGGAGGCCATGGTGCGCGGCCTGGAGGCGGTGTACCAGGGGCGGCCCGACTACGGCAGGGGCGAGGGTGCGCCGCCGGACGAGGACGCGGACGAGACGACCGGACGGCTGCAGCTCGTCACCGGCCCGGAGCGGCGCCGGACGTGAAGGTCGAGGTCCGCAGCGAGCACGCCCGCGGCGCGGCCGCGGCGCGGCGAATGCGGTCGCGCGCCCGCGCGTTCCTGGCGGCGCTCGGCCGCGAGGGCGCGGAGCTCTCCGTCCTCATCGTGGGCGACGCGGCCATGCGGCGGCTCAACCGCGCCTGGCGCGGGAAGGACCGCGCCACCGACGTCCTCTCCTTCCCGGTGGCGGGCTCCGGCGCGCTGCTCGGCGACGTCGTCATCTCGCTCGACACGGCGAGGAGGGTCGCGCGCGAGGAGCGCCGCACGCTCGGCGCGGAGCTGGACCGCTACCTGGCGCACGGCATCCTCCACCTGCTCGGCCACGACCACGAGGCCTCCCCCGCCGCCGCGCGCCGGATGGCCCGCGCCGAGGACGCGCTCGTGGGGGAGGGGATGGTGAGGGGGACAGGGGTGCGGCCCTTCGACTCCGCGACGCTGTCGCGTCGCTACGCTCAGGGCGAACGACGTCGTTCGAGGACGAGGACGACTTCGAGGACGAGTTCGAGGTCCGCCCCATGAAGCGCCTCCTCCTCCCCATCTCCTCCGGCCTCCTCATGGCCCTCGCGCTCCCGCTGGCGCTGCCCTGGTGGCCGTCGGGCGAGCTCGATCCACGCGGCCACCTCGAGGTCCTCGCCTGGTTCGGCCTCGTCCCGGCGCTCGTCGCGCTCGACCGCGCGCGGAGCGGCAAGGCGGCGTTCGGCGTCGGCCTCGTCGCCGGCCTGGCCTACTTCTACGGCGCCATCTGGTGGGTGAACCACGCCATGACGTCGTTCGGCGGGGTCCCGCTGCCGGTGGCGCTGCTCGGGCTCTCCCTGCTCGTCCTCTACATGGCGTTCCACTGGGCGCTCGCCTTCTGGGCCTCGTACACGCTGCGGGCGCGCCTCGGCTGGCCGCTGTGGGCGCACCTGCCGCTCGCCTGGGCCGCGACCGAGCTGCTCCGGAACTACCTGTTCACCGGGTTCCCGTGGGCGAACCTGGGCTACCTCCAGGCGCGCCACGTCACCGTGGCGCAGCTCGCGTCGCTCACCGGCGTGTACGGCATCGCCGCGCTCGTCGTGCTCGTGAACTGCGCCCTGCACGCCGCGCTGCGCGCGCGCGCGGTGGGCGGCCGCTTCCCCTGGCGCCTCGCCGGCGCCGCCGCCGCGCTCGTCGCCGCCGTCGTCGCGTTCGGCGCCTGGAACCTGGGGGCGGTGCGGGGCGGAGTTCACCGGCACGATCGCGCCCAGGGATCCGGGCGCCTTCTTCGATTACCGCGATTACGAGCGCGACGACCTGCGGCTGGCGCGGCTGCGGCTCCTGGCCGAGTGGCATCTGCATC
>DASTGH010000061.1:0-5597 GCA_035719345.1 Anaeromyxobacteraceae bacterium
GCCCGAGAGGTGCGCGGCGCCGCCCTGGCGGGTGCGCACGGCGGCGAGCGCCTCCGCCTCCAGCGCGGAGAGCGCCACGCGCGGCTCCTCGCCGTACCGCCCCGGGGTCGCCGCCGACGGAGGCGCCGCGGCCAGCGCGGCCGTCGCCGTGGCGGGCGGGCGGGAAGGCCCGCGCCCGCCCCCCGAGCACGCGAGCAGGACGGCGGCCAGCGCGGCGGCGCGGCGCCTCACCGCCCGAGCGGCCCCACCCGCACCTCGAGCCCCGCCACCGCCGCGCGTCCGAGCCGCGCGTTCACGCGGGCGCGCAGCGTGCCGGCGAGGAGCTCCACCTGGTCGGCCCAGCCGCGTGTCGATGCGACGACGAGCAGCCGGCCGTCCCGCGTCGCGCCGCGCAGCGAGACCTCGCGGCAGAGCGGCCAGCCGCACGCCTCGGCGAAGGCGGCGGTGAGCGCGGCCGGCGCCGCCTCGGGCCGGGCGGCGAGGGCGTCGGAGAGCGCCGAGGCGATGGTGCGTCCGCGTCCGCGCACGGGGCCGGAACCTAGGCGCGCGGCGCGGCCCGGGTCAAGGCGCACCGGGCGCGCGGCCCTGGGACGCGGCCGAGCCCGTATCGTGCGTCAACATGCCGCGCGGCGGCCCGGCCGGGTGACCGCGCGCCGAAGGCCGCGATCCTGCTAGAAATCCACCCATGAGCATGCCGGCCGCGAAGGTGATGGCGGCCGCACCCGCGGCGCGGGAGGCGGTCTGGCCCGACGCCCGGGACGCGAACCGGATCAAGCTCTCCTGGCTGGTCCGGCTGCACTGGCTGGGCGTCGCCGGCCAGCTGCTCGCCATCGTCGGCGCCCGGTGGGTGATCCGCATCGACGTCCCGGTCCGGGCGCTCGTGGCCATCGTCCTGGCGCAGGTCGTCGGCAACCTGGCGCTCCAGCGCTGGCTGCGCCGCGGAGCGCAGGTCCCGGAGAGCGCCATCGCCGCGACCATGTTCGCGGACGCGGTGACGCTGACCGTGCTCCTCGCGCTCTCGGGCGGGTACGCGAACCCGTTCTCGACGATGTACCTCGTGAACGTCGCGCTGGCGACCATCCTCCTCGACGCCGCCTGGGCGTGGGCGGTGCTGGCCGCGAGCCTCGGGCTCTTCGGCGCGCTCTTCGCGTTCGACCACGTCGGCGCGATGCACGTCCTGTCCGACCTCGATCACGAGGAGATCATGGCGCTCCACATGCAAGGCATGTGGATCGCCTTCGCGGTGGCGGCCGCGTTCATCGTCTACATCGTGCAGCGGGTGCACGTGGCGCTGACGCGGCTCCAGCGCGCCCTCGAGGAGGAGCGCTCCGTCTCCGCCCGAAAGGACAAGGTGGCCTCGCTCGCCACGCTCGCCGCGGGCGCGGCGCACGAGCTCTCCACGCCGCTCTCCACCATCGCCGTGGTGGTGACCGAGCTGCGGCGGAGCGCCGAGAAGAACGGCGCGCCACAGACGGCGCTCGACGACCTCGCGCTCGTGAAGGAGCAGGTGACGCGCTGCCGCGACATCCTGCACCACATGTCGGCCCAGGCCGGCGAGAACATGGGGGAGCCCATCCTGACGACGAGCCTCGCCGCCTGGGTGGAGGAGGTGCTCCGGCACCTGCCCGGGCGCGAGCGCGTGCGCGTCGAGCCGGCGATCGAGCTGGCGCAGGTGGCGGTGCGCGGGCCGCGCAAGGGCCTCGACCGCGCGCTCCGGGGGCTCCTCAAGAACGCGCTGCAGGCCTCGCCGCCCGACCGTCCGGTCGCGCTGCGCCTCCGGCTGGAGGGCGACGTCGTCGTCGCCGAGGTCCACGACGAGGGCTCGGGGATGGCGGCGGACGTGCTGTCGCGCGCCGGCGAGCCCTTCTTCACGACCAAGGTCCCGGGCGAGGGCATGGGACTCGGTCTGTTCCTGACGCAGACCCTCGCGCAGCAGCTCGGCGGCGGGTTCGAGCTCCGCTCGGAGCCCGGCGCCGGAACCCGTGCCACCCTCCGCCTGCCCAGGGCGGAAGGCAGGAAGGACGCACCATGACGAACCCCATGCCTCCCACTCCTCCCGCCCCACCCGCCGATCCGTCGAAGGACGCGGCGCCGTCCATCCTGCTCGTCGACGACGACGTGACGCTGCGCGAGCGGCTGGCGCGCGCGCTCCGCGAGCGCGGCTTCGACGTGCGCACCGCCGGCAGCGCCGACGAGGCCATGGAGCTGGTGCGGCAGGACTCGCCCGAGATGGCCGTGCTCGACCTCAAGATGCCGGGCCGGAGCGGCCTCGACCTCCTGCGCGAGATGCGCGAGCACGACCCGGCCACCCGGGTCCTGGTGCTCACCGGGTACGGCAGCATCGCCACCGCGGTGGAGGCGACGAAGATCGGCGCGGAGGGCTACCTGCCGAAGCCCGTCGACGCCGACGAGCTGCTCGCCGCGTTCGCCCGCACCGGCGCCGGCCCGGTGCCGGATCACTTCGAGACGCCGTCGCTGGCCCGCGCCGAGTGGGAGCACATCCAGCGCGTGCTCGTCGACTGCGGCGGCAACATCTCGGAGGCGGCGCGCCGGCTCGGCATCCACCGCCGCTCGCTGCAGCGCAAGCTCCAGAAGTACCCGCCGGCGCGGTAGGCCCGGGGCGGGCGGGGCGTCCGGCGGCTACGGGCTCCAGACTTCAGGCTCCAGGAGGCGTAGCCCGTAGCCTGGAGCCCGCAGCCTGAAGCCCGCAGCCCGCGGCGTTATAGGAAGGGCGTGATCCTCGTCGCCGTCCGGGACCTCCTCTTCCGCTCCAAGATCGACGCCGCCGCGCAGCGGCTCGGGGTCGAGATCGCGCACGCGCCGCGCGACGGCCCGCTGGCGGCTGCCGTCGAGGCGCGAAAGCCGTCGCTCCTCCTCGCCGACCTCTCCCAGCCCGGTGCGCTCGACGCCCTGCGCGAGGTGCGCGCGCTCGCCGCGCCGCCGCGCATCGTCGGGTTCCTCGGCCACCTCAGCACCGACCTCATGGACGAGGCGCGGACGCTCGGGGTGGACGAGGTGCTCACCCGGGGCCAGCTTGCGGGGAGCCTGGACCGCGTGCTCGCCTCCGTGGGGCGGTGAGCCGCGAACCCTTTTCGTCCGGGCGAGATCCAACGGTGGGGCGGCCGCGCGCCGCCCGGGACGCCGCCCTGGCGAGGGCCGGCGCCGGAAAGGCAGATGCGATGTCGGGCAGCACGGTCGAGGTCACCGAGGCGAACTTCAAGGACGTGGTGGAGCGGGAGGGGATGGTCCTCCTCGACTGGTGGGCGCCGTGGTGCGGCCCGTGCCGGGCGTTCGGGCCGACCTACGAGCGGGTCGCCGCCCGGCACCCGGACGTCGTCTTCGGGAAGGTGAACACCGAGGAGCAGCAGCAGCTCGCCGGCGCCTTCGAGATCCGCTCCATCCCCACGCTCATGATCCTGCGGGACAAGGTCCTGCTCTACGCCGAGGCGGGCGCGCTGCCCGAGGGGGCGCTGGAGGATCTCGTGGCGAAGGTGCGGGGACTCGACATGGCGGAGGTGCGCCGGCAGATCGCCGCGGCCGGCGAGAAGGGCGCCGGGGGCGAGGCTCCGGAGCGCGGCTAGCGATCGATCGGCGAGCAGAGGCCCGGAACGCGACGAGGGCGACGGCCAGCTGGCCGCCGCCCTCGCCATGATCGCGGCTCCACGCCGCTACTTCGACGTGTCGTTCGACTTCGACGTGTCGCTCGACCCGCTGGAGGGCGGGGTGCTGGAGCTACCGCTGGACGACGGGCTGCTGGAGCTGCTCGAGCCCGTGCCGCTGGAGGACGTGTCGCTCGAGCCGGTGCCGCTGGAGCTCGAGGACCCCGTGCTCTTGTGGTGCTTCGAGCTCTTCTTCTTCTGCTTCGACGAGGACGAGCTGGTGCCGCTCGCGTCGTCGCTGCTGCCGGTGCCGGACCGGCCGGTCGCCGAGCCGCTCGACGTGTCGGACGAGCCGGTGGAGCCGCTCATCCCGCCGGTGGTGCCGGTCGAGCCCGACGACGAGCCGGAAGAGCCCATCGAGCCGCCCGCGCCGGAGGTCGTGTCGCTCGGGCTGGTCGAGCCGGTGCTGGAGGGCGCGCTCGCGCCCGCGCTCGAGGAGCCCGCGCCCGTGCCGCTGGACGAGGTGTCGCTCGAGGACGACGGGCTGGAGCTCGAGCTGGACGACGGGCTCGAGCTGCTGGAGGACGACGACGGGCTCGAGGACGAGCTCGACGAGCTCTGGTCGCTCTTCGACGAGCTCGAGGACGCGCCGGACGAGGTGATGTCGATCATCTTCGCGGTGTCACCCGAGAACGAGGCGCGGACCTGCGCGCCCTCCTTGATGTCGGACATGCTCGCCTGCGAGCCGTCCTTGGTGACCTTCGTGCTCTGGTCGACCTTGAGCTTCTTGTCGCTGCCGGAGAGCGAGAGCGTCTTGTCCTGCTGGTCGAACTTCTGCACCTTCCCCTGGATCGAGTCGTAGTGGCCCGACGCCGAGGACGAGGAGCTCGGATCGCTCGACGCCGACGCGGACGAGCCGGTCCCCATCGAGCTCGACGAGTCCGAGCCGGACGGCTTGGACGGCGACGAGGCGCTGCTCGAGTCGGACGCGCCGGTGCTCGAGGAGCCCGTCCCCATGCTGCCCGAGGAGCTGGAGCCGGTGCCGCCGAGCGACCCCTGGCTCGAGTCGCGGCTGGTGCTGCTCGTGCTGGGCGAGCTGGAGCTCCCGCTCGTGTTGCTGCCGCTGGTGGTCTGGGCGCGCGCCTGCGCGGCCACGAGCGCCATGGCCGCCGCGAGGCCGAGGCCCCATCCGGTCTTCTTCATGTGATGTTCCCCCTTCGTGCGAGTGGCGGGCGGGGCCCCGGCGCAGACCGGTGCTCCCGCCCGTTGGCGCCCTAACGGTAGCTACGAGAACCCCCAGGCGACACCAGGGGTTCCACTCCTCGGGCGCTCTGGCGGGCGCCTGTCCACCGCCCAGCCACGCCAGGCCGCGGCCGCTGTCAGACCGGGTTGATACCTGAACATTCGTGTAGATTCTGGGAGCAGGAGGCGGCTCATGGCTGGCGACGCACGCGCGATCATCGAAGGGCTCCGCGAGGAGATCCGCAGGCTCGAGCGGAAGCCGCCGTCCTCGGCCGCGTGCGTCCCGAGCGGCCGCCCCGAGATCGACGCCCAGCTGGCGGGCGGAGGCTTCCAGCGGGGCGCGCTCACCGAGCTCGCCGGCGGGCCCGCCAGCGGCAAGACGGCTGTGGCGCTGCGCGTGCTCGCCCGCGCCATGGGGGAGCGCGCGCTCGGCGCCTGCGTCGACGGCCGGGGGCAGCTGTACCCGCCCGCCGCCGCGGCCCTCGGAGTGGACCTCGAGCGCCTCCTCATCGTCCGGCCGCAGGCGGGGCAGGGGGAGGCGGGCGCCGCCGAGCGCGCGCGGCGCGCCCTGTGGGCGGCCGAGGCGGTGCTCGGCAGCGGAGCGTTCGCCGCTGCCCTGATCGACGTCGATCCGGACGATCTCCGCCGCGTCGGCGCCGGCGCGCTCGACGGCATGCTGCGGCGGGTGCGGGCCGCGGCGGACCGGGGAGGGTGCGTCGGGCTCTGGCTCGCCGCGCCCGGCGCGGCGCGCGTCCC
>DASTGH010000062.1:0-7939 GCA_035719345.1 Anaeromyxobacteraceae bacterium
GGAGCGCGGACGAGCTGGTGCGCGCCGGCGACGCCGCCTGGGCCCGCCGCACCGAGCCGGGCGAGGCCGCGAACGCCCACGCGCTCTACCTCGACGCCGCGGCGGCCGACGAGGGGCGCGTGGACGGCCTCCTCGGCGCCATGCGCGCCATCACCTTCCAGCTCGAGCGCGAGAAGGACGGGGATGCGCGCGGCAAGCTGGCCGGGGAAGGGGTGCAGCTCGGCCAGTGGTGCCAGCGGCGCGCGCCGTCGGAGCCGGCCTGCGACTACCGCCTCGCCATCGCGCTCGGGCAGCAGGCGCGCGAGCGGAGCGCCACCGGCGTCGACGCGCTGAAGCACATGGTGGAGCTGCTCCGCAAGGCGAGCGCGGCGGCGCCTGCGCTCGACCAGGCCGGGCCGCACCGCGTGCTCGCCCTGGTGCTGGCGCGCGCGCCGGGCTGGCCCCTGGGCCCGGGCGACCCCGAGGCGGCGGTGGGCGAGGCGCGCGAGGCGGTGAAGCTCTTCCCCGACGTGGCCGAGAACCAGCTGGCGCTGGGCGAGGCGCTGGAGAAGAACGAGCAGGGCGCGGAGGCGCGGGCCGCCTACGCCCGGGCTGCGGCGCTGGCGGAGGCGGCGGCGCAGGCGAGCGAGCCGGACGCCGCGGCGTGGCGGCGCGACGCGCGCGCCGGGATGGAGCGGACCGGGGGCTCGTGAGCGAGCCTCGCGCCCGCCTCACGGCTCGTACGGCCGCTCGTCGAGGTGCGCGATCGCGCCGCGCCGCCGCGCCTCGCCGCGGAAGCCGCGGTCGGCGAGCAGCCGGTAGAGCCAGGCCGGGATGGGCAGGGTCGCGGCGAGCCGGCTCGCCTCCGCCGGCACGGTCCCCCCGCGCGCGACCGCGTCGGCGGTGAGCGCGAGCGCGCGCGCGACGTTCCGGGCGCGTCCGCCCTGCTCGGCGAGCGGCTTCCCCGCGAACATGCCCCCGCCGCCCACCGCCACGCCGCCGATCCAGTCGAGCCCCGAGCCGGCGGCGAAGAGGCGGGCCACGGCCAGCGCCGTGTGGGCGTGAGCCGCCTCGGGGAACCCGCAGTTCACGATGGCGAAGAGGCGCGGACGGGCCTCCGCCGCGGCGGGGCGCTGCGCGTGCAGGGCTTCCAGCGCCGCCACCACCGGCCCGGGGAAGCCGTCGACGTAGAGCGGCGCGACGAGCCCCACCGCGTCGCTCGCCCACAGCGCCGCGGCCACCCGGCGCAGCGTACGGTCCTCGCGCCGGGCAGCGTGCAGGGCCTCCACCTCGACGGCGATACCGCGGCGCTCCAGCCCGGCCCTCACGGCGCCGGCGAGCGCCGCCGAGGCGCTGGCAGCGCCGCGCGGGCTGCCGGTGAGCAGGAGGACGCGGGCGGGCTTCACCGGCGGGAGGTCGGCCAGCGGGGTGAGGTCGAGGGGCCCGGAGGAGGGCGGGTCGGAGGTCGCGAGCTCGTCGAGCCACGCCCCGGCGAGCTCCGGCGCGCGCGCCACGTCCTCGCGCTGGAGACACGGGCTCGCCACGCGCGGCGCGTGCATGTTGAGCGCGTTGCGCCGGACGATCCTCCGGAACACGGCCGCCGAGGTGGGGTCGGGCGCCTCGAGGATGCCGACGGCGAGCAGGGCCGGAAACCCTGGGTAGCGCGGGGCGTGGTGGGTCTCGCCGCGCACCATGCTGAAGCGGGACGAGACGAGCGGGATCCAGTGGTCCATGTGGCGCTTCAGGCACGAGGACGGTCCGCCGAACGTGACGGGGGTCACCCAGGCGACGAGGTCGCTGCGGATGAGCGCGGGCGCCAGCTCGCGGTGCGGCCCGGGCTGCAGGCAGACGCCGGGCGTGGTGGTCCAGCAGCCGAAGTCGCCGCGGCAGTCGGGGACGTCGAGCACCGCGAGGTCGCGGCGGAGGACGCCGTACCCCCTCGCCTCGAGCGCGCGGCACAGCGCGTCCTCGACGCGATCGGCGAGGCCGCGCAGCGCGACGGCGCCGTTCAGGACGAGGGCCCGCATGCGTCACCTCCCCGCGGCGGTGGCCCCACCACGGTCCGCCCGCCCGTGCGCGCCGTCAAGCGCGGCGTTCCGCCGCCACGGGCGCGCCCGGCCCGCTCAGCGCCCGCCGCTCGCGGCGTCCC
Organism: Anaeromyxobacteraceae bacterium; assembly: GCA_035719345.1. Lineage (GTDB taxonomy): Bacteria > Myxococcota > Myxococcia > Myxococcales > Anaeromyxobacteraceae > Anaeromyxobacter_A. The sequence goes on from DASTGH010000062.1 coordinate 2,129, forward strand.
GGAAGGCGTCGATGACCCGCTGCGCCTCCGGCGCGGGCGGCCCGATCGACACGAACGCGAGCGGCCGCTCCACCTTTCGGGTCTGGACCACCGCCACGCGCGCCGGGTCGACGAACTCGAGGCCGAGGGCCCCGATCGCTGCGAGGGTGGCGGCGACGCGCTCGTTCACGTCCTTCACCGCGGCGAGCGCGACCGCGCCCGGGCCGTACTCCGCGCCGCCGAGCACCACCTGCCTCACCAGCGCGCGGGTGGCGCTGGCGGCGGCGTCGGTGAAGACGGCGATCGGCTGGTCGCGGCCGCCCAGGTCGCTCCAGCGCGCCACCTTCCCGGTGTGGACGTCGCGGAGCTGCTCCCAGGTCAGCGCCTTCACCGGGTTCGAGGGGTGCACGACGAAGACGACCTCGGAGGTGGCGACGACGTGCAGCCGGAGATCGGGCAGCTCGCCGGCCAGGCCGGCCGCCCGCGCCGCGGACACCGTGGCCTCGAGCGAGGCGGAGGCGAGCGCCAGGTCGCAGCGTCCCTGGACCAGGTCGGCGAGGCCCTTCCCGGCGTTGCTCCGGTCCACGGCCAGCGCGAGGCCGGTGCGGCGCTGCACCGCCTCGGCGTGCAAGCGGACCAGGCCGTCCACCGTGCTCGCCGCGCCGTGGAGCCGCAGGGGCGCGCCGCTCTTCCCGCTCGTGTCGGTCATCGGCGGGCAGTCTACCGCGGACGCGTCGGGCCGACTCCGGCGTCAGTGGGACGACCGCCTCCGCGCGGAGGGCGGGGTCCGCGCCGCCACCGGGCGCTGCGCCGCGCGCGCCGCCTGCGCGCGCGCCTCGAGCTGCGGCGCGAGCCTGTCGAGGAGCGCCGTGAGCGCCGGCTCCCGGGACTGCTGCGCCCGCGCCTGCGCGCTCCGCGCCTGGGTCGCGCCCTGCCGCCCCTGATCGGCGACCCACCTCAGGAACGCCGCGTCGAAGGTTCCGCCGCGGAGGTCCTCGAGCGCGGCGAGCCCCTGCGAGGCGTCGTCCCCGGGCGCGCTCGCGCCCGTCCCGGGGAGCTCGAGGCCGTGCGCCGCCGCCAGCGCGCCCACCTCCTGCTCGAGGGCGGTGTGGTCGCCGACGAGCTGCGCGGCGAGCTGCCTCACCCTGGCGGAGGTCGACTTCTGCGCCGCGAGCTCGCCGCCCTCGATGGCGGCCGAGTTCGTCCGGTGCAGCCACCCGAGCACCTCCGCGGCGATCGCGCCCGACCCCGGCTCCCCTCGCGCCGCGCCCGGAGCGCCGGCCACGGCTGCTGCGGCGATCATCGCGGCGAATCCACGGCGTCCCATGGCCCGCTCCTCTCCACACCTAAGGTGCGGACGCCCGCGGCGGACGTCAGGGGACGGTGGCCCGGGCGAGCGCGAGCACGAAGCCGGGGAGCGTGCGCCAGGCCCCGCGCAGGGTCCGGGGCCGGTCCAGGAGCGACGAGCTGCATCGGACGGCGAAGGGTCGCCACGACGCGTCGGGGGGCGAGAGCGGCCACGCCCCGGCATCGGCGTCCGCGCCGTCCGGCAGGCAGCGGAGCTGGCGCGTGTCGACGGTGAGCCCGACGCCGAGCGCCTTCAGGACCGCCTCCTTGGCGCACCAGACCAGGTTCGCGCGCAGCTCGCGCTCCGCGGGGGGAGCGTCGCGGACGCAGCGCGCCTCCTCCTCCGTGAAGAACGTCTCGACGAAGGCGGGCGAGCGCGGCTCGACGAGGCCGAGGTCGATCCCGATCGCCGGCGCTCCCGGGACGTCGCAGCGCTCGGCGGCGGCGGCCGCGCGCCCCTCGGCGTGCGTGATGGAGACGGCCACCGGCAGCCGCGCGCCGGCGGGGTGGCCGGCGAGGACGCCCGCCTCGGCCGCGACCCGGGCGTACGGCGCGCCACCCGGATCGGCCGCGATCTCGATCGCGGTGAGGACGCGCTCCGCGGAGGCGCCCTCACCCAGGGCCGCGGCGACGACCGACTTCGCCGCGGCCCGGCCGGCGAGCCAGTCGTCGCGCCGCTTCGGCACCCGGAAGGCCGCGAGGCGCGCGCGCTCGGCGGCCGACAGCGACGCCTCAGCGGCGGGGCACGCCGTCCCGCGGGGCGGCGGGCTCGTGAGCGACCAGTGGAGGATGGGCGGCTCCTTCCATCGCGGAGGCGAGCGGCTCGATCGCAGACTCCATGCCGGGCACGGCCACGGTGCGGTAGCCGGACAGCTCGACGTAGACGCGGCCCTCGGCGTCGACGACGCGCGCGTCGAAGCCGTCGTCGCCCTCGCGCGGGGTGGCCTCGGCGTAGAGCCGGGTCCCGGGGTCGGGCGCCGCGAGGATGCGCACCGCCTCGATGGCCGCCGGCAGCCCGAAGATCCGGCGCTGCACGATGTCGCCGATGCCGGCGGTCTGGAAGCACAGCTCGACGAGCCGGGGCAAGACGAGCTCGGCGGCGCCGGCCTGCCTGGCATTCGGCGGCAGCTCGGGCCGCATGACGCCGATGGCGTAGCGGTCCTCGAGGCGCACGCCGTCGAGCACCTGGTACGCGGGGCCGTGGAAGTAGACGCGGTAGATGGCGTCGGCGTCGACCGTCACCTGCTGCGGCACGTGGAACGGCACCGTCCTCGGGGCGGGCGTCGTGCGCTCCAGCACGGCGCGACCGCGGAAGTGCAGCCGCTCCTGGACCGGCAGGTCCGCCCGCGGCTGCAGGCGCGAGCCGAGCTGGACGTCGACGACGACCGCGCCGTCTGCGCCGGGGCGCCCGGTGGCGGCGAGGTGCACGGTGGCGGGCTGCGAGCGGTGGAACTTGAACGGCAGCAGGTACTCGACGTCGCGCACGCCGGTGAGGACCGCGCCGGGGCAGAGCAGGCTCGCCACCTCGGCGAACGCCTCGGCCCCCATGACGCCGGGCAGGACCGGCACGCCCTCGATCCGGTGATCGAACAGGAACGGCTGCTCGGCCGGATCGAGGCGCGTCTCGACGACGAGCCCGCCGTGGAGGAACGCGCCCTTCGGCTCGCCCACCATGGTGAACGGGTGACCCAGCGCGGCGAGCCGCGCCTGCGCCTTCCCGAGGTCCAGCCCGCCGGTCGCGTCCCACTCCTCGACCATCATGCCGAGGCGGCCGCCGACGACGATCTCGTCGGCCGCGCCGGCGGCGAGCTCGCGGCGCACCGTCGGGATCCCGACCTCGGGGGCGAGCATGTCGATGCCGGCCGCCTCCATGATCTTCGGGATCGAGCCGCGGGTGGCCATGCCGATGCCGCCCCAGGCCGTCCAGTCGATGGCGACGGCGCGGGTGCCCGGCCGCGTGCGGCGCAGCGAGCGCGACATGGCGCAGAGGCAGGCGTTGGCGGCGCTGTAGTCGGTCTGGCCGGCGTTGCCGAAGCGGCCGGCGACCGAGCTGAAGACGACGGTCGCGCCCAGCGGCAGGTCCTTCGCCGCGCGCAGCAGCGAGGCGAACCCATCCACCTTGATGTCGAAGACGCGCGCCCACTCGTCGTCGGGCTTGTCGGAGAGCGCGCGGCTGATCTCGATCCCGCCGGCGTGCACCAGCACGTCGATCCGGCCGTTCGCCTGGCCGATGGCCGACACGGCGGACGCGACCGAGGCGTCGTCGAGGAGGTTCACGGCGTGCCAGCGGGCGGTGCCGCCGGCAGCCTCGACGCTGGCGATGGCGCGCAGCGCCGCCTCCTGCCGCTCGATGGCCATGATCTGGCGGTCGATGGCGACGGGCGTCGGCTTCTCGCCGCGCGCCTTGGCCTCGGCGATGAGCGCCTCCTTCAGCTTCTCGCGCCCGGCGCGGAAGAGCGCGACGTGCGCGTCGCCGGCCGGCGGCGGCGCCACCAGGTCGAGGAGGTGGAACGTCCCGCCGCTCGCGGCGGCGAGGTCGGCGACGATGGCGCTGGTGATGCCGCCGGCCGCGCCGGTGACGACGAACACGGTGTCGCGGTCGAGCCGGACCTCGGGCGAGGGCTGCACCGGGCGCACGTCGAGCCCGATCGACCAGCGCGCGCCGGCGCGCCGCCCGACCTCGACCACGCCCGGATCGGCGAGCGCCTCGGCCACCAGCGCCTCGGCGATCTCGCCCTCGCCGGTGTCGGCGGCGAAGTCGACCACCTTCACCAGCGCGTCGCGGCGCTCGCGCTTGTAGGCCTTGACGAAGCCCTGGACGGCGCCGCCGAGCGGGGCGTCGGTCCCGTCGTCGCCCAGGCCGAAGAGGCCGCCGAGGCGCGTCGCGGCGACGAGGAACGCGCCGGGGCCGGCGACGCTCCCGTAGAGCGCGCGCATCGCGGCGGCGAGGTTCTTCACGAGCGCGCGGGTCCGGTCGCGGAAGGCCGCGACGGCGAGCTCGTCGAGGCGGGCCTCCGGCTCGAGCGCGGCGAGCCAGAAGACGCCGTGGATCGGCCCCTCCGCCAGCCATCCGCGCAGGGTGGCGACGAGCTCGTCGGTGGGCAGGCGCGGGTCGAGCGCGAGTGGCGTCGCGCCCACCTCGGCGAGCTCCCGGGCCACGGCCGGCCCGACGGCGCCGCCGGCGACGACGACCCGGACGCCTGCGGCGAGCCTCACGCCCGTCTCCTTGCACAGGTCGAGCGGCGGGCGCAGGACCGGCGTCGCGACTCTACGGGCGGCCTGATCGGCGTGCGCGAGCGGGTCGGCCTGCGGAGTCGGGGACGAGGTCGAGGTCGAGGTCGCGGTCGAGGTCGAGGTCGAGGTCGAGGTCGAGGTCGAGGTCGAGGACAGGTCCGGCCGGTGCGTGTGGACGAACCCGACCACGTGCCGGATCGTCGGGAAGTCGCGGAGCTTCAGGTTCTCCTGGCGCGGGATCGACCACTCCTCGCGCACGGCGGCGAAGGTCTCGGCCTGCTTCACCGTGTCGACGCCGAGGTCGGCCTCGAGGTCGAGGTCCATGTCGAGGAGGTCGGCCGGGTAGCCGGTCTTCTCGGCGACGATGGCGACGACGCGGGCGGAGATGGGGTCCGACGCGGTCGAGGTCGAGGTCGGGGTCGGGGACGGGGAGGACCCCTCGCTGCCCTTGGGCAGCGAGGGGCGGGGACGCGAGGGTTCGTCGGCCGAACGGCCGTCGAACCCGAAGGAAGATGGCGCCGCGGCCAGGTCCGGCCGGTGCTGCCGGACGAACCCGACCACGTGCCGGAGCGTCGGGAAGTCGCGGAGCTTCAGGTTCTCCTGGCGCGGGATGCTCCACTCCTCGCGGACGGCGGCGAACGTCTCCGCCTGCTTCACGGTGTCGACGCCGAGGTCTGCCTCGAGGTCGAGGTCCATGTCGAGGAGGTCGGAGGGATAGCCTGTCTTCTCGGCGACGATGGCGACGACGCGGGCGGAGACGGGATCGGATGCGGATGCGGGCGCGGGTACGGGTGCGGCCGCGGCTGCGGGTACGGGTGCGGCCGGTGCCGCTGCGAGGTCCGGCCGGTGCTGCCGCACGAACCCGACGACGTGCCGGGGCGTCGGGAAGTCGCGGAGCTTCAGGTTCTCCTGGCGAGGGATGCTCCATTCCTCGCGGACGGCGGCGAAGGTCTCCGCCTGCTTCACGGTGTCGACGCCGAGGTCGGCCTCGAGGTCGAGGTCCATGTCGAGGAGGTCGGCTGGGTAGCCGGTCTTCGCGGCGACGATGGCGACGACGCGGGCGACGACGGGATCCGAGGCGGTCGGGGTCGTGCGGCAGCACCGGCCCGACCTGGCAGCGGCTCCGATTGCGAAGCCTGCACCCGCAGCGATCGCCAGGCCCGTTGCTGCGGCCGTGCCTGCGCCGGTGACGAAGCCGGTCTCCGCGCCTGTCGCCACGCCGGGGCCGGCCGATGCGGTCGCGCGGAAGGT
>DASTGH010000063.1:0-5764 GCA_035719345.1 Anaeromyxobacteraceae bacterium
GCCGATGGACACGAGCGGCTCCGGTCCCGCGGCCGCACCGAGGCCGTCCACGGCGACGCCCGCGACCTCCGGCGCAGCCTCGACGACGGCCTGCTCGACGGTGCGCCGCAGCGCAGCGGCGGAGAACCCGCACCGCTGGTCGGGCCCCACGCCGGCGCGCACGCGGACGACGCCGTCAGCGCCCATCGCGGACAGCTCCAGCATCACGCCGTCGCCGAGCCTCTCGTGGAGCGCCGCGAGCGCGCGCGCCACGCGCTCCCGCGCCGGCACCGGATGGAGCCCGTGCAGGAGGAGCAGGCTCGACACGAGCTCGTCGGCGGCGAGGCGGTCGGCGAGCGCCGCATCGCCCGCTCCCGCCTCCGAGGCCAGGGCGAGGACGCGCTCCAGCCCCGCGCCGTACAGCGCCAGCACCTGCCGCATCAGCTCCTCGACCCGGGCCCACGTCGAGGGACCCGCCATGCCGCGGACCTCCTCGAGCAGTCGCGCGATCGCGTCGCTCGCGCTCCGGACGTCGTCAGCCATGGAGGCGCCCTAGGCCGGGGAGAGGTTCGGCATGCGCGGATCGATCGGGTTCCGGGCGCGGGCGTTGATCCCGGTGGACCGCTCGGCGGTGCCGGTGGCGAACCGCGGATCCTCCGGATCCTGGTGGACGCCGGCCTCGCGATCGATGTTCCCGCGCCGGTTGCCCTCCCGCACGCCGGCGACGTGCGAGGGCTTCGAGGGGTGCGTCTGCGCCTTGCCCACCTTCAGGTTCGCGAACAGCCGCGCCTTCCGCGCCATGGCTCACCTCCCGCCCAGGCCGAGCATGGGCGAGTGCCGCTGCTCGAGGACGCGCCCCGGCCCGAGCCACATGTGGACGCCGCACGGGAGGCAGGGATCGAAGCTCCGCACCGTGCGCATGATGTCGATGCCCTTGAACCCCTCCTGCCCGTTCTCCTCGAAGATGCGGAGCCCCTGCACCGCGTCCTCGTACGGACCCGGCGTCCCGTAGCGGTCGCGCGGGCTCGCGTTCCATGGGGTCGGCGGGTACGGGTGGTAGTTCGCGATCTTCCCGTCGCGGATGACGAGGTGGTGCGAGAGCACGCCGCGGACGGCCTCGTGGAACCCGCAGCCGATCCCGTCCGACGGCACGTCGAAGTTCTCGAAGACCTTGACGTCGCCCTGGCGGATGAGGTCCATCGCCCGCTCGAGGAACCAGACCGCCATGGCGCCGGCGTACGCGATGAAGTAGGCGCGGGCGCGGGTGCGCTCGATGGTGTTTGCCCACCTCGGCACCTTCCACTCGAGCCGGGTCTCCGGCAGCGACGCGGTGCGCGGGAGGTCGATGGTGACGCTCGTCCCGGTCGATTTCACGTAGGGCGTGTCGACGAGCTTCGCCAGCGCGGTCGCCCACAGGCGCGCCAGCGGGCCGCCGCCGGTGTCGAGTGCGAGGTGATCGCCGGTGCGGCGGTCGAGCCAGCGGGGGCTCATCACCCAGCTGTACGGGCCACCCTCCAGGTTGCGCTTCTGCGGCTTCGGGATCGTGGTCTGGTTCCAGGGGTGCCGCTTGTCGACCGGATTGCCGAGCGGGTCCTCCTGCACGTACGTCTGCTCCGCCTCCCAGTCGTCGTAGTACGAGCTGCCGAGCAGGATCCGGATCCCGAGGTTGATCTCGACGAGGTCGGTGGTGACGAGCTTCCCGTCGACGACGACGCCCGGGGTCACGTACATGGCGCGGCCCCATTTCGTCATCGTCTTGTACCGGTAGTCGCAGACGTCGGGGTTCTGGAACGAGCCCCAGCAGCCGAGGAGCACGCGGCGGTTCCCCACCTGCTCGTAGCCGGGCAGCGCCTCGTAGAAGAAGTCGAGCAGGTCGTCGTTGAGCGGCACCACCTTCTTGGCGAAGTCGAGGAACTGGAGCAGGCGCGAGAGGTAGTCGGTGAAGAGCTGGGGCGTGGCCACCGTCCCGGTGCCACCCGGATAGACCGTCGACGGGTGGACGTGCCGCCCCTCCATCAGGCAGAACATCTCGCGGGTGAGGCGGCTCATCCTGAGCGCCTCGCGGTACATGGTTCCCGTGAACGGGTTGTACGACCGCATGATGTCCGCGATCGTCCGGTAGCCGTGGATCTCGGCGTGCGGGGCCGGCGCCTGCTCGGCGCGCTCCAGCAGGCGCGGGTTCGTCTCCTTCACCATCCGCTCGCAGAAGTCGACCATCACCAGGTTGTCCTGGAAGATGGCGTGGTCGAACATGTACTCGGCGGCCTCGCCCAGGTTGATGATCCACTCGGCCAGCGGCGGCATCTTGATGCCGTACGCCATGTTCTGCGCGTAGACCGAGCAGGTGGTGTGGTTGTCGCCGCAGATCCCGCAGATGCGGCTGGTGATGAAGCCGGCGTCGCGGGGATCCTTCCCCTTCATGAAGACACTGTACCCGCGGAAGATCGAGGACGTGCTCTTGCACTCCGCCACCTCGCGGTTCGCGAAGTCGATCTTGGTGTAGATGCCGAGGTTGCCGATGATGCGGGTGATCGGGTCCCACGCCATCTCGACGAGCTTGCGCTCGGGCTGCGCGCCGACGTTCGCTTCCATGCTCTCTCCTCGGACGCTGCTAGGGGTGCCCCGGGTCCGGCTGCCGCGACCGCGGCTCCGGCTCGCCCCCGCGCTCCTCGTGCTGCGGGCCGTGCCGCAGCGGTCCATGGTGGCTTCCCCAGCGCGGGTCGTAGCCCGTCGTCAGCGCGGGCCGGTCGTGGCGCCAGCGCGGCTCCCGGTTGAGCGTGGCGTTCGTGATCTCGCGGAGCGAGCGGATGAGCTTTCCGTAGACGTTCACCAGCGTGGACGAGACCGTCCCCCCCGGCGGCTCGTCCATGAACGGCATGAACTTGTCCGGGAAGCCCGGCATGGTGCAGCCGATGCACACGCCGCCGACGTTCGGGCAACCGCCGATGCCGCCCATCCAGCCGCGCTTGGGCACGTTGCAGTTCACGACCGGGCCCCAGCACCCGACCTTCACCTGGCACTTGGGCGAGTTGTAGTCGCGCGCGAACTGGCCCTGCTCGTAGTAGCCGGCCCGGTCGCAGCCCTCGTGCACGGTCTTCCCGAAGAGCCAGGTGGGGCGGAGCTGGTCGTCGAGCGGGATGACGGGGTTCTTGCCGGCCGCCTGGTAGAGGAGCCAGGTCAGGGTCTCCATGAAGTTGTCCGGCTGGACCGGACAGCCCGGCACGTTCACGATGGGTAGACCACCGGCCGAGCGGAAATCCCAGCCCAGGTAGTCGGCGAGCCCCATGCAGCCGGTGGGGTTCCCGGACATGGCGTGGATGCCGCCGTACGTGGCACAGGTGCCGATCGCGACCACGCCCCAGGCCCGCGGCGCGAGCTCGTCGATCCACTCGTTGATCGTCTTCGGCTGCCCGTCCTCCCGGTTGCCGAACGACGTCCAGAACCCCTCGCCGTTGATCTGCTCGTTCGGGATCGAGCCCTCGATGACGAGCACGAACGGCGCGCCGAGCTCGCCCCGCGCCGCCTTGCGGAAGACGCCGAGGTAGTCCTCGCCTCCGAGGGAGAAGTCGAGGACCTTGTTGTGGAGGTGGACTTTGGGCAGGCCGGGGACGAGCCCGAGCACCACGTCCTCGATCGCCGGCTGCGAGGCGGCGGTGACCGAGACCGTGTCGCCGTCGCAGCTCATCCCCTCCGAGATCCACAGGATGTGGACCTCCTCGACGCCCTTGCTCGCCTCGGCCATGGCGCTCCCCCTCCTCCTCGCCGGCGTGCATCGCGACGCCTCGTCCGAGAATTGGCCATGCGCGGCGACCGGCGCATACCGGCGCAGGGACCGCCGTCCGTGCCGCCGGACGTGCTTCCCCGCCGGGGGTGACGGCGACGCGTCAGGTGGGAGGCGCCGCCCGCGCCTCCGCGAGCCGCGCGCGGATCCAGGCGTACCACGCATGCAGGCCGTCGCCGCGGCGGGCCGACACCTCGAGGACCTCGAGGCGCGGGTTCACCTGGCGCGCGCAGGCGGCGAGGCGCCCGGCGTCGAAGCCCAGGTGCGGCGCGAGGTCGATCTTGTTGAGGAGGGCGAGGCTGCTCGCCCGGAACATGTGCGGATACTTGAGCGGCTTCTCCTCGCCCTCCGGCGTCGACGCCACCACCACCTTGGCGCGCTCGCCGAGGTCGAAGAGTGCGGGGCAGACGAGGTTCCCGACGTTCTCGACGAGGAGGAGCGCGCCGCGCGGGAGGTCGAGCTCCCCGAGCGCCTCCCGGACCATGGTGGCGTCGAGGTGGCAACCGCGCCCGGTGTTCACCTGGACGGCCGGGCACCCGGTGGCCCGGATCCGGTCGGCGTCGAGCGGCGTCTCCTGATCCCCCTCGATGACGCCGATGGGGACCTCGGCGGCCAGGTCGCGGATGGTCCGCTCCAGCAGCGTCGTCTTCCCTGCCCCCGGCGAGCTGACCACGTTCAGGGCCACGATGCCGCGCGCTCGCAGCCAGGCCCGGGTCTCGGCGGCCACGCGATCGTTCTTCCCGAGCACCTCCTGCTCGAGCGCCAGGATGCGCCGGCCGCCCACCGGCGGCCAGGGCGCGAGCCTGGCCGGCGGGTGCGCGTGCGCCGCGCCGCCGTGCTCGTGCTCGTGCCGTTCTCCTTCCGGGCCCGGAGCCGAGCAGCCACAGGTGGCGCACATGTCAGGCGACCTCCACGGCGGCGACGGACAGCTCCTCGCCCGAGACGACCTCGAGGTCGGCGCTGCCGCACGCGCACAGCGGGATGCGGGCGTCGACCTCGAGCTCCGGCGCCCCGCAGGTCCGGCAGCGCGCCCGCGCCGGGACGTCGACGATCTCGAGCGCGGCGCCCTCCACCGGCGTCCCGCGCGCACAGGCCTCGAAGCAGAAGCGGACGGCGTCCGGCTCGACGCAGGTCAGCCTCCCCACCCTCAGGATCACCCGCACCGCGCGCGCGGCGCCGATCCGCTCCGCGACCACCTCCACGACGCCCTCGGCGATGGCGAGCTCGTGCACGAGCCAAGCGTGGTGACCCCGGGGCCCTTGCGCCAAGCGTGCCGAAAAGAGGGTGCAGCCAGGGTCGCGCCGCGCCGGCGTGCACACCGTCACGTCGGACGCGCGCCCAGGAGGCGCGCGTGGGGCGCGCGCGAGCGCCGAGTGGTCGGCGGCCCGGGGAGCGCCCGGGACACGGGGGAGCAGCAGGTGGAGCGGGAGACGACGGTGCGCTGCGCGATCCGCGTCCAGGGCGCGGTCCAGGGCGTCGGCTTTCGCCCGACGGTGTACCGGCTGGCGCTGCGCGCGGGGCTCGCCGGCTTCGTCCGCAACGACGGCGCGGGCGTGTTCATCGAGGTGGAGGGCCCGGCGCCGGCGGTGGGCCGCTTCCCCGAGGTCCTGCGCTCGGGTGCGCCGCCGCTCGCCCGGATCGACGCGGTGGAGGTGTCGCCCCTGCCCGCGCGCGGCGAGCGCGCCTTCCGCGTCGAGGCCACGGCGGCGGGCCCCCGGACGCGCGCCGCCATCCCGCCCGACGCGGCCACGTGCGAAGCCTGCCTGCGCGAGCTGTTCGATCCCGCCGACCGGCGCCACCGCTATCCCTTCATCAACTGCACCGACTGCGGCCCCCGCTACACCATCGTGCGCGAGGTCCCCTACGACCGGCCGGGGACGACGATGGCGGCGTTCACGCTCTGCGCCGCCTGCAGGGCGGAGTACGAGGACCCGGCGAGCCGCCGCTTCCACGCGGAGCCGAACGCGTGCCCCGCGTGCGGGCCGCGCCTCGCGCTCCTCGGCC